>JBEVEO010000184.1:0-26562 GCA_040512695.1 Leifsonia sp. | reverse complement strand
GACAACTTCAGCGCCGGTGCGCGGATCGTGACGGAGGCCACGGCGATCCCGTCGCCCCCCCCTGCCCGCTCTATCTGCGGGGCGAAGCCGGGCGGGTGACGGGGGGGCGGTGCGCGTCCGCCGGTCTGCGGCCTCAGTCGGATGCGCTCCGCTCGGCGAGGAAGGCGTGCACCGAGGACACGACCACCGACCCCTCGCCGACGGCCGAGGCCACCCGCTTGACCGACCCGCGGCGCGCGTCGCCCACGGCGAACAGGCCGGGCACGGACGACTCCAGCGGTCGCGGCGCGCGCTCCAGCGGCCACGCCCTCCGCCCGCCCTCCGTGAGAACTTCGTCGCCGGTGATCACGAAGCCCCAGCGGTCGCGCAGCACGTTCTCCGGCAACCATGCCGTGTGCGGACTCGCGCCGATCGTGACGAAGAGAGCGTCGCTGCGCACCTCGGCATCGCGGCCCGACGAACGGTCCCGCACGAGGATGTGGTCCAGCCGGTCCGCCCGGTCCGCCGAGATCGCCCCGCCCACGACCTTCGCCTCCGTCATGATCTGCACGCCGGCATCCTCGAGCTGCCGGATGAGATAGGCCGACATGCTGTCCGCGAGCGTCCGGCCGCGGATGATGAGGGTCACGGACGCCGCGTAGCGGCCGAGGTGTAGCGCCGCCTGCCCGGCCGAGTTGCCGCCCCCGATGACGTGGACGGTGCGTCCGGCCTGCGCCCTGGCCTCGACCGCCGCTGCCCCGTAGAACACCGCGGTGCCGACGTACGGAGACAGGTCGCCGAGGTCGAGCCGCCGGTAGGAGACCCCGGTGGCGAGGACCACCGCGCGTGCGAGCAGCATGTCGCTCGGGGCGACGGCCAGGCGGAAGCCGTCGGAGGTGTCGAGTCCGACAGCCTCCCGCGTGAGTGCGAAGCGCGCCCCGAACGCCCAGGCCTGCTGGTAGGAGCGCTGCGCGAGCTCTGCTCCTCCGATTCCGCGTTCGAAGCCCAGGTAGTTGCGGATCAGCGAGCTCGACCCGGCCTGCCCGCCGACGGCGGCGCGTTCGATGACGACCGTGCGCAGGCCCTCGGATGCGGCGTACACCGCGGCAGCGAGCCCGGCCGGTCCGGCACCGACGATGGCGAGGTCGACCTGCTCATCCGGGATGTCGGTCGTGAAGGAGAATGCCCTGGCCAGTTCGGTGTCGCTCGGATCGACGACGAGGCGCCCGTCGGCCAGTCGCACGACGACGTCACCGGTCGCCGCGCGGGGGTCCGCAGTGGCGAGGACCCTGCCCGCCTCGTCGGATCCGGGGTCGAGCACGGTGTGCCGGATGCCGAAGCGCGCGAGCTGGGCGACGACCTGATGCGTGCGCGGCAGGGCGGCCGACCCGATGACCGCGACGGCGGCCTCCCCCGACGGCACCGTCTCCGAGCGCTGCCATTCGAGCAGGAACTCGGTGATCCGGCGGTGGAAGGCCTCGTCGGGGGTGCGGAGGGGCCGCACGGCGTAGTAGTGGATCTGCAGGGACTCCATCATCCGGAACACGGTGTCCGCGACGGCCGGGTCGTCCCAGCTGCCCCACTCGATGAGCAGGCAGCGCCGCACCTCCGGGAACAGGTCCCGCGCGAGGGTGAACAGGGTGCTGCTTCCGGCCAGGGGGTCCGTCGTGTCGCTGATCAGGATCGCGACGGTTCCGCCCTCGGCGGAGACGCTCCGCAGGAGCGATGCCGCCTCGTCCGTCGTCGAGGCCGTGAGCAGGCGGTAGTCGTGGCTGTAGCGGTGATCGACCTCGCGCAGCACGTCGGCGAGCGCGTCGGGCCGGGCGACGGCGAGCAGGATCACCGGCTGCGGGATCGCAGTGCTGGCCGTTCCCATGACGCCTCCCGGGCGCGAGGCCGTGTCGGTTCGATGTCGTAGACGAGTGTACTCGCGGGCCATGCACCGCTCCCCTCTGGACGGGGCGGTCGGAGGGGAAGAGACTGTGGGCATGAACCCGAGAGCCGGACGCATTCGCACGCCCGACCAGCGGCTGCGGGTCTTCGTCAGCTCCACCCTGACGGAGCTGGGCGCCGAGCGCCGGGCGGCGCGCTCGGCCATCGAGGACCTGCGGATGGCCCCGGTCATGTTCGAGCTCGGAGCCCGGCCCCATCCGCCCCGCGATCTCTACCGCGCCTACCTCGAACAGAGCGACGTCTTCGTCGGGCTGTACTGGGAACGCTACGGCTGGGTCGCCCCCGACGAGGCGGTCTCCGGACTCGAGGACGAGTACAACCTCGCGCCGGCCTCGATGCCGAAGCTCATCTACATCAAGGACTCCCCCGCCCGCGAGCAGCGGCTCAAGGACCTCCTCGACCGGGTGCGCTCCGACGACATGGCCTCGTACAAGTCCTTCGCGACATCCGACGAACTCGGCGAGTACCTGCGCGGCGACCTCGCCACTCTTCTGGCCGAGCGATTCGATCAGTCCCGTGCCGGAGCGATCCGCGATGAGCCGCAGCAGCAGAATGCCCGGACGACGCACCTGCCCGCTCCCCTCACCGAGCTGATCGGACGCGACCGGGATGTGGCGGAGGTGGTCGATCTCCTGAGTACCGACGGAGTGCGACTCGTCACGATCGTCGGTCCGGGCGGCATCGGCAAGAGCCGGGTGGCGATCGAAGCCGCCGAGCGCCTCGCGAGCCGGTTCGACGACGCCGTCGTGTTCGTGGACCTCGCGTCCGCCACCCAGCCGTCCCTCGTGATCGGCGCCATGGCGCAGGCCCTCGGGGTCTACGACCTGGGCGATCTCCCGCTCGCGGACAAGGTCGCCACCGCCCTGTCCGGACGGCGGAGCCTGCTCGTGCTCGACAACTTCGAGCAGGTGCTCGATGCGGCCCCGCTGCTGGCGACTCTGCTGTCGGCCGTCCCCGACCTGAGCTTCATCGTCACCAGCCGCTCCCGCCTTCGGCTCTCGGGCGAGCAGAGCTACGAACTGGATCCGCTCCCGGTCCCGGTCATCGATGACGACCAGGACGAGCCCCTCGACCTGCCGAGCCTCCTCTCCGTCCCGTCGGTGGCCCTCTTCGTGGCCCGCGTCCGTGCCGTGAAGCCGGACTTCGAGGTGACCGAGGACAATGCGGCTGCCGTGGCCGGCATCTGCGCGGTGCTCGACGGCGTCCCCCTCGCCCTCGAGCTCGCGGCGGCCCGCATCCGGGTGCTGACGCCTTCAGCGATGCTGAAACGGCTCGACCGTCAGCTCCCCCTCCTCGTCGAGGGCGTCCGCGACCTGCCGGAGCGGCAGCGCACCCTGCGCAGCACCATCGAGTGGAGCACTCGCCTCCTCGACGACGAGGAGAACCGCCTGCTCGCCCGCCTCGGCGTCTTCGCCGGCGACTTCTCCCTCGACGCGGCGGAGGCGGTCTGGGCCGAGACGGGTGGCACGGCTTCCGACGCCCTCACCCTGCTCGGGGCGCTCGTCGACAACAGTCTCGTCCGCCAGCGCGATCGCGGCGACACGTCGATGTTCTCGCTGCTCACCATCGTGCGGGAGTACGCCGTGGAGCGGCTCGAAGCCGAAGGATCGCTCGAGGAGATCCGTGGCGCGCACGCCGCCTACTACCTGCTGCTGACCGAGGAGATGCGCTCGACGCTCACCGGACGGCTCCAGGGCGAGAGCGTGCAGCGGCTCAGCCGGGAGAACGACAACCTCAGGGCGGCGATCCGGTTCCTGATCGAGTCGGACGAACTCGACAAGGCGGCCCGCTTCGCCTGGAACCTCTACATCTACTCCTGGGTCGACGGGCACCTCGGCGAGGTCCGTGCCTGGATGACGGAGCTGCTCGCCCGGAACGCTCCCATCTCCGACCTCACCCGCGCCATCGCCCTGTACTTCACCAGGGCCATCACGTTCTGGCAGGATCCCGACGGGATCGTCATCCCCGGGCTGGCCGAGAGCGCCGACCTGTTCCGCCGGTCCGGCGACCTGCCCGGCTCGGCACTCGCGCTGATCTCCCTGGCCCTCGCCCTGCTCTCCGCGGCTGATGCCGACCCTCCCCGCGCCGACGACGCGCTCGAGACCAGCCTCAACCTGTTCCGGGAGTCGCACGATCGCTGGGGCCAGGCGATGGCCCTCGTCACGCTCGGCCGGGTCGCCCTCCTCAATCGCAAGGAGCACGCGGCACTGAACCGCTTCGAGGAGAGCCTCGCGCTCGCGGAGAGCGAGAGCGATGAGCTCGGGACCACGATCGCCCTGCACCACCTCGGCTGGGCGCACCTGCTGCTCGGGGCCGTCGAACACGCCCAGCACTGCTTCGAGCGGAGTCTCTTCCTCTCCGCGCGGCTCGGCCACGACGAGGGCGTCGCGTACGGACTCGAAGGGCTCGTGGCGATCGCGGCCGCGCGCGGGGACATCGAGCGCGCGGGCCGACTCGCCGGCGCCGCGCACTCGCTCCGGGAGCGCGCCGGCCTGTACAACGCCCCCACCTTCAGCTTCCACGAGGCCTACCTGGCGCCGGTGCGTTCGTCGGCGGCGGCGGACGCCCTCGCGAGCGCCATCGCAGCCGGGGAGCGGATGTCGCCGGAGGAGGCCACCACTCTCGCGCTCATGCCGGTGGCCGTCGAAGCGGGCAGCGCCACGCCGGACGCCGACATGCCGGGCAGCCCGGCATGAGACCGGGGCGCGCCCACGTCGCCGACGGGGCACCGGGGGCCGACGACCGCATCCTGCCGTTCACGTGGTGGCTCTCGCTCGCGATCCTGCCGTTCCTGGTGGTGGCGAGTGTCCTGCTCTACGTGCTCCCCGGCCGGACCGAGCAGACCTTCGCGTGGACGATCAAGCCCGACATGACGGCGATGTTCCTCGGCTGCGCCTACATCGGAGGCATCTGGTTCTTCGTCATGGTGCTGCGCGTGCGTCGCTGGCACCGCATCGCCGTCGGGTTCCCCGCCGTCTTCGTGTTCGCGACCCTGCTCTCGATCGCGACGTTCCTGCACTGGGACCGGTTCCACTTCGGGCACATCTCGTTCATCACCTGGGTCACCCTGTACGTGAGCACGCCCGTGCTCGTCCTGGCGGCCGGTCTGCTCAACCGGCGCGCCGACCCGCGCACCTTCGAGGAGCGCGACGCCGCGATACCGGCCGTGCAGCGGATGGTGCTCGCCGTCATCGGCATCCTCGCCTTCGTGACGGGAGCCGTGCTGTTCGTGTTCCCGCAGCTGATGATCGGGTCATGGGCGTGGGAGGTCACTCCCCTCACGGCCCGGGTCATCGGCGCGGTGCTGACCCTGCCGGGGGCTGTGAACGTGTGGATGCTCCGCGATGCGCGCTGGAGCGCGTTCCGGTCCACGTTCCAGGCGCAGATCGTGAGCCTGGTCTTCATCGTGATCGCGATCGCGATCGCTCGGAACGACTTCGAGTGGACGCGGCCGTCGGCCTGGTTCTTCACGATCGGCATGGGCGTCGCGCTCGTCGCCTACGTCGCCTTCTACGTCGTGTCCGAACGGCGGATGCACGTCACGACGTAGCGGGCCTGCCGGCGATCCCCGCGGTCGGGGGATGGCCCGCTGCGGTGCGGGTCCTGTCAGCGCGCGTGGCGGAACCGCACGGCCTGACCGGGGCGGAGCTGCGCGAACGCGTCGAGCGATGCATCGGCGACCACCGCGATCACCGGATAGCCGCCGGTCACGGGATGGTCGGCGAGCAGCACCGTCGGCATCCCGGACGGCGGCACCTGGATCGAGCCGGCCAGCATCCCCTCGCTCGGCAGTTCACCCGGCCGTGCGCGCTCGAGGACCGCCCCGAGCAGGCGCAGCCCGACCCGGTTGGAATCGGCCGACACCGTCCAGTCCTGCTCGAAGAACGCGGCCAGAGCCATCGGGGTGAACCAGTCGGCGCGGGGGCCGACGTGGGCGGCCACGTCGACGGCGGCATCCGACGGCGCCCAGAGCACCAGCGGGTCGATGGCCGGGATCGGGACGGATGCGGCTTCGCCGACCGTCAGGACGTCACCGGCCGCGATGGGACGCGGTCCGATGCCCGAGAGGGTGTCCGTCGATCGCGAGCCCAGCACCGGCGGGACGTCGATCCCGCCGCGCACGGCGAGGTAGTAGCGCAGGCCGCGCTCCGCGGTGGCGATGCGGAGCGTCGAGCCGCTGGGGGCGAGCGTGGCGTCGTCGAGAGGCACGCGGACGCCGTCGAGCTCGACCGGCCCCCATGCGCCCGTGACGGCGAACCACGTCGGGCTCTCGAACCGGACCTCGAGCCCGCCGACGGCGACCTCCACCCCCGCCGCGCGCTCTGCGTTGCCGACCAGGCGGTTGGCCAGGCGGAGGGCTCCCCGGTCGAGCGCGCCGGAACGGCCGACGCCGAGATGGGCGAGGCCCGGCCGGCCGAGATCCTGCACCAGGCTCAGCGGGCCGGACGCCAGCACGGAGATGGCGGTACCGGTCGTCGCGGCGCCGGCCGTCGCGGTGGCGGTCATCACGACTCCCCCGCCTCGTCGTCCGCCGCGGCGAACCGCACCACGCCGCCGGGCACGAGCAGGGCGGGATCCGCGGCATCCGCGTTCCAGAGCACCGCATCCGTGCGTCCGATGAGCTGCCAGCCGCCGGGACTCTCCCGGGGATAGACACCGGTGAACTCGCCGGCGAGCCCCACGGAACCGGCGGGGACGGCCGTGCGGGGACTCGCCAGCCTCGGCACGTCGAAGGTCCAGTCCGTGCTGACCAGGTAGCCGAATCCCGGCGCGAAACCGCTGAAGGCGACGCGCCATTCCGCGGCCTGATGCCGGCGCACCAGGTCGCCGGCCGGAACGCCGATGGTCGCGGCCAGGGCGGCCAGGTCCGGGCCGCCGTAGTGCACGCGGATGACCACCGGACCCGTCGACGTCGATGCGGCCGGCCTCCCGGACGGCCGCGCGGCATCCGCGATCCAGAGCCGGGCGCTGGACACCGGCAGGATCGCCGGATCGAGCGTCACGAGCACGGTGCGCGCGGCGGGCACGATGTCGACCACCCCGTCCGGCCTGCTGGAGACGAGCGCGGCGTGCACCTCGATGACGGCGTCGAGCCGGTCGAGGTCGACGAGCAGCGCGCGATCGCCCGCAGCACGGATGGACGCACCGCCGACGGGCGCGGTCGGCATCGTCGCCTCCGTCATGCGAAGGCCGCGATCCGGATGCCGGCGTCTTCGAGGGCCGCGCGCACCGTCGCGGCGAGCGCCGGAGCCCCCGGTGTGTCGCCGTGCAGGCACAGCGAGTCGGCGGTGAGCTCGAGCTCCGTGCCATCGATCGCACGGATGCGGCCGGTCGTCGCGAGCGCGACGGCGCGCGCGGCCACCTGCCCTGGGTCCTCGATCACGGCGCCGGCGGTGCCTCGCGAGGCGAGGGAGCCGTCGGCGAGGTAGCCGCGATCGACGAACGCCTCCCGGCGGACCTCGAGTCCGCTCGTCAGGGCCGCACGTTCCAGGGCGCTGCCGGCCGGCGAGAGGACCACGAGCGCACGATCGAAGGCGACGACGGCGGCGACCACGGCCTCCGCCTGCACGGGATCGACGGCGACCCGGTTGTACAGGGCGCCGTGCGGCTTCAGGTAGGCGACGTGTCCGCCCGCCTGCCGGGCGAGCACGTCGAGCACGCGCAGCTGCACGAGCGTGTCGGCCGTCAGCTGTCCGGCCTCGACCTCCATCGGCCGCCGGCCGAAGCCCTCCCGGTCACGGTACGAGGGATGCGCGCCGATCGCGACTCCTCCCGCGACCGCCAGCCGACAGCTCTCGAGCATGGACACGACATCGCCGGCGTGATAGCCGCACGCGATGTTGGCGCTCGAGACGAGGGGGAAGATGGCCGCATCGTCCCCGACGCCCTCGCCGAGGTCGCAGTTCAGGTCGATGCTGGCCACCCGTCCATTCTGGCGAACGTCGAACGCTCGCGCAGCACGCATCCGCGTCGCGATGGAACCCGCGGCGGATCGGAGCGGAAGGTCGCGCGGATCGTGCGGTTCGCGCAGACTGGAACGACGGAGGTGCCCATGCGCACGACAGCGATGACCATCGCCGCCGGTCTCGCGATGGCGGTGACGTTGGCCGTGGCAGCGTGCACTCCCGCCCCGCGCACGGCACCGTCGACCACCGCAGCCGCTCCGCGGCCCACCGGGACGTCGACACCGGAGCAGGTGCTCCTTCCCGTGCAGCCGGCAGGCGACCCCGTCGAGGTCGCCACCGACCTCGACGCGCCATGGTCGATCCTGCGCCTGCCGAACGCCGCGACCATCATCAGCGAACGCGACACCGCCGAACTCGTGGAGGTGCTCGCGGACGGCAGCACCCGGGTCGCCGGCACGGTCGCCGGCGTCGATCCGGGAGGAGAGGGCGGGCTGCTCGGGCTCGCTCACCTCACCGACGGCGGCACGGAGTGGCTCTACGCCTACTTCACCGCGCCTGACGACAACCGCATCGTGCGGATGCCGCTGACCGGCGTCCCCGGTTCGCTCGCCGTCGGAGCGGCCGAGCCCATCCTGACGGGGCTCGCGAAGGCCGGCAACCACGACGGCGGCCGCATCGCCTTCGGACCGGACGGCATGCTCTATGCCACCGTCGGCGACGCGGGCAGCCCCGACCGAGCTCAGGACCCCGGGTCGCTCAACGGCAAGATCCTGCGGATGACGCCGACGGGCGGCCTGCCGGACGGCAACCCGTTCGGAACCCTCGTCTGGAGCCTCGGCCATCGGAATCCGCAGGGCATCGCCTGGGATTCGCACGGTCGGCTGTGGGCCAGCGAGTTCGGCCAGAACACCTGGGACGAGCTCAACCTCATCAAGCCCGGCACGAACTACGGCTGGCCGGTCGTGGAGGGCGCCGTCGGCGACCCCGCCTTCGCGGATCCCGTCCAGCAGTGGCCGACCTCCGAGGCGAGCCCGAGCGGACTCGCCATCGTCAGCGACACCCTCTTCATGGCGAGCCTCCGCGGCGAGCGCATCTGGAGCATCGCACCGGACACCGGGCGGCCACCGACGCCGTTCTTCGCCGGGGCGTTCGGGCGCATCCGCGACGCGACCGCCGGTCCCGACGGCACGCTCTGGTTCATCACGAACAACACGGATGGCCGCGGCGACCCGTCCGACGGCGACGACCGGCTGCTCCAGGTGGCACTCGGCCCGGTCGGCTGAGGCCGCCTCCTCCCCAGCGTGCGGCCTCGGGACGGCATCGCTCCTTGTGGACAGACGACACCCGTGTCGTCGCACGGGGTTATTCTCGACCCATGGCCGAACTCGAGCGGGTCCGTGTGTGGGCGAACGCCCTCATCGCCCTTCACCTCGACCCGAAGGTGTGGTCCTTCGGCTTCGACAACGCCAAGAAGCGCGCCGGGCTCTGCAACTTCACCGAGAAGCGCATCACCGTGTCGCGCTACCTCGCGGCCCGCTACGACGACGACGAGGTCCACCAGGTGCTGCTGCACGAGGTCGCGCACGCCCTCGCGGGTGCCCGAGCGGCGCACGGACCGCGCTGGCTGACCATCGCGCGGGGGCTCGGCTACGAGGGCCGCCGCACCCACGACGGCGAGATCGCGCACGAGCTCGCACCCTGGGTCGGTGTCTGCCCGTCCGGTCACGCCCACTTCCGGTACCGCGAACCGTCGCGACCGCTGTCCTGCGGGCTGTGCGCACGCGGCTTCAACCAGGCGAACATCATCAGCTGGTCCCGCCGCGACATCAGCGCGGCCGCCCGCCGCCGGGCAGCCGCCTCCGCCGCAGGATGACGCCGTAACCGACTACGGTCGTTACGTGCTCGAACCCGTCGCCCCGCCCTCCAGAACCGACCGCATCCCCACCGGACAATGGTTCGCTCCATCCGACGGGCCGGCCTGGTGGTTCGACTCCGGCGCGCCGGCCATCGACTTCGCCTACACGGGCGACCTCGACCGCGGCGACGGGAGCGGTGAGCACCTGCACACGCCGGAGGACCTCGCCGCCTGGCTCGTCGAGCGGTTCCCCGACAGCGACGGCATCGTGCACCCGCGGCACCTGACCGATGCGGTGATGCTGCGCCAGTCGATCGCGCGGCTCGCGCTCGCAGCGAGCGCGTCGGCCGAGTTCCAGCCGCGCGACATCGACGCCGTCAACCTGTTCGCAGCCACCCCCGACATCCCGCCGGCCCTCTCCGGCGGATCCCGACGGGCCGGCAGACAGACGACGAGCACCAACCAGGCACTGTCGACGATCGCACGCGACGCCGTGGCGGTCTTCTCGGCGGATGCCGTCGGACGCGTGCGCCGCTGCGCCGCCGAGGACTGCTCCCTCGTCTACGTCGACACGTCGCGAGCCGGCAGTCGACGGTGGTGCTCGATGCAGCGCTGCGGCAATCGGGCGAAGGTGCGGAAGTTCCGGGCGGCCCAGGCCGCGGCGGCTCAGGCGGGATAGGCGCGCAGCACGCGAACAGACTCGGCGGGCCGGGCTCCGGCAGCGGCGCGGATGTCTGCGGCCGGCACGCCGGCGGCGAGGAGGGCCTGGCCGCTGGCCGAGGCCGTCGCGAGGTGGGTCACGGCGCCGCGCAGTCCCGTGTAGGCCGCGCAGGCAGCCGCCGCCTCCGGCGAGCTGTAGTCGAGGCCGACCGCAGCGAGCGCGTCGATGACGGCTCCTGCGCCGAGCAGGTCCTCGACGGCGAACCGCGGGCTCCCGGACCCGCCTGCCTCACCGGCGGCGATCACCGCGATGAAGGCCCGCCGTCCCAGCGCCACCTGCGTCTCGAGCACATGCTCGGCCACGAGCATCGCATCCGCACCTCCGCCGAGCAGCAGCTCCGCCGCGGGGGCCACGTCATCGAGTCCGGCATCGGCGGCCGGCCCGAGCACGTCGACCCAGATGACGACGTCGGCGTCTGCGGCCACCCGGGCCGCTCCGTCGCGCGCCCAGTCGAAGCGGACCTGGTACTTGGACTGGGCATGGGGATGGGGAACGGGGTTCGTCACCCCGCCATCGTAGGCAGTCGGGCCACCGCCTCGCTTCGCCCATGACACTCGCCTACGCTCGGGCGTATGAGGGTCATGCTGAAGCTGGTGCTCGACTGCGATCCGGATGCCGCGTGGCGCGCCATCCGGAGTCCGGCAGTGCTGCGCGAAGTGGCAGCACCCTGGCTCGGCTTCGAGTCGCTCGAGGACGGCGGCTTCCCCACGGTGTGGGCAGGCGGCGCGCATCGCGTCGACGCCCTCGCGCTCGGCGCCGTGCCGGTCGGAGAGGAGGTCATCGACCTCAGCTTCCCCGGCGGACTGCCGGACGGCGTGCGGATGCTCAAGGACGGCGGCGGCGGTCGCAGCGGCATCATGGCCGGCATCACCCGCTGGAATCACCGGATGGCCGTCTCGGCGGATCCGGCCGGCACCGGCAGAACGCTGTACCGCGATCGTCTCGAGTTCAGTGCTGGAGCGCTCACGGCGGCTGTGTGGTACCCCACCTGGCTGTTCTGGCAGTGGCGGGGCCTGCGGATGCGCCAGCTCGCGCCGACCTGGGCCTACGACATCGGGATCGACGCGGAGCTGCGCGGTACGGCGTCCGGCCTCAGCGACCGTCGGGCGACGGACGCCGCATCTGCGCCCGGATGATCTCGAAGTCGTGCCGGCTCAGCTCGATGAGCCCCCTCCGCAGCGGGAACCCCCAGTTCGGCATCATGGTGAAGTCGAGCACGCCGATGAGCGGGCGGATGGGGACGGCCTCGGCCTCGAGGTCGTAGTCGACGCGTCGCCGCCACGGGCGGAACGTCTGCCCCGATGCCGTCGTCATCTGCTGTCCATCCGTCGCCTGGTACACGACGTCGTCGGCGACGCGCCCGATGGCGGTGAACTCGCGCAGTGGATCGCCGTCGGGGAAGCTCGTCTTCGGCGAGTAGTAGATGAGCCCGTCGGCCTCGCCGAGCCGGGACACGGCCGCCTTCGACCCGTGGTTGAGCTGTGCGATGCCGAGGGCGACCCCGCGGAGGACATGCTCGCGGTGCACCACTCCGAGCCAGAATCGAATCGCCACGCCTCTGTTTCTACAGCACGGGTGCGACAGTTCCGTCGCGACGCCTTGTAGCGTTGCGATCATGAGCTCGACACTCGGGGCGTTGCAGGTGGCCGACTGGAGACGACGCGTCTTCGGGCTCTACGCCGGGGTGAGGCAGCTCAGTGCCCACGATCCGGCTGCCGGCCACGAACTGTGGCGGTCGGGACGGGACGAGCTGTTCGCCGGACATGCGGCTTCCCCGCTCCTGCCCGATGACCGTGCGGCCTTCACCGGCCTGCCCATCGCCCCGTACGATCCGGACTGGCGCTTCGAGCTGACGGTGCGTCGTGCCGAGGAGCCGCACCGTCTCTCGGTGGAGACCGGAACGGACGGCATCGTGTCGTTCTCGCTCGTCGGCACCGTGCGCCTGCCGTATGTCGGCACCCTCGACGTCTGGCGCCACACCGGGTACGGCGGCGGGCTGTTCGTGCCGGTCCGCGACAGCCTGGCTGGCCAGCCGGGCGGCACATATGGAGGAGGACGCTACCTGCTCGACACGATCAAGGGGGCGGATCTCGGCCCCGGAGCCGATGACGACTCGCTCGTGCTCGACTTCAACTTCGCCTACAACCCATCCTGCGCGTACGACCCGTCCTGGGAGTGTCCACTGGCCCAGCCGGGCAATACGATCACAGCACCGGTCCCGGTCGGAGAGCTCATCGCCCGTCCGGTGTGAGCCTGGAGCGCGGTATGGGGCGCGGATTCCGGATGCCGACGCCGCACATGAAGATGGGGCTCACCCTGATCCGACCCGAACGGACAGGGGAGCCCCCGCTACACCCGAAGGGTGATGAGCGCGAGACGATCGTGACACACTTTTCGTGCGCGCGGCCCCAGATTCGTTGCGACGCGCCGGAGAGGTGGCTGCGAACCGGCGTGTCACCGGCCCGCCAGGCCGATGGTGAGGGAAACTCGCCTCCCCTTCTCCGCCCATCGCCGGATCCGGTCGGCATGGCCGCTCATCGGGTGCGCTCAGACCGGCCGCCGTCCCGCTCACAGCGAGTCGCAAGCCGCATCCGCTAGGGTGGAGTCACTTGCGAACGTATTGAAGCGTTCCCTGCGTCGTAGAACGCTTTCTCACGATGCGCGCCGGGCCCCGCCCCGCTGCATCCAGCGATCGACCATTCATACGGCGAACGGATGTGCCTCCCGGCACCTTCGCCATCTTCCTCCGAACCGACCAGAGGCCCGTCCTCGCTGCGTTCGGAGCAGCCTGAAAGGCAACACCCCGTGACTGACAACACCACCACCTTCGCCTCCCTCGGCGTACCAGCCCCGCTCGTCGCGGTGCTCGCGTCGCAGGACAAGACGACGGCCTTCCCCATCCAGGTCGACACGCTCCCCGACACTCTCAAGGGTCGCGACGTCCTCGGACGCGGCAAGACCGGCTCGGGCAAGACGCTCGCATTCTCCCTCCCGCTCGTCGCACGCCTCGCCGGCGAACTGTCCGGCGGCAAGCGCCGCGCCGGTCGTCCGCTCGCTCTCGTCCTCGCGCCGACCCGTGAACTGGCCACCCAGATCACGGCCGTCATCGAGCCCCTCGCCGACGCCTACGGGCTCAAGTCCACCACCATCTACGGCGGCATCAACCAGCGCCGCCAGGTCGAGGCGCTGAACTCCGGCGTCGACATCGTCGTGGCCTGCCCCGGCCGCCTCGAGGACCTCATGAAGCAGGGCTTCATCACGCTCGACGCGGTCGAGATCACCGTGCTCGACGAGGCCGACCACATGGCCGACCTCGGCTTCCTCCCCGTCGTCACCCGGATCATGGACAAGACGCCGCAGGGCGGCCAGCGCATGCTGTTCTCCGCGACGCTGGACAACGGCGTCGACAAGCTCGTGCGCCGCTACCTCCAGAACGAGATCCTGCACTCCGTCGATGAGGCCAACTCGCCCGTCGCCGCCATGACCCACCACGTGTTCGAGGTCAGCGACCTCGACGCCAAGAAGCGCCTCATCGAGACGCTCGCCTCCGGCACGGGTCGTCGCATCCTGTTCATGCGCACCAAGCACCACGCGAAGAAGCTCGCCAAGCAGCTCACCGACGCGGGCATCCCCTCCGTCGACCTGCACGGCAACCTCTCGCAGCCGCAGCGCGACCGCAACCTCGCCGCCTTCTCCGAGGGTTCCGCGAAGGTGCTCGTGGCGACGGATGTCGCAGCGCGCGGTGTGCACGTCGACAACGTGGAACTCGTCGTGCACGTCGACCCGCCCATGGAGCACAAGGCGTACCTGCACCGCTCGGGCCGCACCGCCCGCGCCGGCAGCGAGGGTGACGTCGTGACCGTCATCACCCCCGGCCAGAAGCGCGACGTCGAGCAGCTCATGCGCAAGGCCGCCATCCAGGTCAAGCCGCAGCAGGTCACGCCCGAGTCGGCCGCCGTCGCGGCTCTCGTCGGCGAGGTCGCCGCGTACGTCAAGCCCGCCCCCCGCGCCGCTGCCCAGCAGCAGGGCGGCGGCGGACGCTCGCAGGGCGCGAACGCCCAGCGCAAGCGCGCCAACCGCTCATCGGCCGGCGTCGGCGGAACGGACGCGACGGCTCGTCCGCGTCGCGACCGCTCCGGCCGCCCGGCCGAGCAGGGCTCCGGTCGTCCGCGCTCCGGCGCAGCCACCGGCGGTACCGGTCGCACCGCCGGCGCCCGCCAGGGCGGTTCCGGATCGGGCCGCTCCGGCGGCCTGACGGTCGGCAGCGTCGTGCGGTCGAACACGCAGGGCCGCGGCCCGCGTCGCGCCCAGGGCTGATCCGCCCGTTCCTCCTCGCAGCACTCGCGCGGTCCTCTCCCCATCACTCTGTCGGAACACCGGCAGCGCAACGGGGAAAGGGCCGCGCTTCGCGCATTCCAGCGCCATCAACGGCCGATTTCGCAATGCGGAAACCGCGGCCTAGTCTCAGTTGCATGAGCACCGAAGTTGTTGTTCGACCCGTACGCGACGTCGACGCAGAGATGTTGGGACGGGTCCACGCGGCCTGCTGGCACCAGGACTACGACACCCTCGTCGATTCGGCCGTCCTCGAGAAGCTGTCGCCGCTGCGCATGGCCGAGCTCTGGACCCACTGGATGAACCAGGGCCACGCGTACCGCCACGTCGCGGCGCTCGTCGATCACGAGATCGTCGGATTCGCCGGCTCCGGTCCGGCGCGCGACGACGACGCCCCGCGCGCGCAGGAACTGTTCTTCATCCACCTCCTCGACGAGTGGCACGGCCAGGGCATCGGCCAGAGGCTCTTCGACGCGGTCGTGCCCCCTGGCGGCGCGTACCTCTGGGTGCCGTCCGCCAACACGCACGCCATCACCTTCTACGAGCACAACGGCTTCGTCGCCGACGGCGCCGAGCACGACGAACCGTTCCTCGGCAGCGTCATCCACGAGATCCGCCTCGTCCGTTAGGGTCGAGTCGTCCGTTCCGGACCACGCGACCAGCCGAGCGGAGACTGAAGCACCGTGATCGACACCTCGACGGATGCGACGCGTGCGCAGGCACCACGGCATCCGGTCCCCGTCATCCTCGACGTCGACACCGGGGTCGATGACGCCCTCGCGATCCTGTTCGCGGTGGCGCACCCCGGGGTCGACGTGCGCGGGATCACCTGCGTCGCCGGCAACGCCGGGCTGGAGCAGGTCGTCGCGAACACGCTCCGGATCCTGGATGCTGCAGACGCACCCGGAATCCCCGTCGCCGCCGGCGCACGGCGCCCGCTGCTCGAGGCCGCACGCTCCGCCTCGCACGTGCACGGCTCCGACGGGCTCGGCGGGATCGACCTGCCCACCTCGCACCGCACCGTCGACCCATCGGGCGCCATCGCGATGATGCGGCGCCTGCTGATCGAGAGCGCCGAACCCGTCACTCTCGTGGCGCTCGCACCGCAGACCAACCTCGCCCTGCTGCTGCGCACCCATCCGGAGGTCGTCCAGCACATCGAACGGATCGTGTTCATGGGCGGATCGGCTGGAGTGGGGAACGCGACGGCCGTCGCCGAGTTCAACGTCTGGCACGACCCCGAGGCCGCCGCGATCGTGCTCGATTCCGGGGTCCCGACCTACATGTACGGGCTCGACGTCTTCAACCGGGTCGCTGTGCCCTTCGAGACGGCGAAGGCCCTCGCCGGGAGGGCCGCGGTGCGGGAGCGGATCGTCGGCGAACTGCTCGGGCACCGGGTCAGGCGTGCCGGGGACTACTCCGGCCTCATCGGCGACGCCGGTGCGATCTGCGCCATCGTCGACCCGGACGCCCTGCGTACCGAGCATCGTCCCGTGCGCGTCGAACTGTCGGGGCATTCGCGCGGCCAGACCCTGGTGGACCGCCGCGACGTTCCCGGAGAGGACCTGCTGCACGGTACGGCCGGCACCTGGGACGTGGTCGAGGTCGCCCTCGGCGTGGACGCCGAGCGGATGATCGCGCTGTTCCTCGACACGGTGGCCCCTGGCTGACGATCCACTCACCCCCAAACGGGTGGTTAAGCGTGTTGCGGCACCACTCCTGCCCTCTCCGGCATGGGAACATGGCGACGGCGGAACCCGGCCGCTGCGCCATCGTCGACGCACCACCGATCCGAGGAGTCGCCAGTGACCGACCAGCTTCCCGCCGCTCGCCCGCGCGGACGACACGCCGATCCGAACCTTCCCGTCGACGCCCCGGGCTCCGCGACCACGGCGATCCAGCTGCCCAGGCCGGATGCGCCGCCGACAGTGGCCGCCACCTTCTCGTTCGCACCGCCCGTCGCATCGCCGGTCGCGCCGCCGGCGGCCGAGCCGACGACCGAGGTTCAGTCCGAACCGGAGGCGCTCACTCCGGCCCCCGCTGACGCGGATGCCGTCGAGGAGCCCGAGAATGAGGCCATCGCCGAGCTCGCGGTCGCCGAGCCCGAGGTCGAGCCCTTGGTCCAGGTCGATGTCGGACCAGAGGTCGAAGTCGAGCCCGAGGCCGAGGCCGAGGCGGAGGCCGAGGCCGAAGCTGAACCTGAAGCTGAAGCTGATGCCGAGCTCGACGAGGCGGACGGAGCGGACGACCACAGCGAGTCGTCGGCGTTCGCCCCGGTCCACGAGGCGCCCGCCGACGACGCAGCCGCCTCCGACACAGCCGCCTCCGACGCACCCGCCGTCGCCACCCCCGTCACCGCTGAAGCCTGGGATGACCAGCGCTTCGACGGCGCCCTCCCCGTGGTCCCCCGGTTCGCATCGCCGTCGGCGGCAGCGCCGTCCGAGCAGGCGTTGAGCGATGACGCCGCGCCCAGCGCGTTCGCCATGGCCGCTCCCGTCGGCACGGCACTCCTCGACGGTCCGCCCCCGTTCGCAGCCCCGATCAGTGCGCTCGAGGCGACCGACCAGACCGAGGCGACGACCGATCACCCGGCGCCGCACCTCGATCCCGCTGCCGCCCCCGGTCCCCTGTCAGCGGCCTCTCACGACGCCGAGCTCGACAGCACGACCACCGCGCTGAGCGGTCAGGACGACCCGCAGGGCGTCCGCCGCGGACGGGTGGCCGCCGGCATCCTCCTGTCGCTGCTCATCATCCCGCTGGGCGTGGCGGCGTGGGCGGCGCTCTGGAGCTACGGGTTCGTCACCACGATCGTGGCGATCGCCATCTCCTGCGGCGCCGTGCTGCTCTATCGCCTCGGCTCACGGTCCCGGGTGACGAAGGGCGCGGTCTGGGCCCTGCTCGCCGTCATCCTCGTGACGCTCGTCCTGGCGTTCATAGCCGGCATCGCCTGGAACCTGATCACCGCATCGGGCGAGAGCGCCACCACGGCGCTCACCTCTCCCGACTTCTGGAGCACGCTCGCGCAGACCCTCGGCACCCCCGCCCTCTGGCAGGAGAGCGGGATCTACCTCGGCGTCGCCGCCCTGTTCGCAGGGCTCGGGTTCGCCGGGATGCTGATCGCCTTCGGCCGCGCGCCGCGAGCCTGATCCGGCGGCTGTCGACGACGCCGGCCCGCGCCTTCCGTCAGCGGAGGGCGCCGACGGAGGCGAGCGCCTGGCGCAGCAGGATGCCGCGGCCACCCTCCATCTCGGCGGCGATGGCATCCGAGGCCGCCTCCGCCGGGGTCATCCAGGTGATCTCGAGGGCATCCTGCCGAGGATCGCAGGTGCCGGTCACGGGAACGACGTAGGCCAGGGACACCGCGTGCTGGCGCTCGTCGGTGAAGGCCGAGATGCCGGGCAACGGGAAGTACTCCGCGACGGTGAACGGCACGGGGCTGAGCGGCAGCTGCGGGAAGGCCATCGGGCCGAGGTCCTTCTCGAGGTGCCGGAACAGCGCGTCCCGCAGGGTCTCGCCGTACATGACGCGGCCCGTCACGAGCGTGCGGGTGATCTCGCCGACGGAGTTGGCGCGCAACAGCGCCCCCACCTCGGTGACCTGCCCCATTCCATCGACCCGCACCGGGATGGCCTCGACGTAGAGCAGCGGGAGCCGCCGACGCATCTCCGCCAGTTCCACGTCCGTCAGCCAGCCGGGATTGGGGTCAGGGGTGCGAACGCTCATGCCTGTCATTCTGGCATCCGTCGACCGTGGTGGAAGGATTGACCCAGTCGACGCGCTCCATGCCTCGACCCGACGACGGAGCTGAGCCATGAGCGACCCCCACACCGACGACGACACCCCCGAGCTCGCCATCGACGATGCCGCGGTGCTGTGGTCGGCGAGCGGGACCGACCGCGCCGGCCGGCCGCTGCTGGTGCTGCTGCACGGCTACGGGTCGCACGAGGGCGACCTCTTCGGCCTGGCCCCGTACCTCCCGCTCGAACCCGTCATCGCCTCCCTGCGTGCACCGGTTCCGCTCGGCGGCGGCAGTTGGGCGTGGTTCCCCCTCCAGGACGGACCCGACGGCCTCACGTCCACGCCCGAGGCCGTCGTCGCGGCGACGGATGCCCTGCTCGGCTGGGTCGACCGGCTCGAGCCCCGTCCGTCATCCGTCGGTCTGCTCGGCTTCTCCCAGGGCGGCGCGATGGCCCTCGAGCTGATGAGGACCCGGCCGGACGACTTCCATCACGCCGCCGTGCTCTCGGGCTTCGTGGCCGACGTCCCGCGGGACGGCGACGCCCGCCTCGCCGTGCGGCGCCCGCCGGTGTTCTGGGGTCGGGGCACGGCGGACACGGTGATCTCGGGCGCCAACGTCGCCAGGACGCAGGACTGGCTCCCCGATCACTCGACGCTCACGGAGCGCATCTACGAGGATCTCGCCCACGCGGTCTCGGAGACCGAGCTGCGCGACCTGACGGCCTTCCTCCGCGAGCGGTACCGCTGACGGCTGGGCTCAGCGTCCCTCGGCGGCCCGGCGGGCGGCGCGCTCGGCGTCGCGCTCCTTGACCCGGATCTGCTCGGCACGCACCTCGGCCTGCGTCGCACGCTCGGTCACGAGCCACGCCGGCGGCTTCTGCAGCAGTTCGGAGATCTCGGCGGTGGTGAGCGGCTCGGTGATGCCGGCCCGCGCGAGGCCCGACGTCGAGACGCCGAGCTTGCCGGCGACGACGGGGCGCGGATGCGGACCGGTCTTCCGCAGCTCGACGAGCCACTCGGGCGGGTTCTCGCTCCACTCGTCCAGCTGAGAACGCGAGATGGGCACCGCGGTGAACTCGGCCGGTGCCGCCGCGAGGAGGATCCCGAGCTTCTTCGCAGCCGTCTCGGGCTTCATCGTCTGCGCCTTCTTCGGCTGCTTCTGCTTCGGCTCGGGGAAGGTGTACGACGGCGCATCGGGCGTGCTGTCTTCGGGGGTCTCGGGATCGGTGCTCACAGTGCCCAGCGTATAGCCTGAGACCTGCGTCGGGGCATCCGTCGCGCGGTCACGAGAGGGGCTCCCATGCTGAAGCTCGCCTTCGCGGCCGGTGTCACCCCCACCAAGTGGCTGCGCACCTGGAACGATCGTCGCCGTGATCGGCTGGAGGCGTTCCGCATCGACGAGGCCGACCAGGTCGCCGTGCTGCGCGACGGACGGGCCGATCTCGCCATCGTGCGCCTCCCGATCCCCGACGATTCCGGGCTCAGCGTCATCCGCCTGTACAACGAGGTCGCGGTCGCCGTCGCACCCAAGGACCATACGATCGCCGCGGCCGATGAACTCACCATCGCCGACATCGCCGACGAACCGCGGGTGGCCGATGCCGAGACCATGGACGGCGACGTGGTCATGGAACTCGTGGCCGCCGGAGTCGGCATCGTGGTGGTTCCGCATTCCATCGCCCGCCTGTACGCGCGCAAGGACCTGATCTCCCGGACCGTGACGGATGCGCCGGAGACGGTCATCGCGCTGGCCTGGCCGACCGCGGCGACGACGCCCGACGTCGAGGAGTTCATCGGCATCGTGCGCGGCCGCACTGCCAACAGCTCGCGTGGCTCGGCCGCCGACGATGCCGCCGAGGCCAGGAAGGCGGCGGACGCCAAGAAGGCCGCTGCGAAGAAGAAGTCGGCGCAGCCGCAGAAGAAGCCGCGCACCGCCGCATCGATCCGCGTCGCGTCAGCGCGCGGGCGCGGGAAGAAGCGCCGGGGATAGCCGAATGGACTCCCGCTTCCTCCTGGTCACGGTCAGGCCAGAGCTCGACGCCGCCCGTGACGAATACGAATCGATGCTCGCCGCCACCGGGCTCGCGCGATCGGCGCTGACGCAGCACCTGCTCGAGAGCGAGCCGCTGGGCGATGCGCTCGACGGCGTCGCCGGGGTCATCGTGGGAGGCAGCCCGTTCAACGTGACGGATGCCGCGAAGTCAGCGGTGCAGCGCCGGTGCGAGAACGACCTCGTGCGAATCGCGGACGCCGCCGTCGAGCACGGACTGCCCGTGCTTTTCACCTGCTACGGCATCGGGGTGGTCACGGTCGCGTACGGGGGCGAAGTCGGTCGCGAGTACGGTGAGGCCACCGGTGCCGTGACGATCGAACTGACGCCTGACGGCTCGGCCGACCCGCTCCTGGCCGGACTTCCCGGGCGCTTCGACGCGCTCGTCGCCCACAAGGAGGCGGTGAACGCGCTCCCACGCGGCGCCGTGCTGCTGGCGACGTCGGCGAGCTGCCCCGTGCAGGTGTTCCGGCTGGGCCGGACCCTGTACGCGACGCAGTTCCACCCGGAGGTCACGCCGGGCGACCTCGCCGACCGGGCGAAGATCTACCAGCACCACGGATACTTCGCCGCCGAGGAACTGCTCGCCGTGCAGAAGAGCCTGGCGATGACATCCGTCACCGTCCCCCGGCTCCTGCTGAAGGCCTTCGTCGAGCGCTACGGTTGAACCTCGACGGTGCCGGGACGACGAAGAACCCCCTGCGACCCGACGGGCCACAGGGGGTTCGTTACGAAGTCTCGTAATTACACGGGACGGATGTTCTCCGCCTGCAGACCCTTCGGGCCACGTGCCGTCTCGAACTCAACCCGCTGGTTCTCCTCGAGGGAGCGGAACCCGCTCGACGCGATGGCCGAGTAGTGGGCGAAGACGTCGGCAGAGCCGTCGTCAGGAGCGATGAAACCAAAGCCCTTTTCCGCGTTGAACCATTTGACGGTGCCAGTTGCCATCGTCTATCTCGCATTCTTTCTTCAATGAACCCCGCACTTCGGGGTTCAAAGTCATAGTGTCCACAATTCGCTTTCACGCTCGCGACCGGGTCACAAGAAATGCGCAACACAACAACTGTCACCAAGCTACAGCATTTACATGGTATGCGGCTGTACGAGTTCCGATCCGGCGTGAATCGTTACGCACGGCGTCCCGTCATCGGGCCTGCCGACCGGGTCGGCCGACGGCCTGCCGGGCCCGAAACGAACGCTGTCGGCGGCTCTGCAACGCGCGTCCGTTCGTGGTCCAGCCGCGCGCGATTCTCGTCGACGCCGGCCCCCGGCTGAGCCTCAGGACGCCGGAGCGGCCTCGAGCACGTCTTCAGGCGCCGCACCGTCGAACGGCGGCTGACCGGTGGCCGCTCGTTCATCGCCGTGGGCCCGGGCCTCGATGGCGCCGGTGTTCCGCAGGAACACGATCAACCAGCCGAAGATCAGCACAGCCGCCACCAGTTCGACGGCCGTGAGGTTGTAGTAGCCGGAGATGAAGAAGGCGGCGAGCACGACGATGACACCGACGAACACATAGCCGAGGAGGATGAAGATCCGCGGCATCGACGGCACCAGCCAGCGCAGGGCGATCACGAGTGCGACGTAGACGATCGCCATCCCGGTGGCCGAGAGGTTGTGGATCTCGAGGTGCTCGTCGACGGGGAAGAGTCCGACGCAGGCCAGGCCCACCCCGATGAGCACGAGCGCGAGTCGCACGAGAGTCCTGCCCCGCTGCTCCGAACGGGTCGCGTGCGGCAGGCGCGCGGTCGCGTAGTGCGCGATCGTGGTCACGAGCACGCCGGCGATGATGAGCGTCAGGTTGAATGCCAGCGCCGAGATGTCGTCGCTGATGCCGAGCGTGCTGAGGTTCTTCTCCCACCACAGCGGGTCGCTCGCGCTGAGCATGCTGGCCAGCGCCCCCACGACGAGGAACAGCGCCAGCACGAGGGAGAGCAGCATCGGCGTGAGGTTCACCGCCGACAGGAACGCGGCGTAGACGCTGAGTGCGATCGCGACGCCGGCCAGGACGGCCGCCGACGGCGCGTAGACCGTGGCGCCGACGAAGCTCAGGCTCAGGATGGCGGCGAGCCCGACCCAGCCGAGCAGTGCGATGACCCCGTGGGCGAGCGTGAGAGCCGCGATGTCGAACCAGCGGACGCGCGACCTGCTCCGATCGGCATCCGCAGCGGCGGCATCGTGCTGACGCCGGCGCAGGACGCAGCCGAACACGAACGCGACCATGGCGGCGATCGCGGCCGCGATGCCGACGAAGTCGCCGAGGGAGCCGCGGCCCGAGATCGGAAGGGTCCTGCCCCCGAACACGAGCAGGGCGATGAGGCCTCCCACCACGAAGGCCGCGGCACCGAGGACGAGGGCCACGGACTCGCGCGACTCCGGATCGGCGATGGGGCGACGGACGATCCGGGCGATCGATGGGGACTGGCTCACGAGGACTTCCGTTTCACGAGGGGTGGATGGTGGGACACGGGACGTCGATGCCGCAGCCGCCGGCGATCGATGGTCGCCGGTGGCTGCGGCATCGGCCGCCCTGCTGATCAGTCGTCGGCCGAACGCAACTCCCGTCCGTGGGCCGTGACCGCGTAGATGATGAGGATGTCGATGGCGATGACGATGAACGACCACCACGGCTGCGCCGGGACGAGGAACAGCTGCCCGATGGCGCTGAGGCCCGCTCCGATGACCGCGACGATGCGCGCCCACGTGGCGCCGCCGAAGAGGGCGACTCCGGCGAGCACGAGCACGACGCCGACGATGAGGTTCCACCATCCCCACCCGGTGATGTCGAAGAGGAACAGGCTGCCGTTCGCGACGACGTAGTACGTGTTCGACCCGATCAATGCGACGAATCCCTGGATGACGCTGAAGATGCCGTTGAGCACGAGGATCACGGCCGCGAAGCCGATCCATCCGACCCAACCCGAGGTTTCCCTGACAGTGCTCATGCTGGTCACCGTTCCTCTGAGACCGCCGCCCGGCTGCGTCGCCGGGCGGGCTCCATCGGGCGGAGAATTCGCCCTTGCCGTGAGTATGTTGCCCCCACCGGGGTGCCGTCAACACTTATTCCGATGGTGGCATGTTCGGCGGCATTGCCGTGTAGACCCCTCCCCGGTGACGCCCGGGTGGCGACCCCGACCGATCAGACCGCAGGAGCCTGAGCGATCCTGACCATGTTCCCCGACGGGTCGCGGAATGCGCAGTCGCGCGGTCCCCAGCCCTGGTCCATGGGCTCCTGGAGAACCTCGGCCCCTGACGCGCGCACGGTCTCGAAGGCCGCGTCGACGTCGTCGGAGCGGAACACGATGAGGGGCAGGACGCCCTTCGTCAGGAGTTCCTGCATGGCGTCGCCGTCGGCCTGCGAGCGGCCGGCATACGGCACCGAGAGCACGATACCGAGGCCGGGCTGGGCTTCGGTGCCGAGGGTGACCCAGCGGTAGTCGCCGGAGCTCACGTCATTCTGCACCTCGAGGCCGAGGGCGTCCCGGTAGAAGCCGAGCGACTCGTCCACGTCGGTGACGGTGATGTTGGTGTACTGGAGTGCGATGGTCATGGCCGAGACGTTACGCCGCGGCCCCTGCGCCCGCTTCTCCGATCCTGCTCGATGCGTCCGACGAGCTCGCTGCACTCCGCGTCGGCCGCGTGTGCTCCATCGCCACGCGCGGGGGCATGGCCTTGACGGCTTCATGCGCGTGACGGCGATACGCGGTCGGGGTCTCTCCGACGATCTCGGCGAACCGGGAACTGAAGGAGCCGAGCGAGGTACAGCCGACCGTCATGCAGGCATCCGTGACGCTCACGCCTTCACGCAGCAGCAGCATGGCGCGCTCGATCCGGCGGGTCATGAGATAGCTGTACGGCGTCTCGCCGTAGGCCGCGCGGAACCGGCGGGAGAAGTGGGCAGGGGACATGAGCGCCTTCGCCGCCATCGTCGGCACGTCGAGCGGCTTCGCGTAGTCGCGGTCGATCAGGTCCCGCGCGCGGCGCAGGTGAGCGAGGTTCTCGATCTCCTGGGGGGTCACCATTCCACGGTAGCAGCCGGCGCCCCGCGACGGCAGGACGGCATCGACCGGCCCGGGAGGACTACGTCGTCGAGAAGGCCGCGTCGAAGGCGGCCGCGGGCGGCGTGATCTCCGCCAGCCTGCGAACGAAGGCGAGCGCCTCCGGAGCACCGACGAGCCGGTCCATTCCGGCGTCCTCCCACTCGACACTCGTCGGGCCGTCGTACCCGATCGCGTTGAGGGCCCGGAACAGCGGCTCCCAGCGGACCGCGCCGTGGCCGGTCGAGACGAACGTCCATCCGCGACGAGGATCTGCCCATGGCCGGTGCGATCCGAGAACGCCGTTGCGTCCGTCGAGATTGGTGATCGACTCCTTCACGTGCACGTGGAAGATGTGGTCGGCGAAATCCACGACGAACGCCACGTAGTCCAGCTGCTGCCACACGAAGTGCGACGGGTCGAAGTTGAACCCGAAGCTCGCGCGATGGCCGATCGCCTCGAGGGTGTCCTTCGCGGTCCAGTAGTCGTAGGCGATCTCGGACGGATGCACTTCGAGGGCGAACCGTACGCCGACTTCCTCGAAGACGTCGAGGATCGGGTTCCATCGGTCGGCGAAGTCCTGGTAGCCGCGCGCGATGAAGGCGTCGGAGGCCGGCGGGAACATCGCCACGGCCTTCCAGATCGACGATCCGGTGAAGCCGTTGACCGTCGTCACCCCGAGCTTCGCGGCCATCCGCGCCGTGGACTTCAGGTCCTCCGCGGCTCGCTGCCGCACACCCTCTGCGTCGCCGTCGCCCCAGACGCGATCCGGCAGGATGTCGCGATGACGCTCGTCGATGGGGTCGTCGCACACCGCCTGGCCGGTCAGGTGGTTGGAGATCGCGTGGACCTTCAGCCCGTTGCGCTCCAGGATGTCGAGCCTGCTCTGCACGTAGGCATCGTCGTTCCAGCGTGAGACATCGAGATGGTCGCCCCAGCAGGCGATCTCGAGACCGTCATAGCCCCACTCGCCGGCGAGGCGGGCGACGTCCTCGAAGGGCAGGTCGGCCCACTGGCCGGTGAACAGGGTGATGGGTCTGGGCATGGCTCTCTCCTATCGCTATCTCACGTGCGCGGGGGTATCGACGCCCACCCATGCGGAATCGTTCGCGGCACTCTCCTCGACGGCAGCGAGCACCCGCTGGACCGAGAGCCCGTCGGCGAAGGACGGCTGGGGATCGAGTCCCTCCGCGATCGCCGTGACGAAGTCGACGACCTGGTGTGAGAATCCGTGTTCATAACCGAGCATGTGGCCGGCCGGCCACCAGGCGGCGACATACGGATGCTCGGCCTCCGTCACGAGGATGCGTGTGAATCCCTGCCGGTCGGCCGGCGCGGTGCGGTCGTAGAACTGCAGGCTGTTGAGGTCCTCGAGGTCGAAGGCGAGCGCTCCCGCATCCCCTGACACCTCGATCGTCAGCGCGTTCTTGCGTCCGGTCGCGAACCGGGTGGCTTCGAACGACGCGAGCGCGCCGTTCGCCAGCCTGCCCGTGAAGATGGACAGGTCGTCGACCGTGACCTCGCCGTAGCCCTCGGCTGCACGGCCGGACAAGCCGGTCCCTGAACCGAGGAGGGGGCGCTGCTTCACGATGGTGTCGACGACGCCCGAGACCGCCTCCACGGGAAGTCCCGTCACGTACTGGGTCATGTCGATGATGTGCGCGCCGATGTCTCCGAGGGCACCCGATCCGGCGTGTTCCTTCTGCAGCCGCCAGGCCAACGGCATCGCAGGATCGACGAGCCAGTCCTGGCGGTACGCCGCACGGACCTGCTGGATCGCGCCGACCGCACCCTGGGCGATGAGGTCGCGCAGGAAGGTGACGGCCGGCACACGACGATACGTGAACCCCACCATCGATCGGATCCCGCGAGCTGCGGCATCCGCAGCGGCGTCGGCCATCCACTCGGCCTCGGCGACGGTGTTGGCGAGGGGCTTCTCGCAGAGGACGTGCTTGCCTGCCGCGAGCGCGGCGATCGCGATCTCGGCGTGC
>JBEVEO010000142.1:0-4181 GCA_040512695.1 Leifsonia sp. | reverse complement strand
CACAACATCATCGCGATCTGCGACAAGCTGGGCGCCCTGCGGATGTCCGACGTCATCGAGCGAGGACCGGGCCGCCACGGCGTCTCGAACGCCTTCTACCTCTACCTCCGCGATCCGGACGGCCACCGGATCGAGATCTACACCCAGGACTACTACACCGGCGACCCCGACAACCCGGTCGTGACCTGGGACGTGCACGACAACCAGCGCCGCGACTGGTGGGGCAACCCGGTGGTGCCGAGCTGGTACACCGAGGCATCCCGGGTGCTCGACCTCGACGGCGAGCTCCGCCCGCTCGAGGCCCGCACCGACACGTCGGAGATGGCGGTCACGATCGGTGCCGACGGCTTCTCGTACACCCGGCAGGGCGACACCGACCGCGGCTTCAAGCTCGGCAACACCCTGTGACGACGGGAGGAGGACGGATGCTCACCGACGAGGAGGTCCGGCGGATCGCCGACGAGCTGGCCGAGGCCGGCCGCACCCGGGTGCCGGTCCCGCTCATCAGCCCGCGCCATCCGGGCATGTCGGTCGAGGACGCCTATGCCGTGCAGCGGATCTGGCGCGACCGCGCCATCGACAGCGGACGCCGCATGGTCGGCCGCAAGATCGGACTCACCTCGAAGGTCATGCAGGTCGCGACCGGGATCACCGAGCCCGACTACGGCGTGATCTTCGACGACATGGTGCATGAGAGCGGCGCGGTCATCCCGTTCGACGCGTTCTCGAGCGTGCGCATCGAGGTCGAGCTCGCCTTCGTCCTCGAGCATGCGCTGGAGGGCCCTGACGCGAGCATCGAGGACGCCCTCGCCGCCACCCGCCATGTCGTGCCGGCGCTGGAGATCCTCGACTCCCGCATCGAGATGGACGGTCGCACGATCGTCGACACCATCTCGGACAACGCCGCCATGGGGGCGATGGTCGTCGGCGGTCCCGGCGTCCGGGTCGACACCGTCGACCTGCGCTGGGTCGCGGCCGTCCTGGCCCGCAACGGCGACATCGAGGAGTCGGGCGTCTCGGCCGCGGTCCTCGGCCACCCGGCGGCCGGAGTGGCCTGGCTCGCCAACAGGCTCGCGCCGCACGGCGACCGCCTCGAGGCAGGGGACATCATCCTCGCCGGCTCGTTCACCCGGCCGATGTGGGTCTCCCGAGGCGATACGGTGTCTGCAGACTACGGAACGTTGGGGGTCGTCGAATGCCGCTTCGAGTAGAACCGGATGCCACCTTCCGCGCCGTCCTCGCCGCCACCGACCGTCCGCTGGCCGGCATGTGGGTGTCGTCGGGCAGCGCCGTCGCTGCCGAGATCTGCGCCGGGAGCGGCCTCGACTGGATCCTCGTCGACGTCGAGCACGGACCGAACACCCTCGAGACGGTTCTCGCCCAGCTGCAGGCGATCGCCGGGCATCCGGTGACCGCCGTGGTCCGCGTGCCGAGCGCTGATCCGGTCCTCATCAAGCAGTTCCTCGACATCGGCGCCCAGAACCTCGTCGTCCCCATGGTGGCCTCGGCCGACGAGGCCGGCGCCATCGTGCGGGCCATCCGCTATCCCCCGAACGGCATCCGCGGAGTCGGCAGCGCCCTCGCACGCTCAGCACGCTGGGGCCGCACCTCCGACTACCTCGCACGCGCCGACGAGCTCGTGTCGCTCACCGTGCAGATCGAGACCGCCGAGGCCGTCGGGAATGCGCAGCGGATCGCAGCCGTCGACGGCGTCGACGCCGTCCTCATCGGACCGGCCGACCTCGCCGCCTCGCTCGGACACCTCGGCCAGCAGGACCACCCCGAGGTCGTGGCCGCCGTGCTCGCGACGATCGAGGCCGTGACAGCGGCAGGCAAGCCGGTCGGTGTCAACGCCTTCGTGCCGGAGGCCGCCGACCGCTACATCGCCGCAGGCGCGCGGTTCGTCATCGTCGGCGCCGACGTCATCCTGCTCGCGCGCGGGAGCGAGGCCCTCGCGGCACGGTTCACGGCAGGCGACGCCGGAGCCGCGCCGAGCACGTACTGAGTCGCCACCGGCGCCGATCGGCTCCGGCATTCCGCGCGAAGGTGATTCAATCGATGCGCACCCCATTGGCTGTCGAAGGGACCCATCCATGCCGAAGACCGTGCAGCTGCGACGGTACGACCTCAAGCCCGACCTGGTCGACGAGTTCCTGGCCTGGTGGCCGTCGCGCCTCGTGCCCGCCCGTCGCGCGCACGGCTTCGAGATCGAGTTCGCATACCTGAACCGTTCGACGAACGAGTTCACCTGGGCGGTGTCGGTCGAGGGCGACGCGGAGCAGTTCGCCGCCGTCGAGAGCGGCTACATCACGTCGCCGGAACGTGACGCGGCGTTCGCCGGGGTCACCGGCTGGACGGACAGCGCCGTCGTGAGCATCGTCGACGCCATCGATCCCGAGGCCTGACGCCGCGGCGGGAATTGATCGAGGGCCGAGCGGCTTGCATTCAGAGTGAGTACTGCGCCCGTCGACGTCGGATTCCGCTCCCAGCGGGGGGCCGTCCTCATCGCCCTGATGCTCGCGACGGGGCTCATCGCCATCGATGCGACGATCCTCGCGACGGCCGTGCCGTCCATCGTGGCCGATCTCGGCGACTTCGCCCAGTTCCCGTGGCTGTTCTCCATCTACCTGCTCGCGCAGGCCGTCTCGGTGCCGATCTACTCGAAGCTCTCCGACACCGTCGGACGCAAGCCCATCATCCTCGTCGGCATCGGCCTGTTCCTCATCGGCTCCGTCCTCTGCGGCTTCGCCTGGAGCATGCCGGCCCTCATCGCCTTCCGCGCCATCCAGGGCCTGGGTGCCGGTGCCGTGCTCCCGACGTCGATCACGATCGTCGGCGACATCTACTCGCTGGCCGAGCGCGCCAAGGTGCAGGGCTACATCGCGAGCGTGTGGGCCATCTCGTCCGTCGTCGGCCCGGCCCTCGGCGGGGTGTTCTCGCAGTTCGTGTCGTGGCGGTGGATCTTCTTCGTCAACATCCCCCTCTGCCTCATCGCCGGCTGGCGCCTCACGCGCTCGTACCATGAGCGGATCGAGCCCCGACGGCACCGCATCGACTACGCGGGCGCCGTGCTCCTCACGGTGGGCCTGACCGCGCTCATCATGGCGGTGCTCGAGGGCGGACAGGCGTGGGCGTGGGACTCCGTGCCGAGCATCGCCGCCTTCGTGATCGGCACCGCCGCGATGGTGGCGTTCGTGTTCGTCGAGCGGAGGGCAGCAGAGCCGATCATCCCGCTCGGCATCTTCTCGCGGCGGCTCATCGTCACGACGACGCTCATCTCCCTGGGCGTCGGGGTCATCCTCATCGGCCTCACCTCGTACGTGCCCACCTACCTGGAGACGACCCTCGGCGTCGTGCCGATCGTGTCGGGTCTGGCCGTGGCCGCGCTCACCCTCGGCTGGCCGATCTCGGCCGCCATGGCCGGTCGCCTCTACCTGCGCATCGGCTTCCGTTCGACGGTGCTCATCGGCATCGCCATCACCGTCGTCGGCGCGATCGCCGTCACGATCATCGCGCCGTACCCGAACACGGTGCTCGTCGCGGCAGCGTGCTTCGTGATCGGGTTCGGCCTCGGCTGGGTCGCAGCGCCCAGTCTCATCGCGGCGCAGTCGTCGGTGGCCTGGGGGGAGCGCGGCGTCGTCACGGGCACGAACATGTTCGCCAGGTCGGCCGGCAGCGCCGTCGGCGTCGCCGTCTTCGGTGCGATCGCGAACACGATCATCGCATCGTCCCCCGATGGAGCCCAGGATGTCGACGGCGTCGCCGCCGCTGCGGGGGCCGTCTTCCTGGCGGTGACCATCGCCGCGGCCCTCACCGTCGTCGCAGCCCTCGCGATGCCGCGATCACGCGCGCACGACCCGGAGTTCGCGTCTCCGACGGCGGAGCCGGCCGGGCCGTGAGCCGCCCTCTCTCCCCACCGTGTGAAGGCATACCGGCATCCGTGTGAAGGCATCGGCCCGCCGCAGCCCGGGAATCCGGGAGCGACGGGCCGAGGATGCCTTCACACGGAGGTGAAGGGCGCGATGGCGGGTGCGCGCTAGCGCGTGCGCTTCTCTCGAACACGCATGTTGAGCACGATCGGCGTTCCCTCGAAGCCGTAGATCTCGCGCAGACGGCGCGGGATGTAGCGACGGTAGCCGGGGTCGAGGAAGCCGGTCGTGAAGACGACGAACGTCGGCGGT
>JBEVEO010000126.1:0-5086 GCA_040512695.1 Leifsonia sp. | reverse complement strand
CCCCCCCGGGGGTGGTCCCCCCCCTACTTGTTCCCTACCCCGCCCCCCGCCGCCGGGGGTGGTGCCCGGCGCGGCGCCCGGAGGTCGGTTCGGATGGAGTCAGTGACGCAGGGTCGGCATGCGACGGTAGCCGTCGCGACGCAGCTGCACGACTGCCGCGGTCATGCCCCACACGACGATGGCGCCGAGCGCCAGCATGGTGATGAACATCACGCACCTCCTTCCGCAGATCGCGCCGCACGTACGGCGACGGACTCGGGTACCACGGTCGCAGGATCGAGGGTGGCCGCCATCCGGGGTTCGCCCCATCTTCTGGTCAGGGGAAGCACCCCGGTCCAGACCGACGGGTCGGCCTCGTCGTTCGGGGACGGGTCGCCCGACCTGGCCTTCATCGCGAAATCGGCGATGGGGATGCGCAGCACCTGCGTCGCGGCGAGCTCACGTCTGGTCGAGGTCGGCACCTCGTTGGACCGGCCGGGCATGAGCTTGGCGGCGATGAGCGAGAGCCCGGCCTCCTTCTCCTCCTCCGCGACCACGGCAGGGACGCCGTAGACCACCGCGCTGCGGTAGTTCATGCTGCTGTCGTAGAGCGTCCCCGCGTAGACCAGCCCGTCCAGGATCGCGACGCTCAGCGCGAGTCGGCCATCCGACCCTCCCGAGCGCAGCGCCAGTCCGGCGCCCGTCGAGCAGTGCACGAGCAGCCCGTCGCCGTCGCGCGCGAACGCCATCGGGATCACGAGCGGGCCCGCGGGGGTCGCAGCGGCGACGTGGGCGATGAGAGCCTCGTCGAGCAGTGCGTAGAGGGCGTCGCGGTCATCGACCTGGCGCTCGGAGAGGCGGCGGATACGGGTGCTCTGCGGGTTGTCGATCGTCGTCATGGTGCTAGTCTCGTCCTCTAACTGGTACGGGCGTCAGTCCGCTTCCCGTCGATTCGACCAGACCAGTCAGGAGCTTACGATGGACGGTGCCGCCTTCGGGATCGATCGCGCATCCGCGATACCGCTGGCGAGGCAGCTGGTCGACCAGGTGCGCCGGCGCATCCTCGCCGGCGACCTGCGGCCCGGGGACCGCCTGCCGTCGACCCGCGAGCTCGCCGGAGCCATCGGCGTCTCGCGCGGCGTGGTGGTCGAGGCCTGGGAACAGCTCACGGGAGAGGGCTACCTCGCGGTGACGCCCGGTGCAGCGCCGCGCGTCGCGGAGCTCGTGGCCGGAAAGGCACCTCAGGACGCGCCGCACGGCCTCGAGCCCCCGGTCGAGGCCCGCCCACCGCGCATCGACCTCCTTCCCGGCCATCCATCGACGGCCCGGCTCGATGTTCGCGCCTGGCGGGCCGCGTGGCGCCACGCCGCTGCCATTCCCCTCCCGAGCGCCGGATCGCCGCCGTTCGGGGAGTCCGACCTGCGGATGCAGATCGCCGAGCACGTCCGGCATGCCCGTGGTCTCGTCTGCGCGGCTGACGACGTCATCGTCACGGCCGGCACCAGCGACGCCCTGGCGCTGCTGACGACGGCCCTGCGGGAGCTCCACGGCCCTCGTCCGCGTCTCGCGGTCGAGGAACCGGGCTATCCGTCCGCGCGAGCCGTCGCCGAGCGGTCCGGTGCGCGCATCGTGCCCGTCGCCGTCGAGGCGGACGGCATCTCCGTCCCGGCACTTCGTGCACTCCGACCGAGGCCGGACGCCGTGCTCCTGACTCCGAGCCATCAGTACCCGCTGGGCGGCAGGCTCCCCATCGCCGGCCGGCTGGAGCTCGTCGCCTGGGCGCGAGAACGCGGCGTGTTCATCATCGAGGACGACTACGACAGCGAGTTCCGCCATCGCGGAGCACCGCTGCCCGCTCTCAGCTCGCTGGACGAGAACGGCGAGGTCGCGCTCGTCGGCAGCTTCTCGAAGGTGCTCAGCCCCGCGCTGCGTGCGGGATACATCGTGCTCCCCCGCCGGAGCGGACTCCGCGACCGCCTCGAGGCCGCCCTCACGGATTCCGCGAACTCCGTGTCCTCCGTCACGCAGCACGCGCTCGCCCACCTGCTCGCGAGCGGTGCCGTCCGGCGCCACATCGCCGCAGCCAGGCGGGACTACGCACATCGGCGCACCCTGGTGGTCGACGCGCTCGACGGCATCGACGGGGTCCGGCTGACCGGCATCGACTCCGGCCTGCACGCCGTGGTCGAACTCGGCTCCTCCGCCGCCGTCGCGCACGTCGTCGCGCGCCTCGCCCGTTCCGGCGTCGCCGTCGCCGTGCTCGCCGACTACTACGCCGACCGTGCCGGCGCACGCCCCGGCCTCGTGGTCGGCTACGCGGCCCCCGGCGACCTGGCCCTCGCGGAAGGACTCGCACTGCTCCGAGAGGCGATCCTCGCGAGCGGCGGGTCCGCCGGGGAGTAGAGTGCGGCAACCGCACTGCCACGCGAGCGTGCGGATCCCGCACTGCCGCGCGACGAAAGGATCCACCAATGGTTCCCGAGATCAACTACTGGGCCGTCATCCTCGCAACGCTCTCGAGCATGGTGGTGGGTTCCATCTGGTACACCCCGAAGGTCTTCGGCAACTACTGGATGAAGAAGTCCGGTGTGACGCCGTCCGGCAATTCGAGCGACGCCATCGTCCCCATCATCGTCACGGTGCTGGTGAGCTTCATCACCGCCTGGGTGCTCGCCGGCGCCGCCTACATCTCGTGGGAGTTCTACGGCGGCAGCTTCTTCTGGAACACGGTGCTCACCGCAGGCATCCTCTGGGCCGGGTTCACGGCGGCGCGCTTCGTCACCCACGACGCCTTCGACCGACGCCCGAGCGGCCTGACCATCCTCAACATCGCCCACGAACTCGTCACCGTGATCGTGATGGGCATCATCATCGGCGCCTGGGTGCCCGCCGGCGTCTGATCCGAGCGGAGGGGTGGCTCGGATCGGCGCTCAGATGTGCCGGATCGCGGCCTGCAGGCGGGTGCGCACCTCGAACAGCTCGCTCCCGTTGATGCGCGCAGCCCCCGGCAGTCCGTCGCGCAGCACGCCGGGAAGCCGGGACTGCTCGACGAGCGCCGTCACCGCCCCGCGTGCGCTGCCGAGCACCTCGAGGGACTGCGTCGATGCATCGTCGGGAACGACGATGACGAGCCCCGTGAACCTGACCTTCGCGGCCCGGGCGACGGCCTTGGCCCGGACCGCCAGGTCGTGCACGGGCCGTTCGCCGTTGAGCGTCTCGCCGACGAGCTCGCCGCGCTTCGTGCCGATCGGGGCGCCCCAGTCCTCGCTCTGCAGCGCGAACAGGCCGCTCGGTCCCAGCACGACGTGGTCGATCTTGGGCGGAAGCCCGGGACCGGCCGCATCCGTCGCGACGTCGTGCCAGACGGTGAAGCCGATGCCGAGGCCGGCGAGCTGCCTGGCCGTCGCCTCCTCGGCCAGGGCGTTCGCGAGCAGGTGCCTGATCTGCCGTGGGGCGGATCGGACCAGCTGGGGGTCGTAGAGGTCGGGCACGGACTCCCCGCGACCCACCCATTCGCGCATGTGGTCGAGGTAGTACTCCCGCGACCACCCGCCGGGATGCCCGAACGACCGGGCGGTGGGACGGGAGTCGGTGCGCGGTCGCTCCCGGGGCGTCGCCCACGGCTCGTGCGGCGTGTCCGCATTGGCGAAGGGACGACCGCGGTCGTAGGCGGCCCGCGCGGCCGGCGTCCCCACCTGCTCCCAGGCGATCTGCACCGCGTGGAACCGCGCAACGTCGCCGCCCTGATCGGGATGCGTCTCACGCAGCAGCCGTCTGAACGCCCGTTTGACCTCGTCGTCGCTGGCTGTCGGGGAGACGCCGAGCACCTCGTAGGGTGTCGCCGAATTCGGACTGTCGGGCATTGAACGAGGTTAACCCACTACGCATAGTCATCGGCTGCGAACCAGCGCACCCCGTCGCGATGGCTGATGACCTGCGCCCGCACGGACACGTCCTCTGCCGCGCAGGCGGCGCCGAGCTCGCGTGCCCAGACCCGGTCGGCCTCGGTCGTGGCCGGACCGAGTCGCCGTTCCCACACGATGACCACCCGCGCGGCATCGGTCGACGCGGTGATCTCGCCGATGCGCATTGCGATGTACTCCGCACTGCCGCCGTACGGCGTCGACGGATAGTCCTCGATCGGCAGGAGGACGGGCACCTGCCGATCGTCGCGGTCCAGGAACAGCAGCCAGAACTGGCGCCGGCAGGCCCGGCCGATGAGGGCGTCGACCCTGGCGAGGATCTCGTCGTCCGTGCGGATGGGCTGGTCGACTGACTCGGATGCGCTGATCGTCATGCGCACAGCATCGCGCGCCGGCACCGATCGACCGACCGGAATCCGGTGCCCGGTGATGGCATCTCGGCTCGACGCGGCTGGGGAGGACCCTCACCGGTCTGTATTCAGGGCTGATCAGGAGGTAGAGTGACCGCGGTGGGGGGATGCATGGTCGAGTCGTTCAGGGGTGTCGGACGCGCGGTCGCTGTCACGGCGGCCGTTTCGCTGGTCGTCGGAGGGCTTGCCGCGTGCGCGGCGCCGGCTCCGCCGAAGCCGCCCGCCACGGTGTTCGTGACCGTGACCCCGACGCCGACGCCGGCCCCCGCTGCGCCCGCTCCCGCGGTCACGCAGGATCCACCGGCACCGGCGCAGCCGCCGGTGCCGAACGACGCGGCTCCTCAGGTCGTCGAGGGTCCTGCCACGGACGAGGGCGCACGCGCCGGGGCGAGCGGTACCGCCGTCTCTGATGCCAACGGGCAGATGATCAGCTACACCGTCGTCTCCGGCGACAGCTTCTTCGACATCGCGCAGCGTTTCGACCTGCCGCAGCAGCAGTTGCTGCGCATGAATCCGCAGATCCACGACTTCGGCGACACCGTCTACATCGGAACCGTCATCAACCTCGACTGGACGAAGACGGGCTGAGGACGCCGTCGAGCACGAGCTCCCGCACCGCAGGAAGCAGGTCGGCGGAGAGGGCCGTCTCGTCCACCTCGAGCAGCTGCGCCAACGCCGCGCAGATGGCGCCGACCGAGAGCTCGCCGTCGCAGGCGCCGATGAGCGCGGCGAGGGCCGTGTCGAGGGTGATGGCCCTCCCGAACCCGCCGCCCT
>JBEVEO010000125.1:0-8836 GCA_040512695.1 Leifsonia sp. | reverse complement strand
GGAGCCATTCACGTTCGGTGACTTCCTGCGCACGTTCTGGGTCAACCCGGTCAGGCACCCCGACTTCTTCTGGGCCTTCACCGGCCGCCTGCTGCTCTACACGGGCTACTTCGCGGTGACGGGCTACCAGCTGTTCATCCTCCAGGACTACATCGGCCTCGGTGAGGATGCCATCGCTCTCGTACCGGTCTTCAGCCTCGTCAGCCTCGCAGGCATCATCGTCGGCACCGTGGTCTGCGGACCGCTGTCCGACAAGTTCGCCCGTCGAAAGATCTTCGTCTTCATCTCGTCGGTGCTCGTCGGCGTCGCGCTCCTCGTGCCGATCATCATGCCCACGACGACGGGCTGGTTCATCATGACGGTGCTCTCCGGCCTCGGTTTCGGCGCTTTCCAGTCCGTGGACCAGGCGCTCATGAGCGAGGTGCTGCCGTCGAAGAAGTCCTTCGCGAAGGATCTCGGCGTCGTCAACATCGCCGCGACCCTCCCGCAGACCCTCGCACCGGCCGTGGCCGGTGCGATCGCCCTCACGTTCGGGTACATCGGACTGTTCCCGGTCGGCATCGTGCTGTCGATCCTCGGCGCCTTCGCCGTCTGGTTCATCAAGGCCGTGCGCTGATGCCGGGCGCCACCGGGTTTCCGACGACGACGATCCCGCATGTCGCGACCCGACGGGCGGAGCGTCCCCGCGGACTGCTGGTCGCCGGCATCGCTACTCTCGCGGTGTTCGCCCTCTTCGGCCTCTCGGTCGCGCTCGACCCGGAGCATCCGCTCAGCCAGGGACTCGACGATGCCTGGCGCCGCCTGGTCGGAAGCGACTTCGGCCCGGAGACCGGCGCCTTCCCGATGTTCTTCCAGTACCTCGGCGAGGGCCCCGGCGCGCTGGTGCTGCTGATCGTCATCCCGATCGCACTCCTCATCGTGCGTCGCTGGCGGTCTGCGCTGTTCTTCATCTCGGCGAACGCCGGCACGATCCTGGTCTCGCAGCTCACGAAGAACCTCGTTCATCGGCCCCGGCCGGCGATCGACGTCGAGAACGGGCTGTTCGGCCCGCTGTTCTCCGTCGATCACGGGTCGTTCCCCTCCGGGCACTCCGTGACCGCGGGCTTCGTGATCGTGGGCATCGCGGCCCTCATCCCGCCCGGGAGACGTCTGGCCTGGTGGATCATCGCGGCCGTCATCGGCGGCGGCATGGTCTGGCAGCGAACACTCATCAACGCTCACTGGCTCTCGGACACCCTGTTCGGGCTGGCAGCTGGCGCTGCGACGACGCTCATCATCTGGTGGGCGTACTACCTTCTCCTGCAGAAGGACTACGGCAAGCCGTTCTTCGGGCGGACGATCACGGCGGATGCGGCAGTCGCATCCCCAGTTGGAGGAAACGCATGACCGACACGACCACCACCGATGCATCGACGACGTCCGTCGACGATGCCCTCGCAGCGCTCACGCTCGAGCAGAAGGCGTCGCTGACCAGCGGAGCGGACTTCTGGTCGACGAAGAGCGCGCCCGGCGTGCCTTCGATCGTGCTGACCGACGGCCCCCACGGCGTCCGCTTGCAGAGTGCAGAGTCCGATCACCTCGGCATCGGCGACAGCGTGCCTGCCACGTGCTTCCCGCCGGCCGTCGCCCTCGGGTCGAGCTGGGACACCGCGCTGCTCGAGCGGGTCGGCGTCGCCCTCGGCGAGGAGTCGCTGGCGGAGGGGGTCGGCGTCCTGCTCGGCCCCGGCATCAACATCAAGCGCTCCCCGCTCGGCGGCCGGAACTTCGAGTACCTCTCCGAGGACCCGCACGCCAGCGGCGTGCTCGGCTCCGCCCTGGTGCGCGGGCTGCAGAGCCAAGGCGTCGGCGCGTCGCTCAAGCACTTCGCCGCGAACAACCAGGAGGCCGACCGCATGCGCGTCTCGGCCGACATCGACGAGCGCCCGCTGCGCGAGATCTACCTGCGCGGCTTCCAGCGCGTGGTGCAGGACGAGCAGCCGTGGACGGTCATGTGCTCCTACAACAGGCTGAACGGCGTCTACACCTCCGAGGACCCGTGGCTCCTCAACACCGTCCTCCGCGACGAGTGGGGCTTCACCGGCCTGGTCGTCAGCGACTGGGGCGCCGTCAACGACCGCGTCGCGGGAGTCGAGGCGGGCCTCGACCTCGAGATGCCGTCGAGCAGCGGCCGCACGGACGCCCAGCTCGTCGAGGCCGTGCGCTCCGGAGCCCTCGCGGAGTCGGTGCTCGACACCGCGGCCCGCCGCGCGATCGAGCTGGCGTTCAAGGCCGTCGCCGGCGCTCGCCCCGACGCCGCCTACGATGTGGACGCCCACCACGCCCTCGCCCGCGAAGCGGCCGGTGCGTCGATCGTCCTGCTGAAGAACGAGGGCGACCTCCTGCCGCTCGCGACGGATGCCCGCATCGCCGTGATCGGCGAGCTCGCCCGCACCCCCCGCTACCAGGGTGCCGGTTCATCGCTCATCAACCCGACCCGGCTCGACAACGCGCTCGACGAGCTCCGCGCGCTCGCCGCATCCGACGCCGTCACGTTCGCCGCCGGCTACACGGCCGACGGGTCGGAGGACGCCGCCCTCGTGGCTGAGGCCGTCGAGGCCGCGGCAGCGGCATCCGTCGCCGTGGTCTTCCTCGGCGTTCCCGCCGAGCAGGAGTCCGAGGGCTTCGACCGCGAGCACATCGAGCTCCCGGCCGAGCAGCTCGCGCTGCTCGACGCCGTGCTGGCCGCCAACCCGAACACGGTCGTCGTGCTCTCCAACGGTGGCGTCGTGCGGCTCTCGGGCTTCGCCGACCGCGTGCCGGCCATCGTCGAGGGCTGGCTGCTCGGTCAGGCAGGCGGCGGTGCCGTCGCCGACGTGCTGTACGGCGTCGTGAACCCGTCCGGTCGTCTGCAGGAGAGCATCCCGTTGCGCCTGCAGGACACCGCCGCCTACCTCGACTTCCCGGGCGAGCACGGCCACGTGCGCTACGGCGAGGGACTCTTCGTCGGCTACCGCTGGTTCGACGCCCGCGAGATCGCGGTCTCGTTCCCGTTCGGGCACGGTCTCTCCTACACGAGCTTCGCCTACTCGGATGCCGAGGTCACCGCCGACGCGTCGGGTCTCCTCGTGCGCGTCACGGTGACGAACACGGGTTCGCGGGACGGCTCCGATGTGGTGCAGGTGTACACCTCCGTGCCCGGCTCGGCCGTGGTCCGTGCGCCTCGGGAGCTGAAGGGCTTCACGAAGGTGGCCCTGGCGGCCGGCGAGAGCCGCGCGGTGGAGGTGCACGTGCGGCGGGAGGACCTCGCCTACTTCGACACCCGCGTCGACCAGTGGGTCGTCGAGGGCGGCGCATACACGGTCGAGGTCGGGGCCTCGAGCCGTGACATCCGCTCCAGGACCTCCGTCGAGGTCGACGGCGATCCCGTGCGGGTGCTGCTGAGCATGGACTCGTCGATCGGCGAGCTGATGGCTCACCCCGTCGCGTCGCAGTTCATCGTGCAGGCCATGGCCTCACTGGGCGGAGGCGAGACCGCGGCGCTCATGCAGGACCCCGGCCTGTTCAAGATGATGGAGTCGTTCCCGATCGGCCGCCTCGCCGGCTTCCCGGGCATGGGGATCGACCGCGACCAGATCGAGCAGCTGCTCGCGGCGTCGAACGCGGCGACGGCCTAGCGCCGCTGGCGCCCGTCGATCGAGTAGCGCCCGACGCAGTCGAACGTTACTCGACCGGCGGCCTGGTCATCCGTTCACAGGATGAGAGCGCCGTTGAAGCCTCCGGCAGGCTCATCACCGCAGTCATCCTGCAAACGGGTCGCGCGGCTGCCCGCGCTATTTCTTGACGGCCGGCTTCTTCGCCGCGCTCGATGCACGCGGCGTCCGAACGGCAGCCGGTCTGGCCGCGGCGGCCGACTCCGCTGCATCCGTCACGGTGCGCGCGATCGGCACCAGGCGGGCGAGCTGCGTGACGTGCTGCGGCCCGAGCTCGTCGAGGGAGCCCACCTCGAGCAGTTTCATCGTGCGCTCGATCTCGGTGCGCAGGATCTGGATGGTCTTGTCCACTCCGCGCCGGCCCCCGGCCATCAGGCCGTACAGGTAGGCACGGCCGATGAGCGTGAAGCGCGCGCCCAGGGCGATCGAGGCCACGATGTCGGCACCCGACATGATGCCGGTGTCGAGGTGCACCTCGAGGTCGCCGCCCACCTCGCGTGCGACGTCGGGCAGCAGGTGGAACGGGATCGGTGCACGGTCGAGCTGGCGGCCGCCGTGGTTGGACAGCACGATGCCGTCGACGCCGCGATCGGCCAGGAGCTTCGCATCCTGCACCGTCTGGACGCCCTTGACCACGATCTTCCCCGGCCAGATGCCGCGGATGATGTCGAGGTCGGCGAAGGAGATGGTCGGGTCCATCGCGGAGTCGAGGAGCTCGCCGACGGTGCCGCCGGTCGATGACAGCGATGCGAACTCGAGCTTCGGCGTCGTGAGGAAGTTGATCCACCACGCGGGCCGGGGCAGCGCATTGATGACGGTGCCCGGGGTGAGCTGCGGCGGGATCGAGAAGCCGTTGCGCTTGTCGCGGTGGCGGGCGCCCGCCACACGGGTGTCGACCGTGAAAAAAAATGAGTAGAACCCGGCGGAGGCTGCTCGGCGGGCGAGTTCGTACGAGATCTCGCGATCGCGCATCACGTAGAGCTGGAACCAGTTGCGGCCGGTGGGGTTCGCAGCCTTGACGTCCTCGATCGACGTCGTACCGAGGGTCGAGAGGGTGAACGGGATGCCGGCGGCTCCGGCCGCCCCGGCACCGGCGATCTCGCCCTCGGTCTGCATCATGCGGGTGAACCCCGTCGGGGCGATGCCGAACGGCAGCGCGCTCTGGCCGCCGAGCACCTCGCGGGTCGTGTCGACGACGGGGACGTTACGGAGGATGGCGGGGTGGAACTCGACGTCCTGGAACGCCTGGCGTGCGCGAGCGAGGGAGATCTCGCCCTCCGCGGAGCCTTCGGTGTAGTCGAATGGGGCCTTCGGCGTGCGTCGCTTGGCGATCGCGCGGAGGTCGGCGATCGTGAGTGCCTTCTCGAGCCGGCGGTCGGTGGGATTGAGGGTCGGCTTCTTGAACCGCATGAGCTCGGCGAGCTCGGACGGGTTGGGGATCTGGCGCTGGACCATGGTGTTCCTCAGTTCTCGTTCGTTCGCCGGGACAGCGCGATGTGTCCGTTGCCGGCGGGGATGGCGACAACGGGCGTCGTCTCGGGGGCATGGGGCGCGACGAGCGAGGTCTGCGCGTAGTAGCCGGTGATGTGGGCGTGCACCCTGGCCCGCGCGGAGGGGGAGTCGCCGGCCGCGATGGCCTCGGTGATGCCGCGGTGCTCGGAACGCAGGCGGTCGGCCGTGGCCTGCCAGTCGTCGATCGATGACAGTCCGGCCTGCACGTAGCCCTCGATGGCCGAGCGGAGTCCCGCCATCATCGCGGTGACGACCTCGTTGCCGGATGCCGCGGCGAGGGAGACGTGGAACTGGGCGTCCAGGGCGAGGAACTCCTGTGGCGTGAGCGCGGGTGAGTCCATCGCGTCGAGGAGCGCGGATGCCTCGGCGAGGGGAGGCGCGGCGGCGTCCGCCAGGTCGCCCACCACGGAGGCCTCGAGCACGAGACGGGTCTTCACGACATCGGCGACGCGGAAGCCGTTGGCAGCCACCTGCAGGCGCATGAGGGCCGACATCGCCCCGTGCGGGGTGGCGATGATGATGGCGCCGGCACTCGGGCCCGATCCGGTCTGGGTGCGCAGGAGCCCCATGACCTCGAGGACGCGCACGGCCTCGCGCACACTCGATCGGCCGACGCCGAGCTCGGCGGCGAGGGCGCGCTCCGATGGCAGGTGATCGCCGGGGGAGAGGGTTCCGTCGAGCAGGTCGGCCTCGATGCGGGCGAGCACACTCTGCCAGGCGCGCGGTTCGTCGACGTCGGTCATGGCGGCCTCCTCCCTGTGGTCAGACCACACGATACCGTGCGGTCTGACCACACGCAAGCCCGATTCCCCTTCGCAGGGCATTCCGATGGCGGCGCGACTGCGCCAGAGTGGAGCCATGACGGACTATGCAGACCCCCGGCGGTCCACGGAGCGACTGAGCGATGCCGAGCGCGAGACCGCGGTGCGGCAGCTCGCTGCGGCGCGTGACGAGGGCCGCCTGCGGCCCGATGAGTTCGACCAGCGCGCGGCGAGCGCCAGGGCGGCCGTCTCCCGGGGGGACCTGGCGCCGCTCTTCAGCGACCTGCCGGCGCCGGCCGACGCCCCGGCGACGCCGTTCGCGAACGCCGCGGCGCCCGGGGCCACCCCGTACCCGGGCGGGGCGTCATCGCCGGGAGCGTACGACGACCAGGCCCGATCGAGCGGCTACCGCGGTGGTACCCGTGCGCTCGGCGGGGCCGTCGGCGCGACCATCATGGCGATCGTCCCGTTCGCCGCGCTCGCCCTGTTCTTCCTCACGGGCTACGCGGGCGGCTGGGCGTGGGCCTGGCTCTGGTTCCTGCTCGTGCCCCTGGCCGGCATCATCATCTACGGTCCCGGCGCGGATCAGCGCGGTCGCGACCGTCGGTAGCGCCGGCCGGACCCGGTGACCCGGCGGCCGATCCTGCCTGCTCCGGGACTGCGTCAGGCGATGACCGGCGGCGTCTGCTCCGCGGCCGGTGCTCCCGACAGCGTGAATTCCCCGCGAACGCGCCGTCAGCGCGGGAGGTAGCGCCGTGGCTCGAACGATCGCGCCACGACGGCGCGCAGGTCCTCGAGCGAGCCGGCGGCGAAGCCGTTGGTGCGGGCCTGCACGAGGATGTTCCCGATGGCCGTCGCCTCGACGGGGCCCGCCAGCACGGGGATGCCGGCGCGGTCGGCCGTGCGCTGGCAGAGCAGCTCGTTGAGCGCCCCGCCGCCGACGATGTGGATGGTCTCGACGTCGACGCCCGACAGCACGGATGCGGTGCGCACGGCGTCTGCGAACGCCTGGGCGAGGCTCTCGATGATGCTGCGTGCGATCGCCGCCCGCGAGGTGGGCGCCGGGATCGCGCGCTCGCCGAACCACGCCGCGATCCGCTCCGGCATGTCGCCGGGGGAGAGGAACCGCGGATCGTTCGCATCGAACACGGGCACGGCATCCGTGACGGCGGCCGCCTGGGCGAGCAGCGCGGGCAGGTCGATGCTCTCGCCTCCCCGCTCCCACGTGCGCACGGACTCGGAGAGCAGCCACAGGCCCATGACGTTGTGCAGGAAGCGCACGCGCCCGTCGACCCCGCCCTCATTGGTGAAGTTCGCCTCCCTCGCGGCCTCCGTCAGCACCGGATGCTCGAGCTCGACGCCCACGAGTCCCCAGGTGCCGCAGGAGATGTACGCGGCGGACTCGGCGCGCATCGGAACGGCCACGACCGCGGATGCGGTGTCATGCGAGCCGACGGCGATGACGTCGATCGGGGAGCCGATGCGGGCGGCCGTCGCGGCCGAGACGGCACCGATGCGGGTGCCGGAGTCGATGAGCGGCGTGAAGACGGATGCCGGGAGCCCGAGCCTGGCGATGAGGTCGTCGTCCCAGTCGCCCGTGCGCACATCGACGAGGCCGGTCGTCGAGGCATTGGTGCGCTCGGTCAGCGGGATGCCGGTGAGCTGGAAGGCGAGGAGGTCCGGGACGAGGAGGAGGGTGTCGGCGTCGGCCAGGCGGTGCTCGGCTGCGAGCTGGTACAGGGTGTTGAACGGCAGGAACTGCAGGCCGTTGCGGGCGTAGAGGGCATCGAACGGCGCGATGCGGTGCGTCGCCTCGACGCCCGCCGCGGTCCGGTCGTCGCGGTAGTGGAACGGCTCGGCCAGCATCCGCCCGTCCCGCAGCAGCGCGTAGTCGACGGCCCACGAGTCGATGCCGACGCTCGCGAGGCCCGGCTCATCGTGCACGGCGGCCGCGAGGCCGGCGATGGCCGCCTCCGAGAGCCCGGTCACGTCCCAGTGCAGGCCGTCGGCGGCGTCGACCGGCCCGTTCGGGAAGCGCGCGATCGCCCGCATCCGCAGCTCGCCGCCGCCGACATGGCCGAGGACGACGCGGCCGCTCGTGGCCCCGAGGTCGACGGCGGCGACGGTGCCGCCCGTGCTGCGGTCGCCCGTCATCGTCCGCCTCCCGCCGTGTGAAGGCATCGGACCCACCGTGTGAAGGCATCAGCCGCGCCGGCCCCGGGAATCCGCGAGTGGCCGACGTTCCGTGCCTTCACATGGCGGGAGGATGCCGAGGTCATCGCAGGAACGCGGCGGCGACGCCGGCGTCGACGGGGATGTGCAGCCCGGTCGTGTGGGAGAGATCGGACGAGCACAGCACGAACACCGCGTTGGCCACGTTCTCGGGCAGCACCTCGCGCTTCAGCAGGGTGCGCTGGGCGTAGTAGGCGCCGAGCTCCTCCTCCGGCACTCCGTAGACCGCTGCGCGCTTGGCGCCCCAGCCGCCGGCGAAGATGCCGGATCCGCGCACCACGCCGTCGGGGTTGATGCCGTTGACCTTCACGCCGTGCTCGCCGAGCTCGGCCGCGAGCAGGCGGACCTGGTGGGCCTGGTCGGCCTTGGTCGCCGAGTAGGCGATGTTGTTCGGGCCGGCGAAGACCGAGTTCTTCGAGGAGATGTACACGATGTCACCGCCGAGCTTCTGGTCGATGAGCACCTTCGCGGCGGCCCGGGAGACGAGGAAGGACCCCTTCGCCATCACGTCGTGCTGCAGGTCCCAGTCGGCGACGGTGGTCTCGAGCAGCGACTTCGACAGCGACAGTCCGGCGTTGTTCACGACGATGTCGAGGCCGCCGAAGGCGAGCAGCGCGGCGTCGATGGAGGCCTGCACCTGGC
>JBEVEO010000098.1:0-17906 GCA_040512695.1 Leifsonia sp. | reverse complement strand
CCCTTCCGCTCTGTATGGGGGCCGTTTCTACGAGTTCGAGCTGCGGCGCCTAGGCGACGGCAGCGGGGGAGGCCTCTTGCAGCGGAACCGCGGTGGCGACGGGCTTCTTCAGGCTGAGCACGACCGCGGTCATCGCCGAGGCGAGCAGCGCGGCGAGCAGCATGTGCGTCGCCACGAGCGCCTCCGGCAGCCCGGTGTTCGCCTGGATCAGGCCGACGGCGATCTGCAGAACCTCGACGGCCAGCAGGTAGAGGGTCCAGCGGTGCACCGTTGTGCCGCGGAAGTTGATCGAAGCGATCGCGAGGAACAGCGTCAGGCCGAATGTGGCGTATGCGGGCCACGCGTGCAGGTGTTCGAACAGCTCGGCGTTGAATCCCGTGCGTGCGGCGTTGAGGTCACCCGAGTGCGGGCCGGATGCCGTCGTCAGCACGCCCATGGCGATCGTGAGCGCGACGAAGAACGTCGTCACGTGCGCCGTGATCATGAACCAGCGCGGGACGGCGGACTCTCGGGGGCCCGGCACCGCGTACGCACGGATGATGAGCGCGGCGGCGACGCAGCACATGATGAGCGACGCCGTGTAGTGGAAGCCGACGATGAAGGGGTGCAGTCCGGTCAGCACGGTGATGCCGCCGACGATGGCCTGGGCGACGACGCCGATGAGCAGAACGAGGGAGAGCACCCAGAGCTCACGGCGCTCCCTGCGCATGCGCAGCACGAGCAGCACCATGATCACGGCGATGATGCCGACGACGCCTGACATCATGCGGTTGCTGAACTCGATCACACCGTGGATGCCCATCTCCGGCGTCGGAACCAGCGACTCCGGGGTGCAGAGTGGCCAGGTGGGGCAGCCGAGGCCTGAGCCGGTCAGGCGCACTGCGCCGCCGGTCACGATGATCACCAGCTCCGTGATGAACGAGAGCCACGCGAAGAGCCGCACCCGCCCGTCGACCTGAGTTGGCAGCCAGTTGTAGATGCGCTTCACCGTGTATTCGCCTTCATGATTGATGCTTTGCGTGAAGCTGAGCGTCACGCACGCCGATCCCCAGCCTTGTGGCTGTAGAATCAATTGATTTGAGAACCGCTGTCACGCGCCGATGCGTCACACGACGCAGAGCCGCGCGCTCCGACAGTTGGTCTTTGAATATCTTAGGTACGCAATGCAGCCACCCGCACAATCGTTCACCGATGCCAGACGCATTCGCGCTTGGCACGGGAATGAGCCGGACTGATATCCGGTTACAGCGGGCAGGAGAATGAGGTAGAGAATGTCGGACGTGCTCATCGACCGCCCAGAGCTCGAGTCACTTGGTGTCTACGAGTTTGGATGGCATGACGGGGATGCCGCTGGCGCATCCGCCCGTCGAGGAATCTCGAAGGAGGTAGTCTCCGACATTTCGGCCCTGAAGTCCGAACCGGCCTGGATGCTCGAACGCCGCCTCAAGGGCTACGAGCTCTTCGGCCGCAAGCCGATGCCGACCTGGGGTGCAGACCTCAGCGAGATCGACTTCGACAACATCAAGTACTTCGTTCGCTCGACCGAGAAGCAGGCCCAGAGCTGGGAAGACCTGCCGGACGACATCAAGAACACCTACGAGAAGCTCGGAATCCCCGAGGCAGAGCGCCAGCGCCTCGTCGCCGGCGTCGCGGCCCAGTACGAGTCCGAGGTGGTCTACCACCAGATCAACGAAGAACTCGAAGCACAGGGTGTCATCTTCATGGACACCGACACGGCGCTCAAGGAGCACCCGGAGTTCTTCGAGGAGTACTTCGGCACCGTCATCCCCTCCGGCGACAACAAGTTCGCCTCGCTGAACACGGCCGTCTGGTCCGGCGGTTCCTTCGTCTACGTGCCGCCCGGCGTGCACGTCGAGATCCCGTTGCAGGCCTACTTCCGCATCAACACGGAGAACATGGGTCAGTTCGAGCGCACCCTGATCATCGCCGATGAGGGCAGCTACGTTCACTACATCGAGGGCTGCACCGCGCCGATCTACAAGAGCGACTCGCTGCACTCCGCCGTGGTCGAGATCATCGTCAAGAAGAACGCCCGCGTTCGCTACACGACGATCCAGAACTGGTCGAACAACGTCTACAACCTCGTCACCAAGCGGGCGACCGCGGCAGAGGGCGCGACCATGGAATGGGTCGACGGCAACATCGGCTCCAAGGTCACCATGAAGTACCCGTCGATCTTCCTGATGGGCGAGCACGCCAAGGGCGAGACGCTCTCCGTTGCCTTCGCCGGCCCCGGCCAGCACCAAGACGCCGGCGCCAAGATGGTGCACATGGCTCCGTACACGCAGTCCTCGATCGTCTCCAAGTCGATCGCCCGTGGCGGCGGCCGTGCCGGCTACCGCGGCGAGGTGCGCATCGCCGCCAACGCCCACCACTCGAAGAACAGCGTCGTCTGCGACGCCCTGCTGGTCGACAGCATCTCGCGCTCCGACACCTACCCGGCCATCGACATCCGCGTCGACGACGTGCAGCTCGGCCACGAGGCAACCGTCTCGAAGGTCAGCGAGGAGCAGCTCTTCTACCTGATGAGCCGCGGCATCGACGAGACCGAAGCCATGGCCATGATCGTCCGCGGCTTCATCGAGCCGATCGCGCGCGAGCTGCCCATGGAATACGCCCTTGAACTCAACAAGCTCATCGAAATGGGCATGGAAGGATCCGTCGGCTAAATGACCGCCGCCTCGACACCCAGTACAACCATGCCCACTTCCGAGACGCCGACCGCGAGCCTCGTCGAACCCGGCCAGCACGGCCTGAAGAAGCACAGCGACGGAGGCTGGGGGCTCGCCCCCGTGCAGACCCGCTCAGCGCGTTTCGCCTCCTTCGAGCACAGCGACTTCCCGGTCATCACCGGCCGCGAAGCCGTGTGGAAGCTCTCCCCGGTCGCCAAGTTCGCCGATCTGCTCGACGGTGAACTCGACGGCTCGCCGTACGAGTTCAGCGCGACGGATGCCGCAGGCGTCAGCATCAGCTGGATCGACCGCGACGACTCCCGCATCGGCTCCGCCGGCAAGCCGGAGGAGCGGGCATCCGCCAACGCGTGGACCAACTTCGAGAAGGCGCTGCTCATCTCGGTCACCGGCGAGGACGCGAAGGAGCTCACGCTCTCCCGCAGCACGCTCGGCGCAGCCGCCCGCGCCGCGCACATCGTGATCGAGGCCGCGCCGTTCAGCAACGCCCGCATCGTGCTCGATAACGCCGGCGACGCCCGCATCACCGAGAACGTCGAGATCCTCGTCGGCGAATCGGCCAACCTCAGCGTCATCAGCGTGCAGCAGTGGAACGACGGTGCCGTGCACCTGGCCAACCACTTCTCGCGTGTCGGCCGCGACGCCAAGCTCAAGCACATCGTCGTCTCGCTCGGCGGAGAGGTCGTGCGGGTGAACCCGACGACCCACCTCGCCGAGTCCGGATCCGACGTCGAGGCGTTCGGCCTCTACTTCGCTGACGCCGGCCAGCACCTCGAGCAGCAGGTGTACGTGCACCACGATGCACCGCACTCGCGCTCGCGCGTCAACTACAAGGGCGCGCTGCAGGGTGAGGGTGCCCGCACCGTGTGGATCGGTGACGTGCTCATCGGCCCGAAGGCGACCGGAACAGACAGCTACGAGCAGAACCGCAACCTCGTCCTCAGCGAGGGAACGCGTGCGGACTCGATCCCGAACCTGGAGATCGAGACCGGCGACATCGCCGGCGCAGGCCACGCCAGCGCTACCGGTCGTTTCGACGACGAGCAGCTCTTCTACCTGCAGTCGCGCGGCATCCCAGAGGAGGAGGCCCGCCGCCTCGTCGTCCGCGGATTCCTCAGCGAGATCATCCAGCAGATCGGTTCAGCCCCGCTTGAGGAACGCCTGCAGGTCGTCCTCGAGGCCGAGCTCACGGGAGCGGTGCTCTGATGGTCGCCAGCAGGATCTGCGCGCTCGACGAGCTCGAAACGAACCAGGCCGTCAAGGTCGACATCGATGGCGTCTCCATCGCACTAGTGAAGGATGCCGCAGGGGAGGTGTTCGCCATCGGCGACACGTGCACCCACGGCGACATCTCCCTCTCCGAGGGCTTCGTCGAGGACGACACGCTGGAGTGCTGGGCGCACGGATCGCAGTTCTCCCTGCGCACGGGCAAGCCGATCACCCTCCCGGCCTACGAGCCGGTCCCCGTCTACAAGGTTGAGCTTGTCGACGGCGACATCTACATCGACACGGCCGTCACTCTGGCCGTCTGAGCCTCTCAGGCACCGCACCCACTTGACCGGCGCTGGCGCGCCGAAAACGAAAGAGATTGAACACTATGTCTGTTCTTGAAATCAAGGACCTGCACGTCAACGTTGAGACCGACCAGGGCACCAAGCAGATCCTGCGCGGCGTCGACCTGACCATCAACGAGGGCGAGATCCACGCCGTCATGGGGCCGAACGGCTCCGGCAAGTCCACCCTGGCGTACACGATCGCGGGTCACCCGAAGTACCACGTCGAGGGCGGCTCCGTGCTGCTCGACGGCGCGGAGGTGCTCGAGATGACCGTGGACGAGCGTGCCCGCAACGGCCTCTTCCTCGCGATGCAGTACCCGGTGGAGATCCCGGGCGTGACGAACACCAACTTCCTCCGCACCGCCAAGACGGCGATCGACGGTGAGGCTCCGGCCATCCGCACGTGGATCAAGGACGTGCGCGAGGCGATGGACCACCTCCGCATGGACCAGTCGTTCGCTGAGCGCAACGTGAACGAGGGCTTCTCGGGCGGCGAGAAGAAGCGCAACGAGATCCTCCAGCTCGAGCTGCTGAAGCCGAAGTTCGCCGTGCTCGACGAGACCGACTCCGGACTCGACGTCGACGCGCTCAAGATCGTGTCGGAGGGTGTGAACCGCGCCAAGGCCAACACCGGTCTCGGCATCATGCTCATCACGCACTACACGCGCATCCTCCGCTACATCGAACCCGACTTCGTGCACGTGTTCGTGAACGGCCGTGTCGCGGAGGAGGGCGGCCGCGAGCTGGCCGACCGTCTCGAGGACGAGGGCTACGACCGCTATCTCGTCGGGGCGACGGCGTAGGCTGTACTCATGGTCACGACGCTGGAACCCGCACTCTTCGATCAGGTCGAAGAGGCGCTGAAGGACGTCATGGACCCCGAACTCGGGGTCAATGTCGTCGACCTCGGCCTCATCTACGACCTGGGCTGGGATGACGAGAACAACGCCCTCGTCATCCACATGACGCTCACGAGCGCCGGCTGCCCGCTCACCGACGTGCTCGAGGAGCAGACCGCCCAGTCGCTCGACGGGATCGTCGAGGCGTTCCGCATCAACTGGGTGTGGATGCCGCCGTGGGGCCCCGAGCGCATCACCGACGACGGTCGCGACATGATGCGAGCCCTCGGCTTCGCCATCTGACGCGTCTTCCGCCGTACAGGCCGGATCGCCGTTCTCCGCCGAGAACGGGCCGATCCGGCCTGTTCTCGTTCGTGCGGGCCGCTGCAGGCGATGGCTAGGCTCGGGGGATGACCACCGATCCTGAGGAGAACGAGGTCGCGCCCCGCGACCGGTACACGCACGGCCACCATGAGAGCGTCCTGCGGTCGCACACCTGGCGCACCGTGGACAACTCGGCCGCCTACCTCGCACCGCATCTCGTCCCCGGCCTCGACGTGCTCGACCTCGGCTGCGGACCGGGCACCATCACCGTCGACATCGCCCGTCGGGTGGGCCCTGGGCGGGTCGTCGGCATCGACGTCGCGCCGGAGATCGTCGAGCAGGCGCGCGGACACGGCGTCGACAACGGGCTCGCGAACGCCGAGTTCCTCGTCGCCGACGCCTATGCGCTGCCGTTCGACGACGACACGTTCGACGTGGTGCACGCGCATCAGACGATGCAGCACCTGTCCCGCCCGACGCAGGCCCTCCGCGAGGCTCTCCGCGTGCTCAAGCCGGGCGGCATCCTCGCTGTGCGCGACGTCGACTACGGGGGAGTGACCTGGTACCCGCAGAGCCGTGGCCTCGCGTCCTGGATGAGCGTCTATCAGGCCGTCGCGCGGTCGAACGAGGGAGAGCCGGACGCGGGACGCTTCCTCAAGGCCTGGGTTCGTGCCGCCGGGTTCACCGACGTGCAGTGCACGGCATCGGTCTGGTGCTTCGCGTCGGACGCCGAGCGGGAGTGGTGGGGCGACTCCTGGGCGCTTCGGGCGACCGAGTCGGCCTTCGCGGCCCACGCCATCGAGACCGGACGTGCCAGCGTCGCCGAGCTGGGCGCCATCGCCGACGCGTGGATCGCCTGGAAGCTCGATCCGGACGGCTGGATGCAGATGCCGCACGGCGAGGTCATCGCGCGCAAGCCGGTCGACGCGAAACGATAACGCAAAGAAACTCGTGCAAAGAGATGCTTGCAAAGAGACGCTTGCAAAGAAAGCTTTGCAAGCGTAGGCTGTCCCCATGGACAGACCGGAGAAGCGCCTCGTCGACGTCACGGCCCTGAAGGCGCTCGCGCATCCGTTGCGCGTGGCCCTGCTCGACGCCCTGTCGCAGTACGGGGAGGCGACGGCCAGCGGCCTCGCCGAGCGGCTGGGGGAGTCCAGCGGAGCCACGAGCTACCACCTCCGTCAGCTCGCGAAGCACGACTTCGTGCAGGAGGTGCCCGATCGGGGCACAGGACGCGAGCGCTGGTGGAAGCGCTCGCCCGGCGGATTCGTCGTCGGGGTCGAGGATCAGCCGGATGCCGCATCCAAGGAGGCCGCGCGCCTCGTCATCAACCAGTGGCACTCCGGACGTGAGCAGTTGCTCACGGACTTCATGGATCGCGGTGACGACGAGCTCGCGCCCGAGTGGACCAGGGCCGCCGTCCTCTCGACGTTCAACATGCGCCTCACGGCCGAGCAGCTGGCCGAGATCGTCGGTGAGTTCGAGAGGATCGCCGACGACTACATCGTCCGCTTCCGCGACCAGAATCCTCCGGGCTCGCGGCCCGTGCAGTTCCAGTTCAACGCCTTCCCGATCATGGATGGAGAGGAGACCCCATCATGAGCATCACCATCGGCCGTACGTCCTCGATGGCGCAGCCGCACGGGGTCGCCCGTGCCGCCATCGTGCTGGGCCTCGCGCTCGCCCGCTGGGGCAGGAGCCGACAGCACACGATCTCGGCTGGCGAATTCTCGGAGCGCGTGACGACGGCGGATCGCGCGATGATCGAGGCCGACAACCGCCGGCCGTTCGCGCTGCGCTGACCTACCAGTCGTCCTCGTCGTCGACCGCCTGGGCCGGCAGCGTGATCTGGGCAGAGTCGTCCTCTGCGATGTAGCGGATGACCGTGCCGTCATCGAGCTCGATGACCGGCTTGCCCTCCAGCCACGTGAGGGTCCAGCGCCAATCGGTACCCGCCTCGGGGAGGATCTCCTGGTCGGTCTCGACGGCGTCGATGGCGTAGCCGACGACCTCGGGCAGATTGCCGGGGCGGTCGGTTCCGCGGAACGGCCAGCGGGTTCCCAACTGCATCTCAGGCCTCGGTCTCGTAGGTGACCCACTCGGTGCGCTGCGCGAGACCGTCGTAGAGCCGCTGGGCGGTCTCGTTGTCCGCCGCCGTGATCCAGGTCACGGTGGAGGCGTGGCGTTCGCGAGCGACCCGCTTCGCCTCCTCGATCAGTGCGGCGCCCACGCCGTGGGAGCGGGCGTCCGGAGCCACGAAGAGGTCGTCGAGGAACAGGGCGCGATCGGCCTCGAGCGTGCGCGGGTACTCCCGCACGTGTGCGAAGCCGACCAGCGTGCCGTCGTCGTCGGCCACGAATCCGGAGAGCTCGTGGTTGCGATCGGTCAGCCAGGACCAGACGAGCAGGGCCTTGGTGTCGGTGACCTCCGCCTTGTAGAACTCGCTGTAGCCCTCCCAGAGGCCGAGCCAGTCGAAGAAGTCGCGATCGACCAGGGGACGAACCTGAACAGCCATGGTGTGCTCCTAACTCTCCGGCGTCGTTTCGAGGACGATGTCGGTGACGGCGAGGTCATCGGCTTCTGTGAAGTCGAGCGTAGCGATACGTCCGACCGCCGCGAGGTCCGACGCGGCCTGCTCGAGCAGGGCCACCTGTTCCCTCGTTCCCGCAATTACAGCAGAAATCACTGGTGTGCGCTGAGAAACCTTCGCGTCGGTCTTGGCGCGACGGATGGCCGTGAGCGCGCGGCTGGCGAGGTCGAGCACCGCCGTCACGCCCTCCTCCTGACCCGCGAGCTCGACCTCGTTCGGCCAGGCGGCGAGGTGCACGGAGCCGGGGTTCGACCACGACCACGCCTCCTCGGTCGCGAACGGGACGAACGGGGCGAACAGCCGGAGGAACACCGAGAGCGCGGCGTGCAGAGCAGCAACGGCCGACTCCTTGTCCGCGTCCGATCCGCCGTAGGCGCGTTCCTTCACGAGCTCGAGGTAGTCGTCGCAGAACGTCCAGAAGAACGCCTCCGTCACCTCGAGCGCCCGGGCATGGTCGTAGTTGTCGAGCGCCACCGTCGCCTGGTGGACGACCTCCGAGAGGGTTCCGAGCATGCTGAGATCGACGGCGTGCGTGACGCTGCCGTCGCGGTCGCTCGACGGGCCGGCTCCGTGGATGAACTTGGCCGCGTTCAGGATCTTGATGGCGAGGCGCCGGCCGATCTTGATCTGGGTCGGGTTCTGCGGGTCGAATGCGGCGTCAGTGCCGAGGCGTGACGACGCCGCCCAGTAGCGGACGGCATCCGATCCGTGGGTCTCGAGCATGTCGGACGGGGTCACGACGTTGCCCTTCGACTTCGACATCTTCTTGCGGTCGGGGTCGACGATGAAGCCGGACAGTGCCGCATGGTCCCACGGGCGCCGGCCGTGCTCGAGCTCGGCGCGCAGCATCGTGGAGAACAGCCACGTGCGGATGATGTCCTGGCCCTGCGGACGCAGCGAGAACGGGAAGACCAGGTCGAACAGCTCCGGGTCGCGCTCCCAGCCGCCGGCGAGCTGCGGGGTGAGCGACGAGGTGGCCCAGGTGTCCATGACGTCGTGTTCGCCGACGAAGCCGCCGGGCTGGCCGCGCCGGCTCTCGTCGTAGCCGGGGGCGGCATCCGACGACGGATCGACGGGGAGGATGTCCCGGGTCGCGACGATCGGCTCGTCGAACACGGGGTTGCCGTCGGCGTCGAGGGGATACCAGACCGGGATCGGAACACCGAAGAAGCGCTGCCGGGAGATGAGCCAGTCGCCGGTGAGCCCGCCGACCCAGTTCTCGTAGCGGACCCGCATGAAGTCGGGGTGCCACGCGAGTTCCTGCCCGCTCGCGAGCAGCCTGGCCCGGAGGTCCTCGTCGCGGGCCCCGTTGGTGATGTACCACTGGCGGGTCGAGACCACCTCGAGGGGCTTGTCGCCCTTCTCGAAGAACTTGACCGGGTGGGTGATGTTCTTGGGCTCGCCGATGAGGTCGCCGGACGCCCGGAGGAGCTCGACCACGGCCTGCTTGGCGGAGAACACCGTCTTGCCGGCGAGCTGGGCATAGGCCTCACGGCCAGCCTCGCTGGTGATGGCCTCGGGGGCCTCGGCGATGATGCGGCCGTCGAAGCCCATGATCGCGCGGTTCGGGAGGTCGAGCTCGCGCCACCAGACGACGTCGGTCACGTCGCCGAAGGTGCAGATCATGGCGATGCCCGTTCCCTTGTCCTTCTGGGCGAGGTGGTGGGCGAGGACGGGAACCTCGACCCCGAAGACCGGCGTCGTGACCGTGGTGCCGAAGTACGGCTGGTAGCGCTCGTCGTCGGGGTGGGCGACGAGGGCGACGCAGGCGGGGAGGAGCTCCGGTCGCGTGGTCTCGATCTCGATCGTTCCGCCGTCGTGCTGGTGGAACGCCACGCGATGGTAGGCGGCCGGCTGGTCGCGGTCCTCGAGCTCCGCCTGGGCTACGGCGGTGCGGAAGGTGACGTCCCACAGGGTCGGGGCCATGGCCTGGTAGGCCTCGCCGCGCTCGACGTTGCGGATGAACGCGAGCTGCGACGTGAAGAGCGCCTCATCGCCGATGGTGCGGTAGGTCTGCGTCCAGTCCACGGAGAGGCCGAGGTCGCGCCAGAGCTTCTCGAACTGCACCTCGTCCTCGCGGGTGAGACGCTCGCACAGCTCGATGAAGTTGCGCCGGCTGACCGGCTTCTGGTCTGCGGCCTTCGTGCTCTTGCCGTCGCCGCCCTCGAACGGCGGGACGAAGTCGGCCTCGTACGGCAGCGACGGGTCGCAGCGCACGCCGTAGTAGTTCTGCACCCGGCGTTCCGTCGGCAGGCCGTTGTCGTCCCATCCCATGGGGTAGAAGACGCTGCGGCCGCGCATCCGCTGGAAGCGGGCGATGACGTCGGTGTGCGTGTAGGAGAACACGTGGCCGATGTGGAGCGAACCCGACGCGGTCGGCGGCGGAGTGTCGATCGAGAAGATGCTCTCGCTCGTCGCACGTTCACGGTCGAAGCGGTGGGTGCCATCGGACTCCCAGCGCTGACCCCACTTGGACTCGAGTCCCTCGAGGGCCGGCTTGTCTGGAATGGCAGCGGACATGATGCTCCGATCGCTATGTGCGGCACCGAGTCAGTGGTGAGGTGCCTGAGTATGCAGTTCCCTCCAGACTACCGGAGCGCCGATCACGCCTCCGTGCGCACGCCGCGCTGACGCATCCGGCCGGCGGCGACGGCCGCGACGAGGGTGATGGCCGAGAGCGCGGCGAGCACGATGCCGGGGTGCCACCACGCGTAGTCGGTGGCCTGGCCGATGGCGAGCGTGATGAACGGGATGAATCCGCTCACGGCTGCCGCGATCCCGTAGGAGACGGACAGTGCCGAGTACCGGTAGTGGTCGGCGAACAGGTCGTTCATGAGGCCGCCGAGCGCCGCCCACGCCATGGTGGGGAGGATGCCGCCGATGATCATCGTCGCGACGAGGATCGGGAAGGTCGCGAACTGGAGCAGCCAGTACATCGGGAAGGCGATGACGAGCGTTCCGACTGCACCCCACACGACGACGCGGGCGGAGCCGATCCGCGTGGCCCACCGGCCGAAGAGGGGGATCGTCACGAGCTGCAGCAGGCCGCCGATGGTCGTGGCGACCAGGAGGTCCTGGAAGCTGAAGCCCAGCTCGGTCGTGCCGTAATTGATCGTGTAGGTGTTCATGAGCGAGTACGAGCCGATGCCGAGCAGGGCGGCGCCGATGGCGACGAGCACGGCGAGCGGCTGGGCCGCGAAGACGCGCAGCACGGGCACGCGGTCCCGTCGGTGGTCGGCGACGATCTCCTTGAAGACGGGCGTCTCGTCGATCGACCAGCGCAGGTACAGCGACACCAGCAGCAGCGGGAAGGCGAGCAGGAACGGGATGCGCCAGCCCCACGCGGCGAGGTCGGCCGGGCTCAGCACGATGGTCATGACGATGAAGACGGTCGCGCTGAGGATCGACCCGACGGGGGATCCGAGCTGGGGGATCGCGGCGTAGAAGGCGCGCTTGATCGGACTGGAGTGCTCGGTCGCCAGCAGGATGGACCCGCCCCACTCGCCGCCGAGCGAGATGCCCTGCACGACCCGCAGCAGCACGAGGAGGATCGCGCCGACCCAGCCGGCCTGCGCATACGTCGGCAGCACGCCGATGAGACCGGTGGAGACCCCCATGAGGCCGACGGTCCAGAGCAGCGTCGACCGGCGGCCGATCCGGTCGCCCAGGTTGCCGAAGAGCGCGGCTCCGACCGGCCGGACGATGAACGCGACGCCGAGCGTCGCGAAACCGCTCAGGGTCGCGCCGAACTGGCCGAGCGGCTCGAAGAACAGCGGGCCGATGAAGTACACGGAGAAGTACGAGAAGACGTAGAAGTCGAAGGACTCGAGGGAGGTCCCGACCATCGACGCCCAGGTGACTCTGCGCACCATCGCTGGCGGGGACGGCTGGACGACGGGGGACTCTGCTGTGGTGGTCACTGTTGGCACGCTACCGACAACGACGACGCCCCCGTCGCCATTCCACGACCAAGAATCACGCCGCACGTTTGTAGACCGTGTCATCACGAAGGCGGCCCCTCCGGCCGCCCGCCGGGCTGAAGCCCGTGCGCCGATCGGCGAACACCCGGTAGAATCGACGCAACGACACCGATCCGGCCATCACCGGGGAGTCTTCGGAAGAACGGCGCGAGCCTGGTAGAACCGAACGGGTCTGGCCCGTCACAGCCAATGAACAAGCGGTGCATCGGTCCCTGAACCAGTCGACGGGCCCGATGGGCAAGCGGGGTGGTACCGCGGTGGAGCTCGACGGGCTCGCCGTCCTCGTGGAGATGAAACCCCCATCCAGGAGCCACGCGTTGTACCCCAAGGGTCAGGATCCCCAGCACGCTGCAGACGGTGTCGTCCCGTCGCCAGACTTCCCAGCGCTCGAGCGCGAGGTGCTCGCCTTCTGGAAGGACGACGGCACCTTCCAGGCATCGATCGACAACCGAGACGGCGCACCGGAGTGGGTGTTCTACGACGGTCCTCCGTTCGCCAACGGCCTCCCGCACTACGGCCACCTGCTGACCGGCTACGCGAAGGACGTCTTCCCGCGCTTCCAGACCATGCGCGGCAAGCAGGTGCACCGCCGCTTCGGCTGGGACACGCACGGGCTGCCGGCCGAGCTCGAGGCCGAGCGTCAGCTCGGGATCACCGACAAGAGCCAGATCGAGGAGATGGGCATCGCGGCGTTCAACCGGGCCGCCCGCGACTCCGTGCTGCGCTACACGAAGGAATGGGAGGTCTACGTGACGCGCCAGGCGCGCTGGGTGGACTTCGAGAACGACTACAAGACCCTCGACGTGACCTTCATGGAGAGCGTCATCTGGGCCTTCAAGCGCCTGCACGACAAGGGACTGGCCTATGAGGGCTACCGGGTGCTGCCGTACTGCTGGCGCGACCAGACCCCGCTGTCGAACCACGAGCTGCGGATGGACGACGACGTCTACAAGGACCGCCAGGACCAGACCGTCACCGTCACGTTCCCGCTGACCGGGCCCAAGGCCGAGGCGCTCGGCCTCACCGCGGTGCGAGCACTCGCCTGGACGACGACCCCATGGACCCTGCCGACGAACGCCGCCCTGGCCGTCGGCCCCGACATCCGCTACGCCGTCGTGCCCGCCGGACCCAACGGAACCCCGGACGCCACCGTGCTGCGCGAGCGCCCGTCGACGAGCTCCGAGGCGGTCGCGGACGACGGGACCGAGGTCCTCGGAGCCGAGTACCTCATCGCCATCGACCTCGTGGGCTCCTACGCCAAGGACCTCGGCTACGACTCTGCCGACGACGCCAGGGCGGCCGTCTCGCGCACCGTGACCGGCCGCGAGCTCGAGGGCGTCAGCTACGACCGGCTGTTCGACTACTACGCGGACACGGAGCTGTGGGGCATGCAGAACGGCTGGCGCATCCTCGTCGCCGACTACGTGACCACGGAGGACGGCACCGGCATCGTGCACCTGGCCCCCGCCTACGGCGAGGAGGACCAGAAGGTCTCCGAGGCCAACGGCATCCCCGTCATCGTCTCACTCGACGACGGAGGCAAGTTCCTCCCCGAGGTGGCCGATGTGGCCGGTCAGCTGTGGAGCGATGCGAACAAGCCGCTGACCCAGCTGCTGCGCGCCGAGGGCCGGCTGCTCCGACAGGCCAGCTACGTGCACTCCTATCCGCACTGCTGGCGCTGCCGCAATCCGCTCATCTACAAGGCGGTATCGAGCTGGTTCGTGCGGGTCACGGACTTCCGCGACCGCATGGTCGACCTCAACCAGGACATCTCGTGGGTGCCCGAGAACGTCAAGGACGGCCAGTTCGGCAAGTGGATCGGCAACGCCCGCGACTGGTCGATCAGCCGCAACCGGTACTGGGGCTCGCCCATCCCCGTGTGGAAGAGCGACAACCCCGACTTCCCGCGCGTCGACGTCTACGGTTCGCTCGACGAGCTGCAGCGCGACTTCGGCGTGCTCCCGGTCAACGGCTCCGGCGAACCCGACCTGCACCGGCCGTACATCGACGAGCTCACCCGGCCGAATCCCGACGACCCGAGCGGTGCGTCGACCATGCGCCGTATCCCCGACGTGCTCGACGTGTGGTTCGACTCCGGGTCGATGCCGTTCGCGCAAGTGCACTACCCGTTCGAGAACCAGGACTGGTTCGACAGCCACAACCCCGCCGACTTCATCGTGGAGTACATCGGGCAGACCCGCGGCTGGTTCTACATGCTGCACGTGCTCTCGACCGCCCTGTTCGACCGGCCGGCGTTCAAGAACGTGGTCAGCCACGGCATCGTGCTCGGCAACGACGGCCAGAAGATGTCGAAGTCGCTGCGCAACTACCCCGACGTCAACGAGGTCTTCGACCGCGACGGGTCGGATGCGATGCGCTGGTTCCTGATGTCGAGCTCGGTGCTGCGCGGCGGCAATCTCATCGTGACGGAGGAGGGCATCCGCGAGGGCGTCCGGCAGGTCATGCTGCCGCTCTGGAGCACGTGGTACTTCTATTCGCTGTACGCGAACGCTTCGCGGGCCTCCGGCTCGCTCAGTGGAGCCGCTTCGCGGGCCTCCGGCTCGCTCAGTGGAGCCGCGTCAGGAGACGGCGGCTACGACGCCCGGCGCCGCACCGACTCCACCGATGTGCTGGACCGCTACCTGCTCGCCAAGACGCGCGACCTCATCGAGGACGTCACGGCGGACCTCGAACAGCTCGACAGCCCGCTGGCGGCCGCGAAGCTGCGCGACTTCGCCGACGTGCTCACCAACTGGTACGTCCGTCGCTCACGGGACCGGTTCTGGGCCGGCGTGGCAGCCGACGGAACGGGCAGCGAGGCATTCGACACGCTGTTCACCGTGCTGGAGACCTACACGCGACTCGCCGCGCCGCTGCTGCCGTTGGTCACCGAGAAGGTCTGGCAGGGTCTCACCGGCGGTCGCAGCGTGCACCTCGCCGACTGGCCCGACGCCGCCGAGTTCCCCGCGGACGACGCCCTCGTTTCCGTCATGGACCAGGTGCGCACGATCAGCGGCGCCGCCCTCTCGCTGCGCAAGCAGTCGAGCCTGCGCGTGCGCCTCCCGCTCGCCGGCCTCACCGTGGTCGCGGCCGATGCGGCAGCCCTCGCGCCGTTCGACGGCATCCTCCGCGAGGAGCTCAACGTGAAGAGCGTCGACCTCGTGGAGCTCAGCGACACCAGCGCAGCCGACTACGGCGTCTCGAGCCGGCTGACGGTGAACGCGCGCGCCGCCGGCCCACGGCTCGGCAAGGACGTGCAGAAGGCGATCCAAGGTGCACGCACGGGCGACTGGTCGGAGGTCGACGGGGTCGTCACGGCCGGTGGCATCGCCCTCGAGGCCGGCGAGTACGACCTCGTGCTCGAGGCGTCCGCCGGTGCCGGATCCGGGGTGGCGCTCGCGCTGCTGCCGGGAGGCGGCTTCGTGCTGCTCGATACCGTCACCACGCCGGAGCTCGAGGCGGAGGGGCTCGCGCGCGACGTCATCCGCGCCGTGCAGGACACCCGCAAAGCCTCCGGCCTCGCCGTGAGCGACCGCATCCGCCTCGTGCTGACCCTCAACGAGGCCGGCGCCGGTGCAGCGAGGACCCACTCCGAGCTGATCGCCGCCGAGACCCTCGCCGTCGACCTCGAGATCGCCACCTTCGGAGGCAGGGAGCTGCCGGCCGAGGCGCTCTCGGTCGGACGGGATTCCACCCTCACCGTGACGCTGGAGAAGGCATGAACGACGACGACCTCTGGCGCGCACCCGCAGACGCCGTCTACGAGTCCCTGCTCGCCCGCATCGGGGAGAGCAATCCCCAGCCGCGGCTGTCGGCGACCAGACGGGCCGTCGAGCTCCTCGGCGACCCGCAGCGCGCCTACCCCGTGATCCACATCACCGGAACCAACGGCAAGACCAGCACGAGCCGCATCATCGACAGCATCCTGCGTGCCTACGGGCTGAAGACGGGGATGCTGACCAGCCCCCACCTCACCCGGTTCACCGAGCGCATCCTCATCGACGGCGACCCCATCACCGACGAGGCGCTGGTGCGCAACTGGGAGGACATCGAGCCGTACATCGCCATGACGGACGCCGAGCTCGAGGCGGCCGGCGAGGCGCCGCTGAGCTTCTTCGAGGCGCTCACGGTCCTCGCATTCGCGTGCTTCGCCGACGCGCCCGTCGACGTCGTCGTGCTCGAGGTCGGCATGGGCGGTGAGTGGGACTCGACCAACGTCGCCGACGGCCAGGTCGCCGTGCTCACGCCGATCGCGCTGGATCACGTCGGCAGGCTCGGGTCGACCATCGCCGAGATCGCGCGCACCAAGTCGGGAATCATCAAACCGGCTGCGAGCGTCGTCTCCGCGACGCAGGCGCCGGAGGCACTGGCCGAACTGCAGCGGGCGGCGGAGCTGACCGAGTCGAGCCTCGCGGTGGAGGGTGTGGAGTTCGGCGTCTCCGAGACCCGGGTCGCCGTCGGCGGCCAGCTGATCAGTGTGCGCGGCATCGCCGGCAACTACACCGAGCTGTTCCTGCCGCTGTACGGTGCCCACCAGGCCGAGAACGCCGCCGTGGCCATCGCGGCCGTCGAGACCTTCATCGGCGGGGGAGCGCAGCCGCTCACGGAGGCGCTGGTCGAGGAGGGCCTGGCATCCGTCACGTCGCCCGGGCGCCTGCACCTCGTCGGGATCGAGCCGTCCGTGCTCGTCGATGCCGCCCACAACCCCCACGGCGCTGCGGCCCTCGTGGCCGGGCTGCGGTCATCGTTCGACTTCGACGAGATCGCGGTCGTCGTCGGCATCCTCTCCGACAAGGACGCTGAGGGCATCATCCGCACCCTCGGGCCGATCGCCACCCGTTTCGTCGTGACCGCGTCGTCGTCGGATCGGGCCATCCCGGCCGGCGCGCTGGCCGACGACATCCGGGACTGGATCGATGGTGCCGACGTCGTGGAGCTGGACTCTCCGGCAGACGCCCTGGACGATGCCCGATCATGGGCCCAGGATGCGCCGAAGCGCGCCGTCGTGGTGACCGGCTCCATCACCCTCGTCGGCGAGGCCATGGCCATCGCCGCGGCCGGCGACTGGATGAGCGCGTGAGCGCCGCACGGGTGCGACGCGCCCGCACCCTCACGGAGAGCCTCGGATCGATCGTGCTCGGGTTCGAGCTCGTCGTGGTGTTCCTCGCCGCCCTGGTGAACTACGGACTGCCGACGGCCGGACTCGTGAGCATCGGCCCCGTCGGCGGCCTCGTCTCCGGCGGCGTCCTGTGCCTGCTCATCATCGTTGCCATCGGCCTGCTCCGTCACCCCGTCGGCATCTGGCTCGGCTGGGCGGTCCAGGCCATCATCATCCTCGCGGGACTGCTCAACCCCGTGATGTTCTTCATTGGAGCCATATTCGCCGCGATGTGGACCTACGCCATGATCAGCGGCGCCCGAATCGACCGATCGAACAAGGAGAACGCATGACCACGATTGAAGAGACCCTCGTCCTCGTCAAGCCCGATGGCGTCGCCCGTAACCTCACGGGGGAGATCCTCCGCCGTATCGAGGCGAAGGGTTACTCGCTGGTCGACATCCGACTCGTCGAGGCCGACCGAGACCTGCTCGCGCAGCACTACGCCGAGCACGAGGGGAAGCCGTTCTACGAGCCGCTCCTCGAGTTCATGATGTCCGGACCGTCCGTCGCGATCCGTCTGGCCGGAAACCGCGTCATCGAGGGCTTCCGGTCGCTCGCCGGCACCACCGACCCGACCACGGCCGCTCCCGGCACGATCCGCGGCGACTTCGGCCGCGACTGGGGCCTGAAGGTGCAGCAGAACCTCGTGCACGGCTCGGACAGCCCCGAGTCCGCGGCCCGCGAGCTCGAGATCTGGTTCTAGAAGAGCGCGCGGAGCACGTCCAGGCGCACCTGGGCGAGGATC
>JBEVEO010000092.1:0-17734 GCA_040512695.1 Leifsonia sp. | reverse complement strand
CATCGTGACGTCGTCGAGGATGAGCTTGTCGCCCACGGCCTTGCGGGCGCGGACCATGGAGTAGATGTATTCGGCCATAGCGCCTACCAGTCTATGGGGCGGGTCTCCCCCACCAGGCACGCGCCCTGGCCCGTCGGGCTGGCGACGACGCCGTGATACCCGCCCGATGCCGGACCGTACTGGCCGATGAGGCACTCGCCGTTGAACAGCACGGACCACTGCACGCTGTCCGCGGCGAGGTCGACGGCGGTGCGGTCGGGGGTGACCTGCATGGCCGCCTTGACGAAGCCGGCCGACACGAGGGCGTCGACGAAGTCGCGACCGCCGGCAGCGGGATTCGCGGCGATCACCTGCGTGTTGACGAGATCGAAGTACGGCAGGTTCTCATCGGCCGAGAGCTTGGGCTTGAGGCTCGGAGCGGGCGGCGCGGTCGGAGTCGGCGTGGGCTCCGCGCCGGTGGTGGCCGTGCCCGTCGGCGTCGGCGTCGGCGCACCCGCCCCGGTGCAACCGCTGAGCAGCACCACCGCGGATGCGAATCCCGCGAGGGCGATCACCGTCCGAACTCGCACGCGCACGCGCTCCCCCTCCATACGGGCCGCGATGCGGCTGTCCCGTCGAGTCTAGGGTCGTCAGAACGGCGTGTCGGCCTCGTCCGTTCCCCCGCCGGTCGGGACATCGTTCGCGATCTCCCGACGCGAGGATCGCGAGAAGGACGCCGTTCCCCAGGCGAGGTTGTGGCCGACCACCTCCGCGTCGATCTCCACCGCCAGACCCGACTTCTCCTCCGAGGTCCACTGCCGGAACCGCAGGCGGCCGCTGACGATGACGCTGTCGCCCTTGTGCACGGAGCTGGCGACGTTGTCTGCCAGCTGCCGGAAGCTCTCGACGGTGTACCAGTTCGACGGTCCGTCGACCCACTCGCCCTTCTTCTTGTCGAACCAGCGGCCGCTCGTCGCGATGCGGAATGTGACCTTGCGCAACCCTCCCGCGGTGACGAAGGTCTCCGGGTCCTTCCCGACGTTGCCGATGATCGTGATCGTGTCCTGCATGGCGGCCTCCCGGTCCGATGGTCTCCGGTGCGGTCGCGCCGGCACGCGACCCGGCACCGCACTCGTGCCAGGGAGTCGGCGCCGGGCCGCGTCCGACCATGCTGGCGGTCGCGACCGGGCATCCGGACCCGTCAGCGCCGGGTGGTCGAGACGCCATGAGCCGGTGGCGCTGGGGAGGAGCAACGCGACACCATGCCGCACCGACGGACAATAGGCTGGCTCCATGACCTATGTCGCCACTTCCGACCGCTATGACACGATGACGTACCGCCGCACCGGACGCAGCGGCCTCAAGCTTCCCGCCCTGTCCCTCGGCCTCTGGCACAACTTCGGGGACGAACGGTCGACGGAGGTGCAGCGCGCCATCCTGCGGCGCGCCTTCGACCTCGGCATCACCCACTTCGACCTCGCCAACAACTACGGCCCGCCTCCGGGGTCTGCCGAGACCAACTTCGGGCGCATCTTCCACGAGGACTTCCGTCCCTATCGCGACGAGATGATCATCTCCAGCAAGGCCGGCTACGACATGTGGCCGGGGCCGTACGGCGACTTCGGTTCCCGCAAGTATCTGCTGTCATCCCTCGACGCCAGTCTCCGCCGCCTCGGCCTCGACTACGTCGACATCTTCTATTCGCACCGCCCCGACCCCGAGACCCCGATCGAGGAGACCATGGGGGCTCTCGCCAGCGCGGTCCAGCATGGCAAGGCGCTCTACGTCGGCGTCTCCAACTACGACCCGGAGCAGACCAGGGCCGCGGCAGCCGCTCTGGCGGAGCACAAGGTACCGCTCCTGATCCACCAGCCGCGCTACTCCATGTTCGACCGCCACATCGAGGACGGGCTGTTCCCGGTACTGGACGAGCTCGGCGTGGGGAGCATCGTCTTCTCGCCGCTCGCACAGGGACTGCTGACCGATCGCTACCTCGATGGAAGCGTGCCATCGGACTCCCGGGCCGCGACCAGCCGCTTCCTCTCCGAGGACACGATCGACGCCCAGTACCTCGAGCGCGTGCGCGGACTGAAGGGCATCGCCGACGATCGCGGGCAGAGCATCGCGCAGCTCGCCCTGTCCTGGGTGCTCCGGCAGTCCACCGTCACGAGCGCCCTGGTCGGAGCATCGAGCGTCGCGCAGCTCGAGCAGAACGTCGCCGCCCTCGACGCACCCCCGCTCAGCGCCGAGGAGATCGCGGCGATCGAGCCGTTCGCGGTGCACGGCACCGGCATCTGACGAGTGGGCTACGTCTACGCCCTGATCGCGGCGCTGCTCTTCGGCGCGAACGGGTCGGTGACGAAGGTGATCGTGGAGGCCGGGCTCACACCGGCGCAGCTCACCCTGTGGAGGGTCGCGACCACCACTCTCATCGCCGGCACGGTGCTGCTCATCGCCGATCGCGACGCCTTCCGCATCAACCGTCGGCAGCTCCTCGTGATGGCGGCCCTGGGCGTGGTGGGGGTGGCCCTGCTGCAGTGGACCTACGCCGTCGCCGTGAGCCTGCTTCCGGTGGGCATCGCCCTCCTCCTCGAGTACCTGGCGGTGCTCGCGGTGGCGGTGGTCGCGAGGCTCGTGTTCGCCGAGCGCGTCAAGGCCAGGCTCTGGGTCGCCATCGGGCTCGTCCTGGCCGGGCTCGCGATCGTGGCGCAGATCGGCCGGTCGACCCTCGACCCCGTCGGAGTGCTGTTCGCCCTCGCCGCCGCAGCGACCCTCACGGTGTACTTCATCGTCGGGGAACGCCAGGTCGGACGGATGCGGCCCCTCGCCGTCGCGTTCTGGTCGATGGCGTTCGCCACGGCGTTCTGGGCGGTCTTCAGCGGCTGGTGGCAGCTGGACCCCGGGGTGCTCACCTCCTCCGTCTCCCTCGGCGGCAGCCTGCAGGATGTCGTGGTCCCCCTCGTCGTCCCGCTCCTCTGGAATGCCGTGCTCGGGTCGTTCGCCCCGTTCCTGCTGTCGTTCCTCGCCCTGAAGCACCTCACCGCGACAGCGGCGGGCATCACCGCGTCGTCCGAGGTGCTGTTCGCCTTCGGCGTGGCCTGGCTCTGGCTCGGCGAGACCCTGACGGTCCTGCAGCTCGTCGGGGTCCTGATCGTCACGGTCGGCATCGTGCTGGCCCAGACGGCGCGCTCCGGGAAGATGCTCGACCCCGACCTCGCCATCCGGGCGCTCGCGGCGGACAAGCTGGTCTGACCCGTCATCCCGCCGATGTCGGCGGGCCCTCCTAGCCTGTGAAGACAGGAATCGGATCGGGCCGGCGGAAGTCAGGAGGACGCAATGACCACGACACTCGAGATCCGCTCGCTCAGCGCGCCGGCCGCATTGCCGGTCCGCGTGTCGGGCCTCGACTTCGTCCCCGTGCGCGAATCGCTCTGGCGGGTGACGAGCGTGCGCGGCGGTGTCCGCGGCCACATCGAGCGCGTGACCGTCGACGGGTCGCCCCGCTACACCGCGCGGCTGTCCCGCGGTGGCGGCCGCACGGTGCCGATCGGCGAGTTCTGGACCGCCCAGGCGGCTGCGGAGAGCCTCGCGTAGATCGTTACCCCTGCCCGCTCACAGCCTTGGCGCACGATCGCTCGCGCTGGGCGCGTCTGCGGTGGATCGGACATCCGCGCGGGTAAAGTGCGCCACATGCAGCGGATCAACGACTTCTTCACCTGGCTCTTCTCGACCGAGGCACAACCCACGCTGTTCACGGCTGGTGTGCTCTTCGTCGCCATCGTGCTGGCCGGCCTGCTCGCCGCCTGGGCCGCACGCGCCTCCGTCCGTAGCCTGATCGAACAACGCGACCGCGAGGTCAAGGGCGCCGCGATCGCCGCGCTCATCGACTCCGCCACGGAAGCATCCGTGTGGAACTCGTTGACCCCGCAGGAGCAGGTGCTGGCCGACCGCGCCGTGGGCGAGGCCGACATCCGGGTGCGCATGCTGCCCATCCGGGGCGCAGCGGTCGCCGCGGACTGGGCGGCCCACCAGCTGCACGAGATGAAGCGGGCATCCGCGACCTTCGGCTACGAGCTCGAGCCGGCGGTCGTGGAGTTCCGCGACCGTCTCGTGGACTGGCAGCGCCGGCCGTCACGGGCCCGCAAGCTGTTCCAGACCGATCTGGAGCGGTGGAAGGTCATGAACACCGCAGCCGAGAAGGCGCTTCTCGCCGAACAGGACGCGTGGGTGGCCGAGCAGCACCACCAGCAGTTCTCCGAGCCGTCGGTCGCGCCGTCCGGCTACGCTCCCGGCATCGACCCGCGTCCCAACACCGAGACGCAGCGGTTGCTTGACGACGTGTCGGCGCTTCCGAGCCGTCGGGCGGCAGACGACCGCTCGGCGACCGGGACCATCCCCACGATCTGAGCCCGATCCGGGTGGGAGGCTCCTGCCGCCCGCTCAGACCGACGGAAGCCACCAGGTGTCGGCCGGGGTGACGGGCGTTCGCCGCTTGTGCTCCGTCGCGAGGTAGCGTGCCTCGATCGCCTCGGCCACCGCATCCGGTACCGGGAGACCCTCGAGGAAGTCGTCGATGTCGGCGTAGCTGAGGCCGAGGTTCGCCTCGTCGGTCTGGCCGGGGTTCTCATCCAGCAGATCTGCGGTCGGAGCCTTCGACGAGAGGACATCCGGTGCGCCGAGGTGCTGCAGCATGGCCCGGCCCTGCCGCTTCGTCAGGCCGGACAGCGGCAGGATGTCCGCTCCGCCGTCGCCGAACTTGGTGAAGAATCCGGTGACGGCCTCGGCCGCGTGATCCGTTCCGACCACGAGCAGGCCGTGCTGGCCCGCGACGGAGTACTGCGCGACCATGCGGGCACGGGCCTTCACGTTGCCCTTGTTGAAGTCCGTCAGCGGCTCGTCCATCGCCTCGGCGTACTCGGCGACGAAGGCGTCCGCGCTCTGCTGGATGTTGTAGGTCGCGCGGCGCTGCGGCTGGATGAACTCGAGAGCGAGCTGCGCGTCGGCCTCGTCGGCCTGCACGCGGTACGGCAGTCGGACCGCGACGAAGGTCGCCTCGACTCCGGAGGCGGCGAGCTCCTCGATCGCGAGTTGGCAGAGCCGTCCGGCGAGGGTCGAATCCTGACCGCCGCTGATGCCGAGGACGAGGCCGCGCGCTCCGGAGCGACGGAGATAGTCGACGAGGAACCCGACCCGGCGTCTGACCTCGACTGCCGGGTCGATCTCGGCCTTGACGTTCAGTTCCTGGATGATCTGTGCCTGGAGCTCTCGCATCCATCGAATCTAGCGCGCGAGAGTTTCGCCCGCGTTACCGAGGGAACCACTAGCATCCGGAAGGTAGGGCGAAGCTAACGGAGGAAACGATGGACGTCGCGCTCGCGAACATGGTGCTCTTCCCCTTGATCGCGGTCGCCGCACCTCTGCTCGCGACCTTCATCGGCCGAGTGGTGCGCATCCCCCTCGTCGTGTTCGAGATCCTCCTCGGACTGCTGCTGGGTCCCGCCGTGCTCGGCTGGCTCGTGGTCAGCGACTTCACGGCCCTGCTCGCGGATCTCGGCCTCGCCATGCTGTTCTTCCTCGCGGGCAGCGAGATCAACTTCGCCGCCGTCGCCGGGAGGCCGCTGCGGCGTGCCACCCTGGGCTGGCTCATCTCTCTCGTCGCCGGCGTCGGCGTCGGCATCCTGCTCGCCCCGACCGTCGGCGCCGGAGTGTTCATCGGTGTCGCCCTCACCTCGACGGCGCTCGGCACCCTGCTTCCGGTCCTCCGCGATGCGGGAGAACTCACGACGCCGTTCGGACTCGCCGTCCTCGCGGTCGGCGCTGTCGGCGAGTTCGGTCCACTGGTCGCGATCTCCCTGTTCCTGAGCGGCCGCTCTCCGCTCACGGCGGCCCTCGTGCTCGTCGCCTTCGTCCTCATCGCCGGCGGTGGAATCTGGCTCGCTGCGAAGGGACACGGTCGGCGACTGCACCGGATCATCACCGCATCGCTGCACACCAGCGGCCAGTTCGCGGTCCGGCTCGTCATGTTCCTGCTCCTGGGCCTGGCAGCGCTCAGCATCGCCTTCGGCCTGGACATGCTCCTCGGCGCCTTCGCGGCCGGCGTGCTGTTCCGCCTCGTGCTGGTCGGTGCGCCCGAGAAGGATGTCGAGGCCGTCGAGTCGAAGCTGGAGGCCGTCGGCTACGGCTTCCTCGTGCCGATCTTCTTCATCCACACGGGCGTCACCTTCGACCTCGAGGCGCTCCTGGCCGACCCGCGCTCGCTCGCGCTGCTGCCGGTCTTCCTCGTGCTCTTCCTCGTCGTACGCGGCCTTCCGAGTTCACTGGCGACCCCGCCAGGGGCATCGCGATCCGACCGCACCGCCCTCACCATCCTCGGGGCGACCGGGTTGCCCATCATCGTCGCCGTGACGAACATCGGAATCGACCAGGGCGACATCACCACCGGGACCGCAGCCTCCCTGGTGGGGGCCGGGCTTCTCAGTGTGCTGCTGTTCCCGCTGATCGGGCTCGCCATCCACAAGAGGTCCTCCGGCCGAGTGGAGACGCATCCGGAATCGGACGCCTTCATCGACGAGGAGGGCTGAGCCGGGCGACGGCATCATCCGGCTGGGCGGAAGTGCCTCCGGCAGGAATCGAACCCGCGACACAAGGGGTAGAAACCCTCTGCTCTATCCGCTGAGCTACGGAGGCAACCGCCCCATTGTATGCTCTGCCGCCCGTCTCAGACGGCTTTCGCCGCGGCCACCAGCACCTGCTGCAGCGAGGGGACTCCGGCCGCCCGGAAGACCTCCGTGCCCTCGCTCGTGCGCACGATGATCGTCGGCGTCACACGGATGTCCTCCGCTTCCGCGGCGTCGATGTAGCGCGCGACGTCGTACTCGCTGACGGTCGCCTCGGGGATGAGCCGCGACGCCTCTGCGACGATGGCACGCGTCTGCATGCATGGTTCGCAGAAGGCGGATGTGTAGAGCTCGAGGAGCATGCCTCCAGTCTACGGATGCGCCGGCGTCGATCGCGTGTCGTCGGCCGCACGTAGACTCGGGGCATGACCAGTGGTGTTGATCGGCTCGTCTGGGTCGACTGCGAAATGACCGGGCTCGACCTCGCCGTCGACGAACTCGTCGAGATCGCGATCGTGATCACCGACTACGACCTGAAGCCGGTCGACGAGGGCATCAGCATCGTCATCAAGCCCGATGACAGCGCGCTCGAGCACATGGGCGACTTCGTGCGGAACATGCACACCGAGTCCGGCCTCATCGAGGAGATCCCCCACGGCGTCAGCGTCGCCGAGGCCGAGTACCAGGCCCTCGAGTACGTGCTGAAGCACGTTCCGGGAGAGCAGAAGGCGCCGCTCGCCGGCAACAGCATCGGCACGGATCGCGCCTTCCTCAACGCGTTCATGCCGCGTCTCGACGCGCACCTGCACTATCGCGTCGTCGACGTGTCGTCGATCAAGGAGCTGGCCCGTCGCTGGTTCCCGCGGATCTACTTCAACTCGCCGCAGAAGGCCGGAGGACACCGCGCACTCGCCGACATCCTCGAGTCCATCCGCGAACTGGAGTACTACCGCCGCGCGATGTTCGTCGCCGAGCCCGGCCCAACGTCGGAGCAGGCTCAGGAGGCCGCAGCGGCCGTCGTGTCAGACTTCGCCTCCCGGGTGTAATACACTTCTCTAGTTGCCTTTCGCGGCGCCGGACTCGTCCAGCCCGCCGGAACAGCGCATGGTGGGTATAGCTCAGTTGGTAGAGCGCCTGGTTGTGGTCCAGGAGGTCGCGGGTTCAAGCCCCGTTACTCACCCCAATGAAATCGCGCTTGGTTGTGGTGCGAGCTCCTCCAGCAGGTCGCGGGTTCAAGCCCCGTTACTCACCCCAATGATCGGCCCCGGTTTTCAACCGGGGCCTTTTGCTTGGGCTCCTGTGCCACTATGGGCACCCGCCCCACCCCGCATGACACCATGAGGGCATGGACCTGAGCGCAGCCGAGTTCGAGCAACTCGTCGTCGACGAGCTCGACGCCCTCCCCGACGACATGGTCGACGGCCTCGAGAATGTGGTCTTCGTCGTCGAGGACCGCCCGGAGGACGGGTCCCTCGACCTGCTCGGCCTCTACGACGGCGTCGCCATCACCGAGCGCGGCCAGTACGGCTTCGGCGAGATGCCCGACCGCATCATCCTGTACCGCGAACCGCTGCTCGCCGTGTGCGCCGACATCGACGAGCTCCGCGACGAGGTGCACGTCACTCTCGTGCACGAGATCGCCCATTTCTACGGCATCGACGACGATCGCCTGCACGACCTCGGCTGGGCATGATCCCGGTCGACGCGGCGGGCCGTGTTGCGGACCGCCCTCCCACCACGCCCGGGTTAGCCTGATGGCATGGAGTTCCGTCCCGGCCGAGTGATCGGCATCCTCGTCGGGGCCGTGCTCATCCTGGGTGTCGGCGTCTACGGCCCCGTCACGCTCCTCGCTCCCCTGCCGGCCGTCGAGGCGACGGTCCTCACCCCCGAATCGGCGGCGTCCACCGCCGCTCCGCCGGTGCTCCCCGCCGACGGCGCCAGCGCCATCGTCGCCGACGACGCCGATGCTCCGCTCGCCACAGCGGGCATCGCCGATCCCGTTCCCATCGCCGGGGTCGCCAAGGTCATCGCAGCGCTCGTCACGATCGACGCGAGGCCCATCGAGGTCGGCCGCACCGGCGAGACCCTCACGATCGGCATCCCCGACTTCGCCGACTACATCGACTACACCAACGACGGCGCCCGCACCGTCCCGGTGTTCCAGGGCGAGAAGTGGACCGAACGGGAGATGCTCCAGGCCGTGCTCCTCGGCTCGAGCAACAACCACGCAGACACTCTCGTGCGCTGGGCCTTCGGCTCCGTGGACGAGTACGTCACGGCGGCCAATGCATGGCTGGCCGAGAACGGTCTCACCGGCACGCACGTGGTGGATGCGACAGGCCTCAGCGGCGACAGCGTCGGAACGGCCTCCGACGCCGCCCGCATCGCCGCCATGATCACGACCCAGCCGACCCTGCACGAGATCCTCACCAATCCGGCGACGACCCTGGTGAACTCGCGCGGCGTCGACAACACGACCGACTACTTCGCCGACCAGGGCGTTGTCGGCATCTCCCGCAGCTTCACCGATCCGGCCGGCGTCTGCTTCCTGTTCACCACGACGGTCGGCACGGGCGCCGACGCCGTCGTCATCGCGGGCGCCTTCCTGCGGCAGCCGGACTACGACACCCTCACCGCCGGCCTCACGGCCTTCGTGGCGAGTGCGGCCGCCGGCGCCGCCCCCGTGCCCGTCATCCCCAGCGGCCAGGCCTACGCCCGATTCCGGGCGCCGTGGGGCGCTGAGGGCGACGGCGTGACCGGGGTCGCCCTCACCCGCTCACCCTGGGGAGCCGGGCTCGAATCGCTCGCGGTCGACGTCGAGGAGTTCAGCACCGAGGCCGAAGGCTCGCTCGTCGGTCACGTGAGGTTGTCGGGAGGCGCGTCGGTACCGCTGAAGCTCTCGAGTGCGATCCGCGACCCCGGCCTGGGATGGCGGCTGCTGCATCCGATCCCCATGATCGAGTCGCTGATCGCCTCGCAGCGCTAGTCAGTCGTTCTCTTCGTCGGCCTCGACGGGATCGGAGTCACCGGCGTCGAAGCGGTAGCGCACGTGCAACTGTCCGTTCATGTCCCGGGTCTCGTAGGCGTCGTACCAGAACAGCGATTCGAGACCATCGACAGCGGCGATCATTCCCAGGCGCTCCTCGTAGGAGCCGCCGATCAGCACGCGTGTCTCGACCTCGCCCTCGAGGGGCCCGTCGGTGAACTCGGCGACGTACGAGGCGTTCTGCGGCTGCGCTGTTGTCATGCCTCCAACCTAGTCCCGCTCGCGCCGGGTCGACAGCAGCGCACCCTCAATCCCCGTTCACGCGGATGTCAGCGGCACCCGCCGGTAGTTCCCGCTCGACGAATCGAAGCCATTGCTCCTCCCACTCATCCCAATGCGCATCGAAGGCTCCGGCATCCCGCTCCAGCGCCCTCGACTTCCGCAGCCTGCCGTCGGCCTCGATCCAGATGCGGAGGTCGGCCATGGTGGCTGATGCCTGGGACAACGTTCCGCAACCCTCGACGACCAGCGGACGGTCGACGCTCACCGGGTGCCACTCCGCTCCGGTGCCGGCGACCCAGTCCCAGCGCTGCCATCGACCGTTCCGGCCGACGCCTCGCGGAGCCAGGACCTCGATGGTCAGAGCCCGCGACGCCGCCTCGAGACCCGACCAGCCGGGGTAGACGTCGTCGAGCCGCACCAGCTGGGGGCGTCCGGCGTCGGCCGGCCACCGACTCGTCAGGAGGTCGGCGAAGGTCGACTTGCCGGAACCGCTCGGACCGTCGATGAGGATGGTGACCGGCTTCCCTGCGGCCGGGATGCGGGCGAGAACGGATGCGAGGGCGTCCGCAACGCTGAGCGCGTCAGGCAAGGACGAAGCTCCACGTCCCGAGGGTGACGGCTGCGGCCGCCGCGGCGGCGGAGATGGCGACGCCGATGCCGATGAGGCCGACCTCCCGGACTCCGAACGGCGACGGCCGCGCCCAGCTGCGCGCGATGTCGGAGCCGAAGCCGCGCGCCTCCATCGCCGTTGCGAGCTTGCTCCCGCGACGCACCGAGATGACGAGCAGGGCGAACGCCTGGCCGATGAAGCGGCGGACGGCCCCGATCGGGCCGCGGGCGTCAGCCACGCCGCGGGCGCGCCTGGCCAGTCCGAGAGCCCTCCAGTCCTCGATGCCGAGCCCCACGAGGCGCAAGCCCGCCAGCGCGCCCAGCACGAATCGGGCGGGAAGGCGCACGACCTGCGCCAGCCCGTCGGCGAGATCCGTCGGATCCGTCGTGGCCAGCAGCACGATGCCCGGCAGGCCGATGGCGAGCACGCGCAGCATGATCGCGAGCCCCAGGGCGAGCGAGCCCTCGGTCACGGTGATGAAGGCCCCCTCCCAGAGGACCGGCCCGGAGTCCTGTCCGTAGAGCACGGTGGTCACGCCCGCCAGCGGCGCGGCGATCCACAGCGGCAGCGTGCGCATCCAGAACTGCCGTCCGCTGATGCCGGCGAACCCGAGGAGGACCGCCTCGAGCGTCAGCGCGACGGCTGCGGAGACGACGTCGATGGACAGCAGCAGTGTGATGCTGATGCAGAGGGCGGCCGCGAGCTTGGCCACCGGGTTGATGCGGGCGATGGCGGTGGGTCGGATGGTCGGGGTGAGGAAGCTCATCGGGCGGCCTCCGCGCGCGGACGGGCGCTGAACGAGTACTCGGCATCGGCGATCGCCTCGACCACGTGGCGATCGTGGGTGACGGCGAGGACGCTCGTGCCGTCGTCGAGGAGCTCGGCGATGATGGCCATCAGCTCGGCCCACGTCACCGCGTCCTGACCGAACGTCGGCTCGTCCAGCACGAGCACGTCGGGTGCGGCGGCGAGCACCGTTGCGACGGAGAGGCGCCGCTTCTCACCGCCGGAGAGGGTGAACGGATTCGCCTCCGCGAGCCGGGTGAGCCGCAGGCGCTCGAGGAGGCTGTCGGCCCGTGCCTCGGCGGTGGCGTGGTCGACGCCCATGGCGCGGGGTCCGACGAGGAGCTCCGCGCGCACCGACGGCGTGAGGAACTGATGCTCCGGATCCTGGAACACGGTTCCGATGCGGCCGACGAGTTCCCGGCTCCGCCAGCGATGCGGCGATGGGCCCGCCCCGCGGGCGAGCGCGGGCTGCGCGGTGATCCGGCCGCCGATCGGAGCGAGGAGGCCGGCCACGGTGAGGGCGGTCGTCGACTTGCCCGAGCCGTTGGCCCCGGTGAACGCCAGCGCGCGTCCAGCCGAGAGGTCGAAGGAGATGCCGGATGCGACGACCTCCGGATGCCGGGAGGCGAACGGCGTGCGTCCCACGAGGAGTTCGTCGACGGACAGGACAGGGGCGCTGGCTACCCGCGGACGACGCACCGGGATCCGCGGCGGCCATCCGGGAACCCAGACCCCGGCCGCGGCGAGCCGTTCGCCCTCCCGTTCCAGCACGGCGTCCGGGACGCCGTCCGCGAGCAGGCCGCCGGCGGGATCCAGCACGATCACCCGATCGACGAGGTCCTGCCACACGTCCACCCGGTGCTCGACGACGATGAGCGTCGCCCCGGAGTCCGCCGTCGTCCGCGCCACGGCCTCCCGCACCTCCCCGACCCCGTCGGGATCGAGGTTCGCGGTCGGTTCGTCGAGCAGGAGGAGCCCCGGACGCATGGCCAGCGCCCCGGCGAGGGCCAGGCGCTGCTTCTGTCCGCCGGAGAGCGCCGACGTCGGCCACTGGAGCGGCAGGTCGAGTCCCACGCCGTCGAGCGCCTCGCGAACCCGCGGCCAGATGTCCGCGCGAGGGATGCCCAGGTTCTCGCAGCCGAAGGCGACGTCATCCCCGACCCGGGCGAGCACGACCTGCGAATCGGGATCCTGCAGCACGAGCCCGGCGTGGCCGCGACCGGCCCGCGGATCCACGCCGTCCACACGGAGAGTGCCGACCTCCTCGCCCTCGTCGTCGTCGCCGAGCACACCGGCGAGGGCGGCGAGCAGTGTGCTCTTGCCCGCCCCCGACGGGCCGAGCAGCAGCACCCGCTCCCCCGGTTCGATCACGAGGTCGAGGCCGCTCACGGCGTGCGAACGGCGTCCGGCGTGACGCCAGCCCCACCCGCTCGCCGTGACGCTGACCCCGGTGACGGTGCTCACGCCGCGGCGGCCTCCGACTCGACCACGCGGGTCTGGCGCCCGGCCGCGAAGCGGCTGAGCGCTCCCGTGCGGGCGAGTCCCCTCATCGCGAACCACGACAGGATGCCGCCGATCACGACTCCGGAGACGATCGCCGAGATCAGGTAGACGAGCTTGTACTGCAGTTCGAGTGCCGCGTAGCTCGTGAACGTGGTGTCGAGCAGTCCGACCGCGAGGCCCGCTCCGGCACCGGCGAGAGCCGCGACGCCGATGTTGAAGGTGCGGTACAGGAAGATCGCGAACACGATCTCCGCGCCGAGTCCCTCGACGAGTCCCCAGATGAGCGTGGAGAAGCCCCACTGGGTGCCGATGATCATGGAGACGACGGCCGCCACGACCTCGGTGTAGATCGCAGCGCCCGGCTTGCGGATGACCAGCCCGCCGAGGACGCCGGCGAACAGCCATCCGCCTGCGAGGAGGCCCTCGAGCCCTGGCGTGAAGGCGAGGACGCCCGAGAGCGGTGTCCATGCCAGACCCCACGCCCAGAAGATGACTCCGGATGCGACGCCGATGACGCTGGCGACGACGATGTCGACGACCCGCCAGCGGTAGACGCGCCGTCCGCGCCCGACGGGAGCGGTATCCGTACCCGGAATGGTGGTGTTGGTGTTCTGCACTGTCGTGCCCTTTCGCTCATGGAAAAGAGGGCACGGGAACGAGATGCTCTGCCTCCCTGCGCTGGCATGATCCAGATCAGGTTCGACGGTCGAAGGTTGAGAACCTTCCTCTCAGCCCGGCATACCGGACTCCCGTGTTCGGGTCGAGTCTAACCCCGAACACGGTCTGCGCGAGTGCCGCAGGCGGTCTAGTGCTTGAGGACGCGGATGATCCGGCGCAGCGCCCAGCCGACCGTCGCGACGAAGGGGATGCCGACGGTGAGGAGCGCGATCGTGTTCGGCTCGAACTGGGTGCGGCTCCCCCGGCTGATGTACGCGCCGATCGGGATGGAGTACCCGCCACCGCCACCGCCGGAGCCGATGCCCTTCATGGTGGCGACCTTGGAGTCGCCTGTCGCCTCGTCGATGCTGCCACCGCCGAACCCGTACCAGACCAGGGCGACGGGGATGATGGTCGTCCCGTTCACCTCGATGGGGTCTCCGTAGGCGGCCTGCACCCCGAAGTCCTTGGCCGAATCTGCGAGCTGCGCTACAAGGTTCGTCATGGCTTCACGCTACCCCGCGCCCTGCGGTACCGATAGGGCCGATCCGGGTCTGCTGTGCCGGGCGGCCTACGGCTCGGACTTCGGTCGGAGCAGGGCCGCCGGGCGGATCATGCCCCGGCCGAAGCGCGCCGTGACCTCGTCGACAGCCGTCTCGGCGTCGCGCCAGTCCTCGTCGGGGTCCCAGAGGCCGAGCGCGGATCCGCCCTCGCCGAGCTGCTCGACCCGCACGCCGACGAGACGGATCCGACGGCCGACCGCGCCGGAGGACTCCCACGCCGCTATGGCCTCCTCGTAGATGCGCCGGCCGACGTTGGTCGGCTCCGCCAGCGTCCTCGAGCGGGTGAAGGTCGTGAAGTCGGTGTACCGCAGCTTGAGGACGACGGTGCGGGCCACGAGCCCGGCCGCGCGCAGGCGGGCGGCCGCATCGTCGGACTGGAACAGCATCGCCCGCCGGATCTCGTTCTCGTCGGTGACGTCGTAGGTGAACGTCGTCTCCCGGCCGATGCTCTTCTCCTCGCGATGCGTGGTGACCGAGCGCGGGTCGACGCCGTTCGCGAGGGCGTGCACCTTGTGCGCGAGAGCCTCTCCCAGGGTCGACCGCAGCACGTCGAGTGGGGTGTCCGCGATGTCTCCGACGGTCTTGAGGCCGAGCCTCACGAGGGTCTGCTCGGTGGCGGGTCCCACGCCCCACATGGCGGTCACCGGGAGCGGGCGGAGGAAGGCCCGGGTCTCGGCGACGGGCACGACGAGCAGCCCGTCGGGCTTCGCGCGACCCGACGCCACTTTCGCGACGTACTTGGATGCGGCCACCCCGACCGAGCAGGTGAGGCCGGTCTCGTCGTGCACGCGGGCACGCACCATGCGCGCGATCTCGCTCGGCGATCCGTGGACGCGACGGGCGCCCGAGACGTCGAGGAACGCCTCGTCGATCGAGAGCGGCTCGACCAGGGGGGTCGCATCCTGGAAGATCTCCATGACCTGGCGCGAATACTGCTGATAGAGCGCGTAGCTGCCGGACAGCACGGTGGCGCGGGGACAACGCCGCAGTGCCAGCGACATCGGCATCGCGGAGTTGACGCCGTAGCGACGGGCCTCGTAGTTCGCCGCAGCGACGACCGACCGGGGGCCGGTGCCGCCGACGATCACCGGCGTCCCGCGCAGCTCAGGCCGGCTGAGAAGCTCGACGGAGACGAAGAAGGCGTCCATGTCGACATGCAGGATGTCTGCACCCGTGTCGTCGACGGGCGTCTCGTTCACCTGCCGGGAACTGCCGTCCTGCTTGCTCATCACTCATGACGATAGCCGCAGACGGGGACACGATCAGAAGTCGAAGCCGCCGCCGAAGTCTCCGCCGCCGAAGTCGCCGCCTCCGAACCCGCCACCGCCGTCCCAGGAACCGCCACCGTCGGCGCTGGCACCGAAGTCGCCGCCGGAGTCCGAGCCCGAATCGGAGCCGGAATCCGAGCCGGAATCGGAGCCGCCATCCGTTCCTGAGTCGCCGCCGTCTGCTGCGGCATCCGTCGATCCCGGATCGGGCAGGAACGCACCGACCACGGCCGATGCGATCACGTAGCCCGCGATCGTGCCCAGCATGGAACTGGCCAGCGTGCTGCCGAACGACATGCCCCCTGGCCGCCCCGCGAAGGTGCGCTCGACGGAGCCGGGGTTCCGGATCTCGGATCGCGTGGCAGCGCGCGCGAGAGAGTCGGCGGAGTCGTCGGCCGGCGCCTCACCGGCCGGAGACGCTGCGCTCAGCTCCTGGAACACCTGGGCCCGCTGGGCCGGGGTGAGGCGGGCGAACGCCTCGGCGTGGGCCTGCTCGATCGCCTCCGGGGGCGCCGTGCGGAGGAGGTAGCGGTACCGCTCGATCGCGATCTCGTCCTCGGAGCGCGGCGCCGGTGGCGTCGGAGCGGGGCGAGCGGCGGGTTGCGCCGCTGCGTCGCGGCCGGTCAGCCAGTCGAGGAAGCCCATGAGTCTCATCCAATCCGTCGGTGGATCTCCAGCCTACGGAGCATCGGCTGCGAGGCGGCTGTCACTTGAGGGATCGTTCGGACCCGGCCAGCCGTTGGGCGAAGTAGATCGGGATGATCGAGATGAGCACGAGGACGACCGCGATGACGCTCACGATGGGGGCCTGGTTGGGCCGGAACATATTGTCGAGGATGAAGATGGGCAGGGTCGTGACGCCGGATCCCGCTGTGAACGTCGTCACGATGATCTCGTCGAAACTCAACGCGAACGCGAGCAGTCCGCCGGCGAACAGGGCCGAGCGCAGTTGCGGGAACGTCACGAGCCGGAAGGTGGTCCACAGCCCGGCCCCCAGGTCGGCGGAGGCGTCCTCGAAGTTGGTGCCGAGACGGCGGAGCCGCGCGATGACGTTGTTGAAGACCGTGACGATGCAGAACGTGGCGTGGGCGATGACGACCGTCCAGATCGACAACGGGACGCCGAGGATCGTGCGGAAGAAGTTGTTGAGCGCGATGCCGGTGATGATTCCGGGCAGGGCGATCGGGAGGATGACGAGCAGGCTCACGGCATCGCGACCGAAGAACTCGAACCGCTGCAGCGCCAGCGAGATGAGCGTGCCGAGCACGAGGGAGACCGCGGTGGCGACGATGGCCACCTGCACGCTCGTGAGCACGGCGTTCAGGGCGCCCGTGCTCTGGAACGCCTTGCCCCACCATTCCAGCGTGAACCCTGGTGGCGGCCAGCTCAGGCTCGTGCTGGTGGAGAAGGAGTTCACGAAGACCACGAACAGGGGGATGTACACGAGCGTGAGGATGATCACGGTGACGGAGCCCAGAATGACGCGGGCGGGGCGGGAGAGACGCATCCGTTCCGGCCTTTCAGAGGTTGTCGAGCGCACCCGTGCGACGCACGAGCGCGAGGTAGCCGAAGATGATGACGATCGGGATGAGCGCGATCGCGGCGGCGAGCGGGAGGTTGTTGGCCGCGCCGACGTTCGTGTACACGAGGTTTCCGAGCATCTGGTTCGCCCCTCCCACGATGTTCACCGTGATGTAGTCGCCGAGCGACAGCGAGAAGCTGAAGATCGATCCGGCGATGATCGCCGGCCAGATGATCGGCAGCACGACGAGGCGCAGGGTCGACCACGTCTTGCCGCCCAGGTCGCCCGACGCCTCCAGCAGCGAATCGGGCACGCGATCGAGGCCGGCGTAGATCGGCAGGATCACGTAGGGCAGCCAGAGATAGGAGAGGGTGATGATCGTCGCGGGCAGACCGTAGCCCGGCGTCTGTCCGCCGAAAGGGGCGACGATCCACTCCCAGATGCCGTCCTGGGAGAGGACGGACCTCCATGCGTACGCCTTCACCAGGTAGCTCGCCCACAGCGGGGTGAGCACCGCGATGACCAGGATGCGCTGCAGGCGCGCTGAGGCGACCTTCGCCATGAAGAACGCCACCGGGAGGGCGATGGCGATGTCGATGATCGTGACCGCGAGGGCGACGCCGACGGTTCGCAACGTCACGGTCTGGTACAGCGAACCGGTGACGACGGTCACGATGTTGTCGAGCGTCCAGGTCTGGTTGATCTCGCCGGTGAAGCTGTCCACGCTCCAGAACGCCGTGATGAGCAGCAGGACGAGGGCGACGATGTAGACCAGTCCGAGCCACACGATCGGCGCGCTCAGCAGGAGGCCGAGCCGGAGGCGCGGATGCCTGCTGAGCAGGGCGGAGCCCCGCCGGGCCGGGGGGGGGGCGCGGCGGGGGGCCCCCCGCCCGCGGGGGGGGGGGGGGGGGGGGGGGGGGGGGGGGGGGGCCGCGGGGGGGGGCCCCCCCCCCCCCCCGGG
>JBEVEO010000033.1:0-53616 GCA_040512695.1 Leifsonia sp. | reverse complement strand
CGCGCCCGGCGCCAGTCGGAGTCGGTCTGCGGGCGATGAACGAGTTCGAGCGCACGGGCATGGTCGACGAGGCCGCGCGAGCGCCGCACGTCGCCCGGGACGGGATCGCCGACGGCCGGCAGCCCGTCGAGGGCGATGGCCACGGCCTTGGCGATGTTCCAGCTCGAGAAGCTCGCCGTGGCCGGGTAGATGGGGATCGGCATCTCGGCCCAGCGGAGGCCCTCGGCGGGATCTCCGCTGAGGGCGACGGAGTCGTCGTCGAAGAGATCGTAATCGGGGTGGGCGAGCTGCAGGGCGCCGCGGTAGGCCGTGACCTTGCCCGCGAAGACTCCCCGCACCCCCGGACGCAGCTCCTTCTCGCGCCAGGCCTGGTTGAAGAACGTGAGCGTGAGGATTCCGGACCCGTCCGAGATGGAGACCTCGAGGATGCTGCCGCGACGCGCCTTCATGGACCGTCCGCGCACCTCGCGCACCTCGGCCACGATGGTGACGTTCTCATCCAGGGGCAGGCGGTCGAGCGCCGTGAGCTCGCCCCTGCGGGCGTACCGGCGGGGATAGTGGCTCAGCAGGTCGCCGACCGTGCGCATGCCGAAGGCCTTGGCGAGCGGCGCGGCCGTGCGCGGTCCGACCACCTTCGCGAGCGGCGCGTCGAGACCGCCGGCCTGGCCGCCGGGGAGGGCGTCGGCGGATGGCGAGGTCATTCCTCGATCGTAGAGCGCTCCCCCGTCAACGCCGCGATCTCGGCGAGGACGTACGGGTCGTCGCTGCGCTTCCGTTCGAGCGATCGCTGCAGGGCGAGCGCCTCGTCGTCGCGGCCGAGCGTGCGCAGGCAGCGGCCGATCGCCCACCGTCCGATGAAGCGCTGGTCGGCGGTGCCCGCCTCCTCCGCGTACTCGAGAGCGCGCTCGAAGTGCGGCAGCGCTTCCTGCGGATGCCCGCCGTCGTGCAGGTACCAGCCGAGGTTGTTGTGCAGGGCGACACCCCAGCGACGGGTGCGTGGCTGGGTCGAGCGCTCCAGCACCGCGAAGCCCACCTCGGCCCACTCCTGCTCGTGTCCGACATCGGTGAGGGCGAGCATGTGCAGCGCGTCGAGCACCAGGAACGTCACCCGGCCGGCAGCCGCGCGGCGGGAGGCCTTCGTGAACAGGGCGATCGCCGCGGCCGGATCCTTCTGCTCGACGAGCAGGCGACCTCGCTCGAGGGCGATCCTGGCCTCGACGATCGATGACGACGGGGTGATCGCGTCGAGCACGGCTGTCGCATCATCGAAGGAGCCGAGCAGTCCGAGCGCCCTGGCGAGCTGGGTGGCGATCTCCTCGCGCGCCTCCTCGCTGAAGGCCGGGTCGTCCGCGGCTGCCTGGAAGCGCTCAGCGGACCCCGCAGGATCCGAATAATCCCAGAGCGTGTCGAGCACGGTCTGATCGATCGACCGTGGAGCACTCGTCGTCTCGGCCACCCCTCAATCATCACACTCCGGACGGCGCGCCGATAGGCTCGATCCACCATGACCCGCATCGTCTCCGGTTTCGCCGGCTCGTTGAACCTGGCCGTCCCGCGGGCCGGAACCCGGCCCACGAGCGACCGAGTTCGCGAGGCCATCTTCTCGGCCCTCGACGCGCGCGACGAGATCCGCGGCGCCCGCGTCCTCGACCTCTACGCCGGTTCGGGCTCGCTCGGACTCGAGGCCGCGAGCCGCGGCGCGGCATCCGTGGTCCTCGTCGAGCGGAACGCCGCGGCCGCCCAGGTCTGCCGCACCAACACGGCAGCCGTCCTGCGGGTCGCCCCGTCGTCCGCTCCCCCGGCGATCGCGGTGAGCGCCTCGGACGTCCAGCGCTTCCTCGACGCCTCGAACGCCACCTTCGACCTCGTGTTCATCGATCCTCCGTACGACCTCGAAGGCGCGGAACTCGACCGGGTGCTCGCCACGCTCGTGCATCGGCTCGCGCCCGATGCCACCGTGATGGTCGAGCGGAGCACGCGATCGGGCGCGCCCACCCTTCCGCACGGCCTGACGCTCGACCGGGAGAAGAAGTACGGCGAGACGACGCTCTGGTGGGCGACCGCCGTCGCGGCCGCGCATCGGGCGCTGGAGGACTGAGCTCAGCCCGTTCCGCCGTCCCACCCGGCGTACGGGTCCCACCCGACCGCCGCGTGGGGAACGCCGCCGACCGACACGACGCCGGCATCGCCCGTGACCCGACCGATGACGCGGAACGGCGCCGGTAACGGAGTTCCGGGCCGGAAGGTCGCGAGCAGCCCGTGATCCTCACCACCGCCGAGGGCGCGCTCGATGTCGTCGCCGAGGGCGCCGGGATCGAAGTCGATGCCGACCCCGCTGGCCCGCGCGATGCGCGCCGCGTCGAGCGAGAGCCCGTCCGAGACGTCGAGCATGGAGGTGGCGCCGTTGATGGCGGCGATCGGTCCGGCTGCGATGGGGGGCTCGGGCGCCAGTTGCGCCGCCACGGCCTCCGGATGCCGGCGCCGCACGTCGTCCGCGCGGTCCGCATCCGGCTCGCCGTCGTCACCGACGCCATCGCTGAACAGCAGGTCCAGGCCGAGGGACGCTTCACCGACGCGACCGGCGATCGCGACGACATCCCCCACTGCGGCTCCCGAGCGGAGAACGGGGCGCCGCCCCTCGAGGTCGCCGAACGCCGTCACCGCGATCGTGAACGTCGGCGAGACCGACAGGTCGCCGCCGACCACGCCGCAGCCGGGGGCCAGCGCCGTGCAGGCCGCGCGGAGGCCGTCGGCGAAGCCCTCGACGACGGAGATCGGCAGGGACGGCGGAACGGCGATGGCGACCACGATGGCGGTCGGCCTGGCTCCCATGGCCGCGACGTCGGAGAGGTTCGTCGCTGCGGCCTTCCAGCCCAGTTCGAACGGCCGCGACCAGGCCAGCCGGAAGTCGGGACCGTGCACCATCATGTCCGTGGTGACGACGAAGCGTCCGTCGGCTGCTGCGATCACCGCCGCATCGTCGCCCGGCCCGACGATCGTGGCGCCTGCGTCCGGCAGGCGCGGGAAGATCCGCGCGAGGACGGCCAGTTCGCTCAGCTCGCCCACCGTCACGTCGGCGGGCGGCGGGCTCGCAGGGTTGCTCATTCCTCACACGGTAGCCTGAAACCGATGTCTCCTCGTTCCGCGTCGCGCCCGCTCGCGCTGTCAGCCATTGCCCTCGTCTCCCTCGTACTGACGGGCTGCGCCGCCACGGTCTCCCTCGAGCCGGCTGCGGATGCGAAGGCCACCGCCTGTGCTGACGTCGTCGTGCGGCTGCCGTCCACGGTGGCCGACCAGTCGGCTCGCGAGACCGACGCCCAGGGAACCGGGGCATGGGGCGACCCTGCCGCCGTCCTGCTGCGCTGCGGCGTGCCCTCCCCCGGGCCGACCACCCAGGAGTGCGTGAGCGTCAACGGCGTCGACTGGATCCAGGACGACTCGGATGCGCCGAAGTACCGCTTCACGACCTTCGGACGCACCCCGGCCGTCGAGGTCATCCTCGACTACGACATCGTCAGCGGCTCGACGACGCTCGCCGACCTCGCCTCCGCCGTCTCCGTGATCGCGCCGACGGCGCAGTGCACCGACGTGACCGACGTGCCGGACCCGGAAGCCACGGCCGGCTGATCAGCCGACGCGCACTCCGCGGTCCACGGCGACGCCGATGAGGTCGTCGATGAGCTCGGGATAGCTGAGACCAGAGTTCAGCCAGCACGTCGGGAACATCGAGATCGGCGTGAAGCCGGGCATGGTGTTGATCTCGTTGATGACGAAGCCGTCATCCGTGAGGAAGAAGTCCACCCGCGAGAGTCCCTCCGCCCCGATGGCCTCGAAGGCCGCGATGGCGATGCGCCGCATCTCGTCGAGCTGGTCGTCGCGCAGGTCGGCCGGGCAGACCAGCTGGACGCCGGGGGCGCCGAGGTACTTGGCGTCGAAGTCGTAGAAGTCGCGGCCGGTCATCACGACCTCGCCGGCGACGGAGGCGCGCGGCCTCTCGCCCTGACGGCCGCCGAGGATGGCGATCTCGAGTTCGCGACCGACGACGCCGGTCTCGACGAGCACCTTGTCGTCCTCGGCGAAGGCCGTCGCGAACGCCGCGTCGAACTCGTCGACGTGCTCCACGCGACTCACCCCGACGCTCGATCCCGCCCTCGCCGGCTTCACGAACGCCGGTAGCCCCAGTCCCGCGACGGCGGAGCGCACGGCATCGGGGTCGTCGTCCCATTCGCCGGCCGTGATGGTGCGCCACGGCGCGACCGCGATGCCGGCGTGCTGGAGCACGAGCTTCGTGAAGTGCTTGTCCATGCCGAGGGCACTGGCCAGCACGCCGGAGCCCACGTACGGCAGGCCGATCAGCTCGAGCATCCCCTGCAGGGTGCCGTCCTCGCCGAACGGTCCGTGCAGGATCGGGAAGACGATGTCGACATCGCCGAGCACACGGACGGATCCGTCGGCATCCGTCACCCGGAGCGAGCGCGACGCCGCGCTGTCCGGCCAGAGCACGCGAGTGCCGTTGTCGACCACCTCGGGCAGCGCCAGCGGGTCGAGGCCGAAGCGGTGGGCGTCGTCGGACTCCAGCACGAAGGCGCCGTCCCGCGTGATCCCGACCGGGATGACGTCGTACTTCTCCCGGTCAATCGCCGAGAGAACGCCGCCCGCCGTCGCGCAGCTGATGGAATGCTCGCTTGACCGACCGCCAAACAGCAGCACCACCGTGAGCTTGTGCGTCATCGAGATTCCTTTCGCCCTGGGGCTCGTCCGAGTCTGTCGTGAGGTGCGGAGCGATGTCCGCTGGCTTGAGGGTTCCGGCGAGCACCTGCCGCACCTGCTCGACGATGGGCATCTCGACGCCCTTCGCCTTCGCGAGTTCGAGCACGGGCCCGACGGATGCGAACCCCTCCGTCGTCTGCTTCATCTGCTTGACGACGTCGCTCATCGACAGGCCCTGCCCGAGCAGCCGGCCGGCCGTGTTGTTGCGGGAGAGCGGCGACTGGCAGGTCGCGATCAGGTCGCCGAGCCCGGCCAGGCCGGACAGGGTCTCCACCTGGGCGCCGTGCGCGACCGCGAAGTCGGTCATCTCGACCAGGCCGCGGGTGATGATCGACGCCTTCGTGTTCTCGCCGTAGCCGACGCCGTCGACGATGCCGATGGCCACGGCGATGAGGTTCTTCAGCACGCCGCCGAACTCGGTGCCGATGACGTCGGTGTTCACGAAGGTGCGGAAGTAGGGGGTGGAGGCCAGGATGGCGACGGCCTGCGCCGTCTCGAGGCTCGTCGACGACACGACGGCGGCGGTCGGCTGCTCCTTCGCGATCTCGAGGGCGAGGTTCGGTCCGGACACCACGGCGATGCGCTCCTGCGCGACGGGAAGCGCCTGGGCGATGACCTCGCTCATGCGGAGGTCGGTCCCCTTCTCGACGCCCTTCATCAGCGACACGACGATGGCGTTGGCGCCGAGGTGGGGCTCCGCGGCCGACAGGGTCGCGCGCAGCGACTGGCTCGGCACGGCGAGGAACACCTGCTCGGCCCCGGCGAGGGCGAGGTCGAGGCGCGTCGTCGCACGCAGCGACACGGGCAGGTTGATGCCGGGGAGGTAGTCGCTGTTGCGCTTGGCCTCCTGGATCTCCCGTGCGAGCTCCGGGCGGCGTGCCCAGAGGACCACGTCGGCGCCGCCGTCGGCCAGGATCTTCGCGAAGGTCGTCCCCCAGCTGCCTGCACCGAGCACGGCGACCCTGGTGCGGGGCTTGACGGGCTTAGCCATCGAAGCGGCCGGTCTCGGTCTGGCGGTGGTTCGCGGGGTCCCAGCGTTCGGCTGGCGCCTGCTCGTGGCGGAGGTCGGCGAGCAGCGCCGTGATGGCATCCATCACCCGGGCGGTCGCCTCGAGCAGCAGCGCGGGCTCGAGCGGCCTGCCGCGGAACTCGTCCAGGTCGACGGGATCACCGAAGGCGACGTCGACGCGCTTGCGCCGGAACAGGACGAGCTTCTTGCCGTACCGCGGCATGATCTGCTGCGTGCCCCAGTGCGCGACGGGGATGACGGGGATGCCGCACTCGAGCGCGATGCGCACAGCGCCCGTCTTCCCGCGCATCGGCCACAGGTCGGGATCGCGGGTGAGGGAGCCCTCGGGGTAGACGACGACGAGACGGCCGTTCTCGACGAGCTCCTCGGCAGCGCGCAGCGCCTGATGCCCGCTCCCTCCGGATCTCTCGACCGGGATCTGCCCGGAGGCTCGGAGCAGCCCTCCGAGCACGGGGACCTTGAACACGGATGCCTTGGCCAGGAACCGCGGAAGGCGGCCCTGCTTGAAGACGGCGACGCCCATCACGAGCGGGTCGATCTCGCTGTAGTGGTTCGGCGAGAGCACGAGCGCTCCCTCGGCGGGCAGCTTCTCGGGATTGTGGAAATGGAACTTGATGGACAGGTTCATCGGCGGGAGTGCGAGGGCCGCGAAGAACCAGAAGATCGACGGTTTCCGGGACTCCCGGGGAGCGCGCTTCGTCGATGAAGGGGGAACAGCCATCCCCCTATTATCCTTCGAGGACGAAGTCGGCCCCGAGCTGGCGCAGCTTTCCGATGAAGTTCTCGTAGCCGCGGGCGATGATGCCGACGTTCGAGACGGTCGACGGGCCCTCGGCGGACAGGGCGGCGATCAGGTGGCTGAAGCCCCCGCGCAGGTCGGGCACCTCGATGTCGGCGCCGTGCAGCTTCCTCGGCCCGACGATCACGGCCGAGTGGTTGAAGTTGCGCTGGCCGAAACGGCAGGCCTGCCCGCCGAGGCAGTCCTTGTGCACCTGGATCTCGGCGCCCATCTCGACGAGGGCGTCGACGAAGCCGAAGCGCTGCTCGTACACGGTCTCGTGCACGATCGAGACGCCCTGCGCCTGCGAGAGGGCGACGACGAGCGGCTGCTGCCAGTCGGTCATGAATCCGGGGTGCACATCCGTCTCGATGAAGACGGGGTTGAGCGGCGTGCCGGGGTGCCAGAAGCGGATGCCGTCGTCGTGGATCTCGAACTGGCCTCCGACCTTGCGGAAGACGTTGAGGAAGGTGAGCATCTCGCTCTGGCGTGCACCGCCGACGAAGATGTCGCCGTCGGTCGCGAGGGCCGCAGACGCCCAGCTGGCCGCCTCGTTGCGATCGAAGAGCGCCCGGTGGGTGTAGCCCTCGAGACGCTCGACGCCCTCGATGCGGATCACGCGGTCGGTGTCGACCGTGATGATCGCACCCATCTTCTGCAGGATGTTGATGAGATCCATGATCTCGGGCTCGATCGCCGCGCCCTTGAGCTCGGTGATGCCCTCCGAGCGCACTGCGGTGAGGAGGACCTGCTCCGTGGCTCCGACGCTCGGGTACGGCAGCGACACCTTGGCGCCCTTGAGGCCGTTCGGCGCCGACATCCTGATGCCGCTCGGGAGCTTCTCGACGACGGCGCCGAACTTGCGGAGCACGTCGAGGTGGAAGTCGATGGGGCGGTCGCCGATGCGGCAGCCGCCGAGGTCGGGGATGAAGGCTTCGCCCAGCCGGTGCAGCAGGGGGCCGCAGAACAGGATCGGGATCCGGCTCGAACCCGCGTGGGCGTCGATGTCGGCGAAGTGGGCGCTCTCGACGTTGGACGGGTCGAAGATGAGCTCGCCCTCCTCGAGTCCCTCGACGACGCGAACGCCGTGCACCTCGAGCAAGCCGCGCACGATGCGGACGTCGCTGATGTTGGGGACGTCCTTCAGCACGCTCGGCGTTTCACCGAGGAGCGCGGCGACCATCGCCTTCGTGACGAGGTTCTTCGCACCCTTCACCTCGATCCGGCCACGCAACGGCTTGCCGCCGTTGATCGTGATCCTGTCGACGTTCAGGCCGACGGCCGTGCCGTGGTTGCGTGCGTCTTCACCGAGTGTGTTCAAAGAAATGTTGTCTCCAGCTCTAAGCCTGCTTGACCGGCAGGGTTCGCGGCCGCCAGCTCTCGCGCATCGACTCGAATTCCTCGATCCGATCCGCGTCTCTCAGGGTGAGCCCGATGTCATCGAGCCCCTCCAGGAGCCGCCACCTAGTGTAATCGTCAATCGCGAATGGCACGGTCACCGACCCGGCACTGACGCTTCGGTCAACGAGATCGACGGTCACCTCTATTCCCGGCTCGGCCTCGATGACCGCCCACAGGCGCTCGATGTCGGGCTCGGCCACCTCGCCGGCGAGCAGTCCCTGCTTGCCGGAATTGCCGCGGAAGATGTCGCCGAAACGCGGGCTCAGGACCACGTCGAACCCGAAGTCCCGCAGCGCCCAGACGGCGTGCTCGCGGGACGACCCCGTGCCGAAGTCCGGACCGGTGATGAGCACCCTGGCACCCTGGTATTCCGGTCGGTTGAGGACGAAATCGGGGTCCTGACGCCAGCCGGCGAAGAGGGCGTCCTCGAAGCCGGTCTTGGTGACGCGCTTGAGGTAGACGGCGGGGATGATCTGGTCCGTGTCGACGTTGGAGCGTCGGAACGGGACGGCGATGCCGGTGACGGTGTCGAACTTCTGCATGTCAGTTCCCCTCGCTCACGGTCGACGCATCGAGATCCCACGGGCTCGACAGCGTCCCGCGGATGGCGGTCGCAGCGGCCACGAGCGGGGAGACCAGGTGCGTGCGTCCGCCCTTGCCCTGGCGGCCCTCGAAGTTGCGGTTCGATGTCGACGCGCAGCGCTCCCCCGGTGCCAGCTGGTCGGGGTTCATGCCCAGGCACATCGAGCATCCGGCGAAGCGCCACTCCGCTCCGAAGTCGGTGATGATCTTGTCGAGGCCCTCGGCCTCCGCCTCGATGCGCACCCGGGCCGAACCGGGGACGACCATGACGCGCACGCCATCGGCCTTCTTCTTGCCCTGGATGACGGATGCGAAGGCCCGGAGGTCCTCGATGCGGCTGTTGGTGCACGAGCCCATGAACACCGCGTCGACGGCGATGTCCTTGAGCGGCGTCCCTGCTGCGAGATCCATGTACTCGAGCGCGCGTTCGGCCGCTGCGCGCTCGTGCGGGTCGGCGATCTCGGCGGGGTTCGGCACGGACTCGCTCAGCGAGACGCCCTGACCGGGGTTGGTCCCCCAGGTGACGAAAGGCTCGAGCTCGTCTGCGTCGATGAACACCTCGGCGTCGAAGGTGGCGCCGTCATCCGTCGTGAGCGTGCGCCAGTAGGCGACGGCGTCGTCCCAGTCCCGGCCGGTCGGCGCGTGCGCGCGGCCGCGGACGTAGTCGAAGGTGGTGTCGTCCGGTGCGACCATGCCCGCGCGCGCCCCGGCCTCGATGGACATGTTGCAGATCGTCATGCGACCGTCCATCGACAGCGCGCGGATGGCGCTGCCGCGGTACTCCAGCACATAGCCCTGACCGCCGCCGGTGCCGATCTTGGCGATCACGGCGAGGATGATGTCCTTCGCCGTCACGCCGGGGCGCAGCGTCCCGTCGACGTTGATCGCCATCGTCTTGAACGGCTTGAGCGGCAGCGTCTGCGTGGCGAGCACGTGCTCGACCTCGCTCGTGCCGATGCCGAACGCCATGGCGCCGAACGCGCCGTGCGTCGACGTGTGCGAGTCCCCGCAGACCACGGTGATGCCCGGCTGGGTGAGGCCGAGCTGCGGACCGACCACGTGCACGATGCCCTGCTCGATGTCGCCGAGGGAGTGCAGGCGCACGCCGAACTCGTCGCAGTTGCGGCGCAGGGTCTCGATCTGGGTGCGGCTGGTGAGGTCGGCGATCGGCTTGTCGATGCCGATGGTGGGGGTGTTGTGGTCCTCGGTCGCGATCGTCAGGTCGGGCCGTCGCACGGGACGGCCGGCCTGGCGGAGGCCGTCGAAGGCCTGCGGGCTCGTGACCTCGTGCACCAGGTGCAGGTCGATGTAGATGAGATCGGGCTCGCCGTTCTCGCCCTTCGTGACGAGGTGGGCATCCCAGACCTTCTCGGCCAGGGTGCGCGGATGCTCGGAAACTGTCGTCGTGCTTGTCATGGTCATACTCCGGTGGATTGGTGATCAGCCAATGGCAGACTCCGCGACGGGTGGGGCTTGAGGATCAAGACCCGTCGCGGCACAGAAGGAGGAGTCGGACGTTCAGCACGCGACAAGGCTACCATCCGTCACTCGCGCGAGACTCGCACGAGGAACTCGCCGAGCGCGAGCGCGTCGCCGTCCTGCAGCGCGAGGCGGGTGGCGGGAACAGCCTCCGTGACGGTGCCGTCGGTGCGGGTCACGACGACGCCGTTGGTGGAGTGCAGGTCGGTCACGACGAGATCGCCGGCCTCGAGGTCCACCAGTGCGTGGGTCTTGGACACCGAGCGGGTCGCATCCGTCACCGCGAGGAGGGTGGCCAGCGGATGCCCAGCGACGGCGGCGGGATCGCGCCCGATCACGACGGTCCCGTCGACCGCGACCGACCGGCCGTCGCCGAGGTGGAGCAGCCACTGGCCGGTGCCGGGCTCGCCGTCCTGCCGGGGAACCGGCGCGGTCACGGCGGCGGGAGTCGGAACGGCAGCAGCGGCGGGCGGCAGGGTCGGCAGCGGCTGCGGCTGCACCGGACGGAACGACGGATAGGTGGCCACGATCGGCTCGGCCTCACTCGCCGGAGCGTCGGCCTCCGGCCGCGCGGGGATCAGCCCGGGGGGCGGAACGATGAAATCGGACTCTGCCATCACGCCACCCTATTCCGCCGGGTTCGGCCGTGCGGCGGAGGCGGAGCCGGAGAGGTCGACGCGGTTCCAGTCCCGCTTCGAACGGATGCGGAAAGCCGACAGCAGTCGGCGGGTGCGGCCGACGGCGGTGCGGGCGACGCTCAGCGAGGCATCGACCTCGCTCCAGCGCTCGCCCACCGTCGCGTCCTCGATCGTCGTGCCGCCGAACACGGCAGCGTCGACCGCGTCGGCGATGGGCAGGAGGCGGATCGGGCCGGGAGCTGGCTGCCCGTCCGGCGCGGTGGTCGCGTCGGCGGTCACGCCCTCTGCCTGCAGCTGCTCCTCGAGGCGTCGAGCGGCTTGGGTGCGACTGGCGCGACGTGGCACGTCGAAGCCGAGCTCGGCATAGCCGTCGGCGAGCTCGTCCCAGGCGCCGGCGACGCGGTGGTCCCCGCTGCCGCGGTTCCGTCTCCGGGCACGGCGGCGGCGCTTGAGCACCGCGATCACGAGGAGCGGGATGCCGATGACGAGCAGCGGGATCCCGATGATCCCGCCGACGACCCAGGCCCAGAGCGGCACCGCGAACAGCGGATCCCTCTTGTCCCTGTCGCTGTCGTCGACCTCGACAGCGGTGAGGAGGTCGTCGGCGCGGTTCTCCGAGCGCGGGGGCTGGCGCACCTGCGGCTGGGGTTCGGACTTCGGCTTCGGGGTCTGGTCCTGCGGAACGTCGGTCTGCTCCGGCGTCGGGTAGAACGGGATCCAGCCGACCTCGTCGAAGGCGACCTCGACCCAGGCGGTCACATCGTCACCGGTGATCGTGACGTCCTGGTCCTCGTCGGAGACCTCGGGGGCGAAGCCGAGCACGACCCGTGCCGGGTAGCCGAGCGAGCGCGCCATGAGGGCCATCGCCGACGCGTACTGCTCCTGGTCGCCCACCATCTGCGACCGGGTGAACAGCTCGACCATCCGGTCGGCGCCGTGACCGGCGCGCGACGGCACCGCGTCCGAGGCCAGGCCGTGGCTGAGGAAGCCCTGCGTCTTGAGCGAGCTCTCGATCGCCCGCAGCTGGGCGATGGGGGTCTCGGCATCGCCGGCGAACTCGATCGCCTTGGCGACCACAACATCGGGGATGTTCTCGGCCGGCGGAAGGGCGACCTTCGCGATCGGCACGGTGGCCAGGTCCTCGTCACGGTAGCTCTTCTGCTGGGCCGTCCTCATGCTGTAGCGGAATCCCGGCTCGATGCCGCCGCCCAGCACCGCGGTCCCGGTGTCGGCGTTGTACCGCAGGGTCTCGGTCACCGCGGGCGGGGCGGATCCGAAGTCCAGCGACGACGGATAGCCGGTCGACGGCAGCCAGACGTCGGAGTAGTCGTCGATCGTGACCTTCAGGGTCTCGCTCCCGGTCCGGCTGAACAGCGATGGCGCAGGCAGGCTGCTGCCGACGAGGCGGAAGCCGCCGTCCCGATCCACGTCAGGGCCGGCGACATCCCAGAGACGTCCGCTGTAGGCGTCCATGGCGGCGAGGCGGATGGTCTGCCCGCTCTTCAGCCCCGAGACGGTGAGCAGCTCGGTGTCGGCCAGGTCCTTGGTGTAGCTGCGGAATCCGGCCAGCGGGCTGGGGTAGTCGAGCGGGTCGAAGGGTGGTTCGATCTTCTCGCGGAGCACGAAGCGGTCACCGGGCGGCGGAGTGAGGACGGCGCCGAGGAGGGCGCCGACCACCACGGCCCCGACGACGATGATCGCGGTCCCCGTGATCTTGCGCCGGAGGATCCGGGCGCCGTCCGCCGTGGCCGACTCGAGGCCCGCTCGACGCCAGCCGAGCCAGATCAGGGCGATGACGGCGAAGCTCACACCGCGGAGACCTGCGAGGTAGGCCTCATCCGTTCCCACGAGGATGCCGGCGACGTAGAGCATGGCCGGTCCGACCAGCAGGACGGCGGAGCGGCGCACCGTGCGACGCTCGGGCGTGAGCCAGCGGATGGCGAGCATCGTGCTCACGAGCGACACCAGCCAGGCCGCGAAGAACGGGAGCACGGGCAGGTAGTACGGCGCCTCGACCGGGGTGGACAGGGTGAGGATGTCGGCCCAGCCGTAGACCGCTCCGAGCGCCAGCCCGGCCAGGGTGGTGAGGTTGGGCAGCACCACGAGCGTCGCTTCGGCGGGCATCGTGAACGCCGAGCCGAGGAGGAAGTACGCTGCGATGCCGGTCAGCACCGAGAGCAGCACGCCGAAGCGGAGGGACGAGGCGAGCACCGCGACGCCGGTTCCGACGATGAGGCCTCCCACTCCCGCCAGCAGGAAGTTCTGTTGGCCGAAGGCCGGCTCGAAGCCCAGCACGGCGATGAAGGAGAGCACGGTGAGCACGCCGACGTCGATGGCGTTCCTGCGGGTCATCCGTTCACCCGTCTGAGGAGCTTGGGCAGATCGTCGAGGCTCGAGATGGTGAGCACGGTGAGGCCGGATACCTTGGCGATCCGCGCCGGCTCGTCGAGGGCGATCCTGAAGCAGATCGTGGTGGTGTCGCGCCCGAACAGGGTCTCGACACTGCGGAAGTCGATCACCGGCTGGAGCGAGCCGCTGATGATCATGGCGACGCTCGGCGCCGGCAGTCGCTTCGTGGCGTCCCGAGTGAAGTCGCGCAGGCCGGCGAAGCGTCCGGAGACGGGCTCCAGCCTGCTGGTGTCGTCGAGCAGGGCGATGGGGGTCGCCGTGCGCAGCTGGCGGTCCTCGGTGACGACGCTGATGTTGGTGCCGTCGCGGATGACCTGCAGCGAGAGCGATGCCATGACCGAGACGGCGAGCTCGAACTCGTCCTCCGAGGCGTAGCGGTCCCGCTCGCAGCTCGTCACGATGGTGAGCTGGGTGCGCCTGGTCTCTTCGAACTGCCGCACCATGAGCTGACCGGTGCGTGCCGAGGTGCGCCAGTGCACGTTCCGGAGCGCATCCCCCGGCTGGTAGGCGCGCAGCGCGTGGAACGAGATGTCGCTGTCGGTGACGGTCTTGGTGACCTCGCCCTCGAGGTCGCGCACGAGGCCGGCTGCGGAGGATCCGAGCCTGACGGTGACCGGGTGGACGAACAGCTCCACCCGGTCGGTCCAGCGCACGACCCGGCGCAGCAGCCCCAGCTGGTCACCGCGCACCGACACCGCCGGGCCGGCGACGACCACCGCCCTGCGGGCGGTCGGGACGGCGAAGAGTTCCTCGCGCTCCTCGGCGGCGGACAGCGAGGGGATCGAGAACTCGGCCAGACCGGAACCGACGGGCAGTTCCATCCGCACCGGCAGCGATCCGCGCTGGGCGATGTTGGTGACGAGCATGCGTCCGAGCGCGCGTTCGCCCGCGACGACGCGCGGCGGGTTCAGCTCGACGAGCACCGCGAAGTTCGCGCGGCCGAAGACGAAGCCGACCGCGATCAGGAACGCGGCGAGCAGTGTCGTGCCGAGGAAGGTGAACTCGACCCAGCCGAGGATGCCGCTGAGCAGGAACGACACGACGACGCCGCCCAGCACGAGCCATCCGGCCGCACCGACGGAATCGGTGACCGGACGGATGGCGCGCCACAGCCTGCCGAGGAGCTGCCGCGCGAGCCGGCCGAGCGTCCTCGCCCCCGAGCCGAGCGCACGCGCGATCGATCGCAGGGCGTAGCCGCCCTGCGATCCGGCGCGTTCCCGGTTCGGAGTGTCCTCGCTCATGCGGCGCGGTACGCCGGGGGCTCGATGTCGACGAGGATGCGGTCGACGATCTTCTCCGCCGTGACGCCGGCGAAGTCGGCCTCCGGGTCGACGATGATGCGGTGCGCGAGCACGGGCACCGCCAGCTCCCGCACGTCGTCAGGGGTGACGAAGGTGCGGCCGTTGGCGATCGCCCAGGTCTTGGAGGCGCGCGCGAGCGACAGCGCGCCGCGCATCGAGACGCCGAGGGCGGCCGACGGGTCGGTGCGCGTGGCCGAGACGATCTCGTTGAGGTAGCCGAGCACCGCGGCGTCGACGAACACCTCTGCAGCGAGTTCGGCCATCGTGGTGACCGAGCTGGAGGCGATGATCGGAGCGACCTTCGACGCCCTGGCGCGGTTCGAGGAGTCGAGCAGGAGCGTGACCGCCGTGGCGTGGTCCGGGTAGCCGAGCGAGGTCTTGATGAGGAAGCGGTCGAGCTGGGCTTCGGGGAGCGTGTAGGTTCCCGCCTGCTCGACGGGGTTCTGCGTGGCGATGACCATGAACGGGGTCCCGACGGAGTGGCTGACGCCGTCGACCGTCACACGGCCCTCCTCCATCACCTCGAGCAGCGCGGACTGGGTCTTGGGGCTGGCCCGGTTGATCTCGTCGGCGAGGACGATCGAGGCGAAGATCGGTCCCCTGTGGAACTCGAACAGGCCCTTGGCCTGGTCGTAGATCGTGACGCCCGTGACATCCGACGGCAGGAGGTCGGGGGTGAACTGGATGCGCGAGTTGGTGCCGTCGAGGGTGTTCGCGAGCGCCTTCGCCAGCACGGTCTTGCCCGTTCCGGGGAAGTCCTCGAGCAGCACGTGGCCCTCGGAGAGCAGGGCCGTCACCACGAGGCGGATGACGTGATCCTTTCCGAGGATCGCCTGCTCCACGTTGCCGACGAGTCGGTTGAAGGCGTCGGCGAACCACTCCGCCTGTTCCTGGGTCACTGCCATGTCTGTTCGTCCGTTCCTGTCATCATCCGGTGCACTCCCCCTGGGAGAGCGAGTTCCACTTGTCGCCCGTGATCGCGTTCGTGCGCGGCAGCCCTGTCGGACCGCCGGAGATCTCGACTGTGATGCTCGCGTCGTGGCGGACCCCCAGCCAGTTGAGCAGGGTCGCCTTGCCGTTGGTCCCGAGGTCGTACGGCCCGCTGTAGCTGAATGCGCTGCTGTCGCCGTTGAGTGCCGTGACGAGGCGGTAGCTGCCGCCCTTGAAGTTCTCGTACCTCATGACGACCGCGTTGCCGCCGCCGCTCGGGCCGCCCTTGCAGATGTACGCCGCAGCCGCCGGAGGCGGCGGGGAGGTCGGCGTGGCGGAGTTCGAGCGCTCCCAGCCGCCGCACTGTCCACCGGTGTTGCAGGCCTGCACCTCGTACTGGTACGTCGTGCCCGGATTGCCGCTGGCCGGGCGGGACCGTCCGGTGTCCGAACCGGTCCACGAGCTGCCGGCGACGAACCGCAGGTTGTAGGAGGAGATGGCGCGCCCGCCGTCGTCGGCCGGCGCCCCCCAGCTCATGGTCATGTCGCCGGAACCGTTCGAGGTGGCGGTCAGCTTGGCGCTCGACGGCGCCCCCGGCTTGCCGAACGGGCGCACGGCGTTGCTGGCCGGGGAGGCGGCCGAGGTGCCGATGGCGTTGGTCGCGGTGACCTGGAAGGTGTAGCTGGTGCCGTTGCTCAGGCCGCCGATCGTGTACGAGCCGGCGCTGGCCACCTGCTTCGTCCCCCCGGACCAGCTGATGGTGTAGCCGGTGATGGGCGAGTTGTTGCTCGCGGGAGCCGAGAAGGCCACGGTCGCCGACTGGTCGCCCTCGGAGGCGGACGGCGCCTTGGGCTGGTCGGGGGCGTCGCGGATCACCAGGGTGATGCGTCCCTGCGTCTCGCGGGCCGGGTCCTTCGTCGCATCCTGGATGCGGTAGACCGCCGTCAGCGTGCCTGTGGCCGCCGGCCCGGTGCGGATGGTCACGCCGGTCGCCGTGAAGCTCACCGAGGCTGCTCCGCCCTTGACGTCCTGCTCGAGCTCCGCCCCGACGACGCGGAGCGGCTGACCCTGGGCAGCGAACGGGTTGAAGTCGTTGTCGAGCACCTTCACCTGCACTGTGGTGCTCGGCCGCGTCTCGATCCCGTTCCCGTCTCCGTTGTCGTCGATCGCACGCGGCGGCGGACGCGGCGACGAGACGATCGTCACGTCGACAGAGCCGGGAACCGTGAACTCCTTGAACTTCAACTGGAACGTCAAGGTCGCCCGCGTGCCCGGCTGCACCCCGAGCGGGGAGGTGATGGTGAGCTTCGACCCGTCGAGGCTCGCCTGCACGTCCGCCGTCGTCCCGCTGAGGCCGCTGTAGCTCACCTGGGGAATGAGGGCGGGATTCGGGTGCGAGGTCGAGTCCTGCAGGTCGATCGTGACCGGGTCCTCACCGGGAGCCACCTTGACCGCCGGCGGGGTGAACGATGGCGGGGCGTCCTCGAAGTTCGGGTCTCCGACCGTGATCGGGATCGTCAGGAGCGCGCTCTTGCCCTTCGGGTCGTCCGCCGTCGCGCCATCCGTCACGAGGAAGCTCACCGAGGCCGGTCCGCGGAAGTCCTTCGCCGGGGTGAAGGTCAGCGTGGCCGGGTTCGGGTTGACCGCCGATCCGTCTCCGTTGGTCGCGCTGGCCGTGAGCACGAGGGCGGGACGCCCGGACGGCACCTCGACGATGTCGGCCACGGTCCAGCTGATCGTGCCGTTCATCTTGACGGTCTGGTCCGGCATGGGCTTGAGGAACGGCGGCGGGAAGTCCGTCTCCTTGTCGGCCTTGTCCTTGTCCTCGGCGTCGGGCCTCGCCGGGACGACGATGAACGACGTCGTGCTGAGCTTCTCATCGGGGTTGGTGAGGCGGTAGGCGATGGTCTGCCGCTTCTCCCCCGGTTCGACCCGCACGCGTCCGCCCGTGAGGATCTCGCCCTTGCCTGCGTTCTCGCCCTCGAGCGTGACCACGAGGTCGTCGATGAGGCCGCCGGGGTTCTCGGCACCTGCCAGCACGTCGACGTCGAGGCGCTTCTTGTCCGCGACCTCTTTCTGGTCGATGACCTGGTCGATCGAGGTCGGGTAGAGCGGCGCTGCGGCCTCGGTCACGATGACGTTGAGGAACGCCGTGTCCGTTCCTCCGTGGCCATTGCTGATCTGATAGCGGATCGAGTAGGTGCCCTCGTTCTCCGGCGCGTCGACGACGACGCGGTTCTCGGCCACCTTCGCGGTGATGCCCTTGTCCACGTCGAGGAGCTTCTTCGAGACCACCAGCGCGTAGCCGTTGGGATCGGAGTCGTTGCGCCAGACCGGCACGGAGGCGGTTCGTCCCGGCTTGACCTCGATCGTGTCGTCGACCGCGTTCGGCGGCTGGTTCACGGCGGGGCGCGGGATCACGCCGATGCGGATGGTGCCCTTCGCCGTCTTCCCCAGACTGTCCTCCACCTCGTAGGTGAAGGTGTCCGTGCCGGCGGCGCCCGGGTAGGCCTCGTAGACGATGGAGTCGCTCTTGGTCTCGACCACACGGCCGAAGGACGGCACGGTCGTCACCCCGCGCAGGTAGACCGAGTCGCCGTCGGGGTCGATGCCGTCGAGCGGCACGTCGATCTTCACGGTGGACTCCGCGAAGGTGCGCATGGTCAGGGGAAGCGGCGTGGGCGCCTGGTTGTCGGCACCGTCGCGGGCGACGACGGTGAAGCGAACCGTTGCGACGGCGGACTCGCCGAACGCGTCGGCCACCTGGTAGCTCGCCGCATACGTTCCCGCTGCCTCCGGCGCCTGGTAGCGCACCGTGTCGCCGGAGACGAACACGAGACCGCCGGCGGCAGAGGTGTCGACGAGATCGGGCGCCACCGACATCGTCGCCGAGTCCGGATGGTAGTCGTTGTCGAGCACCGGCACCGTCACGATGTCCCCTGCACGCACGTTGACCGCGTCGTCCACGGCCACCGGCGGCTGGTGCTTGATGAGGGGCGGCACGGGCACGACCGTGATGCCGGCCGTCGACGTCGAGACGCCGTCGCTGACCGTGTAGGTGAGCTGAACCTGCTGCGTGAGGGCGGCGGACGCCGTGATCCGCACCACGGCGTTCGTCAGGAGCTCGACGGACACCAGGTCGCCGGCGGCCGAGGAGTCGACGGACTGCACGGCGAGCACGCGTCCGGAGGGTGAGACGTCGTTCGTGAGCACGTCGACGGACACCGGCTCCGCAGCGCGCAGGAACGCCGTGTCCTTGACGGCGATCGGAGGCAGCTCGTCCTTCGGCGTCTCCTTCACGTCGATGCGCATGAGGCCGATGCTCGACGCGGCCCCGGCGCCGAGGCTGTACATCACGATGTAGCTGCCGGGCTGGGCGCTGGAGAAGGCGACCGTCCCGCGTTCGAGGTTCGGCACGGCGCTCAGTTCGGCGGGGACGTCCGTGATGCCGAGGAGGGCGAGCGGAGCGCCGGACGGTGTCACGTCGTTGTCGAGCGGGGCGACCGAGACGGTCTCGTTGACGAAGGTCTCCGCGAAGTCCGGCGTGCCGACCGGGTTCAGCGTCCCGGTGGCCTTGACGTCGACCGTGAGCACGCCGGTGGCGGTGGCCGTGCCGTCGGAGACCACGAACGGGATCTCCTTGAGGCCGAGCTCCGCCGACTTGTGCTCGAACGTGACGTAGCCGTCTGGGCCGAAGCGCACGCCGTCGCCGGTCGTGGACGATGCGGACACGAGGTAGAGGTCGTCGCCGTCCGGGTCCATCCAGTCCGCGAGCACGTTGTAGCCCACCAGTTGGCCCTGCTCCACGCTCACGGCGCCCTCGCGATGGGCGACGGGCGGCTCGTTGACCTCGAGCGGCTTCACCGCGACGCTGACCTGCGCCTCCGCGACGCCGCCGGGCCGGCCGTCGCTGACCGCATAGCGGAAGGAGACGGTGCCCTGGGCGGTTTCCGCCGGGGTGTACTGCAGCGCTCGGCCGCCGTCGATGACGTCGAGTCTGCCCTGCACCTCGGAGACCTCTCCCACCCTCGACACCGTGAGCACGTCGCCGTCGGGATCGGTGTCGTTGTCGAGGATGGGCAGCACGGTGGTCTTCCCCGGTCGGACGCCGAAGGTGTCGTCGCGGGCGATGGGCGGCCGGTTGGTCTCGGTGCGCTCGGCCAGGGTGTCCTCGAAGGACTGCTTGGAGGCCTTCTCGTCGCCCTCCTCGGCATCCTCCTCCTCTGGCGGCGTCACCTCGTCCCAGTTCTCGACGAGGCGCATGTCGGAATCGACCATCCAGACGTCGCCGGTGGCGAGGTCGTTGAGGGCGATCACGTCGCGATTGACCCGGAACTCCACGGGCGTGGACGGCAGGACGCCCGGGATCTCGGCGCGCACGGTCTTCTCGTCGGTGCACGCGGCGACGTAGCGGCGGCCGGCGCTCCAGGCGCCATGGGCGCAGCCGTCGAGCCAGACGGGAGCGGCGATGCCGTCCTGCGTGCCGCCGTCGATGCGCGCGTCCACCGTGACGACGTCGCCGCCGTCGAGCGGCACCTCCAGGAGGGCGGCGTCGGTCGCGACGATGGCGAACGAGTTGTCAGCTCCCGCCTGCTGCAGGCGCACCCCGGTGCCGGGCAGTTCGGTACTGCGGCCGTCGACGACGAGGGCATCGGCCCTCTCGTCGAGGACGATGGCGCGTTCGCCGACGGCGCTCAGCTGGTAGTCGCCGGAGATGTCCAGGTCGTGCGTGGATACTGCTCCCCCCGGCCCGTCGACCGAGTAGAGGATCCCCTTGTCCGGATCGGTCGCGAAGACGGTACCGGTGGTCGAGACGGCGATGTGGCCGTTCCGCCCGAGCTTGGCGACGGGCTTGGCCTTGGCGTCGAAGACGAGCTCTCCCGCGGCATCGATGACCCAGACCTTGCCGGTTCCGGGCTGCATGACCGCCAGCGAATCGCCGCCGTAGGCGATCTCGGACCCCACGGGGATGTCGACGTGCTGGCCCAGGGTGACGAAGGACGGGTCCACCCGGTCCACGCCGCCGATGCTCCGGTCGACGACGAAGACGTCGTCGCCCGACTGCATGACGTCGAAATCGCCCGAGGCGGTCGGCACGGCGGCGTCGAGTTCCTCGATCTGCCGGTTGAGGCGTCCGGCGAGGAGGGACTTGCCGTTCGTGACCCAGACCTCGCGGGCCTGGAGGTCCACATCCGAAACGGGATAGCCCGGGTGCAGGACGGCGAAGGTCAGGGGTACACCGGCGAGAACGGCCAGGGCCACGACGGATGCGACACCGCGACGCGTGCGCAGCCACGACATGACTCTGCCCAAACGACGTTCCCCCGCCCCCGCGTGCGATCCGTGGAGCCAGGCTCCGACCGGATACACGCTAACACGCCACTTCAGCCGTTCTCGCCTCCGCTTTCGAGGGCCGCCGGGGCCCCGTCGAGGAGGGCGACATCGTCGATGCTGACCAGTCGGGTGGCCACCGCGTACTCCACGAGACGGGCCCGCCGATTGGTCGCGAGCTTGCCCCGGCCTCCCCGCAGACCGGCCACGCCGACCTTGTCGAGCTTCTCGCAGACGTTGTCGAGTTTGCGGTTGAAGGTCGTCATGCTCCAGCCGAGACGCTCGGCGGCCTCGGAGGAGGTCGGGATGCTTCCCCGCCCGGGTACCGCCTGCGTGAGGATCCCCTCCGCGAGGGCGACGATGAGCAGGCGCTGGCTGGAGGTGAGGGTGACGGGAAGGATGGTCGTCGTTCCCCCCTCGCGCTCGGCGGTCACCGAGGTGTTGTAGAAGTCGTCCTGGGCGATGACCGAGAAGTCGTAGGTCGTCGACCCGGCGCTGAACATCACGTGCATCGTCTGGAACACGATCGGGATCTTCGCCCCCGGGGCCACCCAGGCCTGCACGCTGCCGGTCGGGTCGCTGATCGTGGCGGAAAGCAGCTGTCCGACGTTGGAGAGCCACCACAGGCCGAACTCGTCGGAGAGGGTGAGGAAGGTGCGGTGCAGGTAGGGGTTGTCGTCGATCGTCAGGTCGGCCTCGCGCCCGATGGTGAAGGTCGTCCCCGGCTCGACGATGTAGAGCTCGCCGCAGTAGTCGACGCTGAGCGGGGTCATGCCGTGCACCCTCTCCCCGCCTCGGACACGGCCCCGTCGGTGCGCTGCAGACGGACGTCGAGGCAGATCCGGTCGCCGGGAACGACGCCCGTCACCGTGATGACGGGATCGGTGCTCCGGTTGACCTGGTCCGGCGTGTCGGTGAGTGCCCAGCGGTACACGTCGCCCTTCTCGGCGTCCGGGTTCTCGAACGTGAAGGTGACGGCGGTGCCGTCCGCCGACGGCACCGCGGAGACGAAGGCGGGCGACGGAACGGCACCCCCGACGATGGCGGAGACGTCGGATCCGGGCTTGGCGGTCTGCCCGACTCCGGGAGCCGTGGAAGGGGCCACGAGGACGGCCGCGATGATCGCCCCGGCGACGAGAACGGCCGTGGCGGCGCCGATGCCGATCGCGAGACCGCGGCGACGACGCGCCCCGGTCCCGGGCGGCGGAACAGCGGCGGGCGTCGCCGCTCCGGTCGCCTCCGCGCGCGGACGCGGGCGGATGACCGTCGACTCGTCCTGCTCCTGCCGGATGACGGTGCCGTCGTCCGGGACGCTGCGACGGGGGGACGGATCGACGACGACGGGGCCGCGCGCACGGGTGGCGTCCTCGCTCGGCGCAGCCGTGCGGGCGGGCGCCTGCGCCTCGATGGTGGTCACGGAGCGCACGGCCGTCTCGTCCGAGTCGGCGTCGTTCGCCGCCCTGGCCGCCGGCCGCCGTGCGATGCTCGGCACCTCGATGGTCGTGGCGGCGTAACCCAGTTCGAGCTCGACGCGCTGCAGCGACCTGGCGAAGTCCGTCGCGCTGGCGTAGCGGTCCTCCGGCCGGGAGGCCATGCCCTTCTCGAGCACGGCGACGAGTGAGGACGGCACGTCGTCCCTGCCGATCGGCGTGATGGTTCCGCGCTCGATCCGGCCGATCAGGTCGAGGGTCCCGTTCGACCGGCCCGGCACCTCGAATGGCGTTCGAGCGGCGAGCAGTGTGTGGATCGTGGCGGCGAGCGAGAAGACGTCGCTGCGCACGTCGGGCTGCGGATCGTCGCCGAACATCTCCGGCGGTGACCACGGCACCGAGAGTCCGACAGCCGACTGCCCGCTCCCCGTCTCCGCGTCGGCCCCGCGGGGCGGGAGCGTCGTGGTGTGCACGGGAAGCTCGTCCTCGAGCGTGGAGGAGATGCCGAAATCGGTCAACGCCGGCCAGCCGTAGTCGTTGGTCAGCACGTTCGCCGGTTTGATGTCCCGGTGCAGGATGCCTGCGGCGTGGGCGGTCGCAATGGCGCCGGCCAGTCGGACGCCCGTGCGCAGGGCGTCCTCGACGGAGAACGGCGCGCGCTTGTAGCGATCGGCCAGGCTCGGTCCTGAACAGTACTCCATGACGAAGTAGGGCCGCCCGTCGCCGGCGACGTCGGCGTGGAAGATCGTGACGATGTACGGATGCGCCGAGAGCTGGGCCATGAGGTTCGCCTCGGCGACGAACTGGGCGCGCACGGCTCGATCGAGCTGATCGGTGAGCAGCACCTTCACGGCGACCCGGCGTCGCGGCAGGCGTTGCTCGTAGAGGAAGACGTCGGAGAACCCACCGGATCCCAGGAGGTCCTCGAAGGCGTAGCCGGGGAGTTCCGGCGGCGTGGACGGAGCGCGGCGCATCAGTCTGAGACCACCTCGAGCGTGATGCCGCCGCCTAAGTCGATGACGGTGCCGACGAGCACCGTCGTCGACTCCCCGGCGCGGAGCTTCTGCGGCGCCTTGCCCGGGTACGCCACGACGGTGCCGTTCCGCGAGTCGAGGTCGGTCACCACGACGGTGTCGCCCTCGAGCGAGACCTGCACGTGGTTGCGCGAGATGTCCGGATCATCGGCGCCGACCGTGACGAGGCGCGGGATGCGGGCTCCTGACACCTTGCTCACACTCGGGGCCCGCCCGATGATGACGTCGTTCTCGATGATCTCCCGCGCCCCGCTCGGCAACCGGAGGCGCACGACGGGAGCGACCGGCACGGCCGATGCCGGTGGTGCGGGCGGTGCGGTCGACCGGGACGCGTCGAGCAGGCGGCGGACATCGGCTCCCATGATCGTCAGGCCGTCGTGGTCGCCTTCGCGATCGTCGGAAGCCGGCGCGGCTCCACCGGTGATGAAGGCCGGCAGTTCGATGCTCGTCGACACCGAGTCGACGGAGTCCTCGGCCGGGGACTCGTCAGCGTCCTCGACCGCCGCGATGGTCTCCTCGCCGACGTCCTGCGCGGGCGCGACGGGCACCGGCACGGGCACCGGTGCGACCGGTGCAGCAGCAGGAGGAGCAGTTCGCTGGACGACGACGGTGTCCTCGACGGACCGGACGATCGTCTCGCCGTCCGGCTCGGCCTCAGCCGATTCGACGTGGGAGGCCCGGACGATTCCGGAGGTCAGGGGCAGGAGGTCGCCGACCGAAGCGCCGTCGCCGAACCGGAAGCCCGTCGCCTCGGGCACCGTGCGCTCCTGCCAGGTCGACGCATCGCGGCCGGAGACGGCGACATCCCCGGCGCGGCCGCTCACCGTCACGGCGTGATCGCCCCGCACGAAGACCCGCAGGGCGCCGGAGCCGGCCGGTGCGACGAGCACGAACCATGGCGTCGCCGCCAGCCCCCGCGATGTCAGCCGTTCGAGCACGGGAGCGGTCACGTCCGCGGCAGCCAGGAGCGGCCAGAGCGCGACGGCATCCGCCACGGCGGAGTCCCCCGTCACGGCGAGGATGACGTCGCCCTCTGCGGCCACGACCCAGTCGCCGCCTGATCGGTAATTCGGCATCAGAGGTTTCCTCACACTCTCGGGCGGGTGTCTTCGAGCGAGCGCAGCCCGCCGTCGCGGTCCCGGGTCGCCTCGCGGACTTCGGCCGGCGCTCCGACCCTGGACTCGACGATCACGACGGAGACGTTGTCCCGAGCGCCGCGGTCGAGTGCCTCATCCACGAGGGCGTTCGCGGCGTCGACGATACCGGCGCCGTCCTCGGGCCCCGACGCCTCGCAGGAGAGCAGCATGCGCACGATGTCGTCGTCGTCGACCTCCTTGGAGAGGCCGTCGGAGCAGACGATGAAGACCTGGCGACCGACGGCGGGGATCAGCCAGACGTCGACGTCCACATCGTCCTCGGCGCCGATCGCGCGGGTGATGATGTTGCGGTCGGGGTGGTTCTCGGCCTCGCTCTGCTCGAGGAGCCCGGCGTCGACCAGCTCCTGCACGGCCGAGTGGTCGACGCTCACCTGGCCGAGGCGTCGGCCGTCCCAGCGGTACACCCGTGAGTCGCCGACGTTGAACACCATCCAGTGGAAGCCCGACCCGTCGCCGGCGTCGACGAACGCGACGCCGGACAGGGTGGTTCCGGCGACGGCCGTCCCCTCCTCCCCGACATCGCTGAGGAGGCGCACGTCGTCGTTCGAACGCTCGATGGCGTCGAGGACGAGTTGCGGTGTCGTGAGCTCATCGGCCTCCCTGGCGAAGATCTCGACGACGGCACGGCTGGCCGCGTCGCCCTTGGCGTGGCCGCCCATGCCGTCGGCGACGAGGAAGACGCCGGCGGCGGCGAGGATTCCGTCCTCGTTCACGCGGCGCACCCGTCCGACGTCGCTGCGCGCGCCGAACCTCACCTGCACGGCCTCAGCCGCACCCGGCAGTCCGTACTCCCCCGTGACGCCCTGCACCGTGCCCCCCACTCGCGCATCGCCCTGGACCCGTGCGCATCGATGTCCCACCGTAGCAAGCGGACGGCGACTCGGTGCGCTTAGTCGTCGGTGAAGTGCGGCACTTCCTCCATGAGCGTGTGCCCGCGCTTCTTCGCATCGATCCGCGCCTTCACCAGGCTGGCGATCGTCGCAACGGCCATCGATCCGATGATGACGGCGAGCGACGTCCAGGTGTCGATCTCCGGCGCCCACTCGACACCCTCGCCGCCGTTGATGAACGGGACCTCGTTGGTGTGCAGAGCGTGGAAGACCAGCTTGACGCCGATGAAGAACAGGATGAACGCGATGCCGTACTTGAGGTACTCGAGGCGCTCGAGAAGTCCGCCGAGGAGGAAGTACAGCTGGCGCAGCCCCATGAGGGCGAACACATTGGCCGTGAACACGATGAACGGACTCTGCGTGATGCCGAAGATCGCCGGAATGGAGTCGAGCGCGAAGATGAGATCGGTCGTGCCGATCGCGATGAACACGATGATCATGGGCGTGAAGAAGCGCTTGCCGTCGATGACGGTGCGCAGCTTCGATCCGTCGAAGTCGGGCGAGATCGCGACGCGCCGGCGCAGGAGGCGGATGAGGCCGTTCTCCTTCTCCCCCTCGTCGTCGTGGTTCGAGAACGCCTGCGACCACGCGGTGTAGAGCAGGAAGGCGCCGAAGATGTAGAACACCCAGCTGAAGTTCTCGATGAGCGCCGCGCCCATGAGGATGAAGATCCCGCGCAGGACGAGGGCGATGATGATGCCCACCATCAGCACCTCCTGCTGGATCTTCCTCGGCACGGCGAAGCGCGCCATGATGACGACGAAGACGAACAGGTTGTCGATGGAGAGGCTGTACTCCGTGAGCCAGCCGGCCAGGAACTGTCCGGCGTGCTCGGCATCGCCGAGCACGAACATGAGCCCGGCGAAGACGAGTGCGAGCGCGACGTAGAAGGCGACCCAGAGGCCGGCCTCCCGGAACGACGGCACATGGGGGCGCTTGAGCACGAGCAGGAGGTCGCCGACGATGATCAACGTCAGGACGACGATGGATCCGATCTCGAACCAGACGGGAAGAGCGAGGTCCATGGGGGCCTTTCGCGTGAAATGGGGTGGGCTGAACGCCGAAAGTCTCTCCCGCACCAGGAACGATGCCACCGGTCCGGGGCTGCGCCATCACAGCCCGTGATGACGGACACGGCGAGGTGGGATACTCCCCTTCGCTGCCGACCAGCCTAACGGACGGGATGCGCTCACGGCATTCACGCAGGGAACGCATCGCTAGCATGGCGACACGAGGACCTTTCAGGAGACAAGACGTGAACGCCATGCCCCCGCAGCCCCGCCAGAACCGCCAGTACCCGCAGTCCACCTGGACGAACGGGATCGGCTATCTCATCTTCTTCAGCCGTTGGCTGCAGGCCCCGCTCTACCTGGGCCTGATCGTCGCGCAGGCGATCTACGTCGTCGTGTTCATGATCGAGCTGTGGCACCTCGCCGAGGACGTGTTCCTGCACACCGCGGAGATCACCGAGGCCAACATCATGCTGGCCGTGCTCGGCCTGATCGATGTCGTGATGATCGCGAACCTGCTGATCATGGTCATCATCGGAGGCTACGAGACGTTCGTCTCGAAGATCCGGGTGGACGGCCACCCCGACCAGCCCGAGTGGCTCTCGCACGTCAACGCCAACGTGCTGAAGGTCAAGCTCGCGATGGCGATCATCGGCATCTCGTCCATCCACCTCCTCAAGACGTTCATCGAGGTGGGTGATATGACGGATGCCGGATCCGGCAACGATCTCGGCGGCGGCGACACCTACACGTCGACCGGGGTCATGTGGCAGGTCATCATCCATTGCGTGTTCATCCTGTCCGCCCTCGCCCTGGCCGCGATCGACCGGATGTCGTACCACCGTGTGGCCGCGGGAGAGACGCACGACGGCGTCGTCGTGCCGGTGCCCCCGACCCTGCCGACGTCCGGAACGGCCCGCGCAGTCGACCCGGTGCACGAGGAGCTCGTCGGCTCCCGCGAGTGAGCGGACGGACCCGCAGAATGCAGAAAACCCCCGGCTGAGCCGGGGGTTTTCTTCTTCTGTGACCCCAACGGGATTTGAACCCGTGCTGCCGCCGTGAGAGGGCGGTGTCCTAGGCCGCTAAACGATGGGGCCGTTTTTGCAACTTGAAAAGTATGCCACAGCGCCACGGCCGATCCAAATCGACGCGACCGTGCTCAGGCGAGCACGTGGAGCGCCCCCGGGACGATCTGGACGTCGACCGGAAGCGGGCCGACGCGCTCCCCGTCCGCATAGGCCACGATCGGCACGCCCGACTCGAGACGCACGCTCCTGGCCCTCACGATCTCGACAGCCGGATGCGTCGTGTGCGTTCCGGAGAACACCTTCGGGAAGACGCGCAGGAACTCGATGCGGGAGAGCTTCTTGACGATGAACACGTCGAGGAGCCCGTCGTCGAGGAGCGCATCGGGCGCGACCTTCATCCCGCCGCCCAACGAGACGTTGTTGGCGACGGAGACGAGCATGCCCTCGAGCTCCCTCGCCACGCCGTCGATGACGAGGCGGTACGGCACGGGCTTCAGCGTGACCAGTTCCCGCATGAGCGCGAGGATGTAGCGACTCGAGCCGCGCGGCCGCGTCATGGTGTTCGCCCGCTCGTTGACGACGGCATCGAATCCCGCCGAGAGGACGCCGGCGTACCAGGTCGAGAGGTCGCCGTGCTGGATCCTGGCGGCGTCGATCGCCCTCGGCCGGCGTCCCAGGGCCTCGAGCACCTGCCGGGTCGATGCCTCAGCATCGTCGATGGGCAGGCCGAGACCGCGGGCCATGTCGTTGCCCGTCCCCGCGGCGATGATGCCCAAGGGGATGCCGGTCCCTGCGACGAGATTGGCGCCGAGGGAGACCATGCCGTCGCCGCCGACCACCACCAGGGCGTCCGTTCCGGCGGCGACGGCGTGCTCGGCCTCGCGGCGCAGCAGCTCGACGTTCGCCTCGCGCAGCATGCCGACGTCGTGCCCGGCACGGATGAGCGACTCGACGACGCGCGGTCCCACGTCGCGGTTGCGGCCGAACGACGCGTTCGGATTGATGGCAACCGTGATCCGGAGCGCCGCGCCTGCTGTCATACGGTGATTATGGAGGTCGCCGGTGGCTGGTGCCGAATCGCCGGGGCGCGTGTTGCACGAGGTGCCGAGGGTGGTGTTGGCTCGGACCATGAGACTGACCAAGCTGGAGCATGCCGCGCTCGTCCTCGACCAGAACGGCGACAGGCTCTACATCGACCCCGGATCGTTCACGACGGCGATCACGGAGTCCGTCGGCACCGTCGCCGTGGTCATCACGCACGAGCACGCGGACCACTGGACGCCGGAGCAGCTCAAGCGCATCCGCGACGACAATCCCGACGTGCGATTCTTCGGACCGGCCGGCGTCGTCGCCGCGGCGACGGACTTCCCCGTCGAACCGGTCGGCGACGGAGACGAGATCACCGTCGGAGCCTTCACGCTGCGCTTCTTCGGCGGCAAGCACGCCCTCATCCACTCCTCGATCCCGGTGGTGGACAACGTCGGCGTGCTCGTGAACGACACGCTCTACTACGCCGGGGACTCGTTCACGGTGCCGACGGGAGTGGCTGTGGACACCCTCGCCGTGCCAGCCGGCGGGCCGTGGATGAAGATCGCAGAGGCCATGGACTACGTCATGGCCGTCGCGCCGCGGCACGCGTTCCCGACGCACGAGATGGTGCTCTCCCGCGCCGGCAAGGACCTGTCGAACGCGAGGCTGGGCTGGGCGACGGAACAGGGCGGCGGGGAATACACGGCTCTGGAGCCGAACGAGTCCATCGATCTCTGAGGCGAGTACGGGCACCACCGCCCACGCCGTCGACACGCCGTCAGCTCCCGTCCGCCGCACGATTTTCGCCGGCTGAGACGGGAAATGGCGGCGTTCGTCGGCGTCTGGGAAACAATTCGCGCGAAATGCTTGCGCCACCCCCACATCGGGCGTCATCATTCTCCTGATCGAACCCTGCATTTCCTTCACTTCTTCCTGCGACCCGAACGCGTACCGAAGGCACCCGAATGACCGCATATCTCTACGACCTCTCCGGACGGTGGATCGCGTTCCGCGCATCGACCGAGAGCAAGTACCTCTTCGACACCACCGGCGAATGGATCGGCTGGTTCCCCTGGGGCGACGCCGAAGCCGTCACGCCCGACGGCGAGTATCTCGGAACCGTCGTCGACGACCGCCTGGTGAGCGCCTTCGGGCACACCTCGCGCGGTTTCCCCGCGTACCCCGGAGCCCCGGCGTACCCGGGTCTCCCCTACGACCCCGGAAACGCCGGCTACGCCAGCGGGTTCGGCGGCTACGAGGACGTGCGCATGGAGCATCAGCTCCTCGCCTGACGTCAGGCGTCCCCGCCGAGCAGATCCAGGAGCGCCCGTTCCGGGCTCCCGGTGAGCGCGATCGTCTCGCCCCGGCGGTACCGCTCGATGACAGCGGGATCGATGTAGCTCGTCCGCGCGACCGTCGGCGTGTTGCCGAGCACCTCGGATGCCGCGACGGCGGCGGTGCGGACGGCACGCGCCGCCTCGCGCTCGGTCTTCGGCGGGCCGGACTCGGCCAGGGAGACGGCGGCGGCGATCGTGCCACGCAGGGTGCGGAAGTCCTTCGCCGTGAAGTCGCCGCCCGTGACCAGGCGCACGTACTCGTTGATCTGGACCGCGGACAGCGGGCGGAACCGGTCGTCGTCCTGCCAGGCCAGGAACCGCGACCGCGCTGAGCGCTCGAGCAGCCCCGATGCGACCTCGGCGAGCGCGGCATCCGTCACCTCGGCGATCATGTGCTGACCGCTCTTGGCCGGGAACGAGAGGCGCAGCGTCTCGTCGGCCAGGCGCACGTGCCGGACCAGCAGGGTCGATAGACCGAAGCTCCCGTTCGCCTCGAAGTAGGCCTCTCCACCCACTCGCACGGCAACGCGATCGAGCAGGCGGAACGAGGTGGCCAGCACCCGGTCCTGTGTGGTGCCAGCTGTCGCGAGGTCCCGCGTCACGCGACCACGAGCCGGAGGCAGTGCAGCAGCGAGCTCGAGTGCCCGCTCGAACTTCACCGCGTCCCTCGCCTCCCGCCAGGCCGGATGGTAGATGTACTGGCGCCGACCGGCATCGTCCACCCCGACCGCGAGGATGTGGGCGTTCGCCCGGTCTGAGATCCAGACATCGGTCCACGCCGGAGGGATCGCCATCGCGGAGATCCGCTCCCGCTCCTCCACTGGCACCGCGGCGCCCGCCGAATCGCGGTAGCGGAATCCGCGGCCGGAACGCAGCCGGCTGTACCCGGCGCTCGCATACGGTTCGACCCGTCTCAACCGAACCATCGTCCGGCGCTCAGTTCTCGACGGCGAGGCGCGTCACTGCGCCTTCCGTTTCGGTGCGGACTTCTCGGCGGCCGGCTTGTCGGCCTTGCCTGCCCCGGTCTTCCCCTTCTTCGCCGGGGCGGGCGAGGTCGCCGCCACCTTCTTCGGCTTCGCGGCAGAGCTCCCGGACTTCGCGTCCGTGGAACCGCGGGCCTTGTCGACGCTCCGTCGGAGCGCGTCCATCAGGTCGATGACCTCACCGCCCTCGTCCTCCTTCTCGGCGACCTCACCGAAAGTGGCCTCGGTGTCGATGGCGTCGCCCTGCTCGAGCTTGCGTTCGATGAGGAGGCGCAGCTCGCGCTGGTACTCGTCGACGAACTCGTCCGGAGTGAAATCGCTCGCGTAGGAGTCGACGAGGCTCGACGACAGCTCCAGCTCCTTGCTCGAGATGCGCACGGAGTCCTCGAGCGCCGGGAAGGCCGCCTCGCGCACCTCGTCCGACCACAGCAGCGTCTGCAGCACCAGCACGTCCCCGCGGACGCGCAGGGCGGCCAGCCGGGTCTTCTGCCGGAGCGCGAATCGCACGATGGCGGTTCGGTCGGTCGACTCGAGCGTGCGTCGCAGCAGCACGTAGGCCTTCGGCGATGCACCGTCCGGCTCGAGGAAGTAGCTCTTGTCGAACATGATCGGATCGATCTGCTCGTTGGGGACGAACTCGACCACCTCGATCTCCCGGCTGCGCTCGGCGGGCATCGCCGCCAGGTCGTCCGCCGTCAGGATGACCGTGCGCTCGCCGTCGTCGTAGGCCTTGTCGATGTGGGCGTACGGCACGATCTTCCCGCACACGTCGCAGCGCCGTTCGTAGTGGATGCGACCGCCGTCCGCGTCGTGCACCTGGTGCAGTCCGACGTCGTGATCCTCGGTGGCGCTGTACAGCTTGACGGGCACGTTGACGAGCCCGAACGTGAGCGCGCCCTTCCAGATCGACCTCATCTGCCCAGTACACACCCAGAATGGGCCCATCGGCTAGGTTGACGGCAGGGCTTGACAGGAGGGGCGATGGCGAAGTCGACGGATTCCCAGGTCGTGAGCATCGCCGGACACCGTCTGCGCATCACCAACCTCGACAAGGTGATCTATCCCGAGACGGGAACGACCAAGGCCGATGTCATCGGCTACTACGCCTCCATCGCCCCCGTGATGCTGCCGCACACGGTCTTCCGCCCGGCCACCCGCAAGCGATGGGTGCACGGCGTCGGGACCCCGGACGCGCCGGGCACCGCGTTCTTCCAGAAGGACCTGGGGGAAGGCACCCCCGACTGGGTTCCCCGCGCCGACCTGCCGCACTCCGATCGCACCAACACCTACCCGCTGGTCAACAACCCCGCCGTCCTCGCCTGGCTGGGTCAGATCGCCGCGCTCGAGATCCACGTGCCGCAATGGCGGTTCACGCACGACGGCATCCGGCGCAACCCCGACCGGCTGGTCCTCGACCTCGATCCGGGACCGGGAACCGGGCTCGCCGAATGCGCAGAGGTCGCCCACCTCGCCCGCGCGATCCTCACCGGCATGGGACTCGAGCCGCTTCCCGTGACGAGCGGCAGCAAGGGGATCCACCTGTACGCCCAGCTCGACGAGCGACAGACATCCGACCAGGTCTCCGCCGTCGCCCACGAGCTCGCGCGCGCCCTCGAGGCCGATCACCCCGAGCTCATCGTGAGCGACATGAAGAAGACCCTCCGGGCGGGCAAGGTCCTGGTCGACTGGAGCCAGAACAACGGCTCGAAGACCACGATCGCCCCATACTCCCTGCGCGGCCGGTTCCGTCCGACGGTCGCGGCTCCCCGTACCTGGGAGGAACTGGCCTCCCCGGGCCTCGAGCACCTCGAATTCGACGAGGTGCTCTCCCGCGCCGAGCAGGACGGCGACCTCCTCGCCGCCATCGACACCGGGGTCGGTCCGGCTCCCGGCGTGGATCCCGCCGGCCGGGAGAGCATCGTCGCGGGCTCGGCGGGCGACCGGCTGAGCGCCTACCGGGCGAAACGGGATGCGTCGAAGACGCCGGAGCCGGTTCCGGATGCCGTGGGATCCGGAACGCCCGGCACGAGCTTCGTCATCCAGGAGCATCACGCCCGCCGCCTCCACTACGACCTCCGTCTCGAGCGCGACGGCGTGCTCGTGAGCTGGGCGCTCCCCAAGGGCGTTCCCACCGATCCCGGCCGGAACCACCTCGCGGTGCAGACGGAGGACCATCCGCTGGAGTACGGCACATTCGAGGGGACCATCCCCGCGGGAGAGTACGGCGCGGGCACCATGCGCATCTGGGACTCCGGAACGTACGAGCTCGAGAAGTGGCGCGATGACGAGGTGATCGCCACCCTCACCGGGTCGCGGGGCGGCGGACTCGGCGAGCCGGTGCGCGTCGCCATCATCCGCACCGGGGTCGACGCGTCCGGCAAGGCGAGCTGGCTCATCCACCGCATGAAGTCCCTCACGTCGCACTACTCCCCCGCCGCGAAGCGCCGCTACGACCCCGTGCCGCCACGAGAGCACGAGGCCATGCTCGCGAAGGCCGGATCGATCGACGACATCGACGACCGATCGGAGTGGGCCGTCGAGATGAAGTGGGACGGCATCCGCGCGATCGCCACGGTCGTAGGCGACGAGGTCCGGCTCATGACCCGCAGGCACAACGACGTGACCGATCAGTACCCGGAGCTCGCGGCGCTCACCCGGGTCGCCCACGTGCGTTCCGGCGTCTTCGACGGCGAGATCGTGGCAACGGATGCCGGGGGCCGGCCCGACTTCGGTCTGCTGCAGGAGCGCATGAACCTCACCAAGCCGGCTGAGATCGCTGCAGCGATGGCGAGGCGCCCGGTGCGCCTCCTTCTCTTCGACGTGCTCGAGCTCGACGGCGACGACCTGACCGGTCTCGACTACACCGCCCGGCGGGTGAGACTCGAACGGGCCGTCGACGCTCCCACAGGCTCCGCCATCGCCGTGCCGGAGGCGTTCGACGCCGACGCCCGCACCGCCCTGGAGGCCAGTCGCGAGCTCGGCCTCGAGGGCGTCCTGGCGAAGGAGCGATCCTCGCGCTACGAGGAGGGCCGTCGCTCCGGCGCCTGGATCAAGATCAAGCACCTCGCGACGCAGGAGGTCGTGATCGGAGGGTGGCGTCCCGGCAGGGGTCACCGCGCCGGCACATTCGGCTCGCTGCTCATGGCCGTCCCGTCTCCCGACGGGCTGCGCTACGTCGGCCGGGTCGGTACCGGATTCCGGGATCGCGACCTGGCCAGGATCGCCGACCGGCTGGCACCCATCGGACGCGAGACGAGCCCGCTCGTCGGGGTGCCTGCCGAGGATGCGGCCGACGCCCGCTGGGTGGAGCCGCTCATCGTGGGCGAGGTCGAGTACACGGAGCGCACGCGAACGGGGAGCCTGCGGCATCCGACCTGGCGGGGCCTGCGCCCCGACAAGGACCCGGTTGACGTGAGCCCGGAATGAGCGAAGCCGCAGCGGGAATCACAGCGCCGGGGATCAGAACGGCCAGACGAGGGGGACGATGCCGACGGCGACGGCGAGGAACAGCGCCATGACGGGCAGCCCGAACTTCCAGTAGTCCCCGAACCGGAGACCGGCCGGCCCCTGGATCATGAGGTTCGCCGGCGTGGCGACGGGCGTCAGCAGGGCTGCCGCCGAGACGACGGCGACGGCCATGAGGAACGGCAGCGGCGAGACCTGCAGCTCCACGGCCACCGACACTGCGATGGGCAGGATGATGAGCGCCGTCGCCGTGTTGCTGATGAGCTGGCCGAAGACCAGCGCGACGACGCAGAGGGCCGCCAGTACGAGGAGCGGCCCGGAATCGCCCACGATGCCGATCAGGCCGGTGGCGATCGTCTCGGCTGTACCGGTCTGGGTGATCGCCGTGGACATCGGGATCATGCCGGCGACGAGCAGCAGCGTGGTCCACGAGATGGAGCGATGCGCCCGTTCGACGGTGACCGCCCGGGTGAGCACCATCGCCCCCGCGGCCAGCAGTCCGGTGACGGCAGGCGGGAACACACCGGTCGCCAGGGCGACCACCATGAGGACGAGGATGGTGAGCGCCGTCCAGGCGCGCCGGCCGAGCGGCGCGGCCTGGCGACGGATGGCGTTCGGATCATCGACCACCACCACCTCGGGATCGGCGAGGTTGGCGTCCAGGGCGTCCCAGTCGCCCTGCAGCACGAGCACGTCACCCACCTGCAGCGTGATGTCGCGGGTCTCGAGCGGTTCGCCCGCGCGCTGGACGGCGAGGATGACGAGGTCGCCGCTCTCCGTCACCATGCCGGCGAAGACGGTCTGCCCGACCATGGCCGAACGCGGCGGCACGAGCACCTCCGCCACCCCCGAGGTGGCGTCGATGAGCCGGTCATCCGGAGAAGCCGGCGCGATCCGCGGGTAGTCCCGCAGGAGCACCCTGGCCTGGTCGCTCAGGTCGCGCGGCATGGTGGCCGGGGTTCGCTCCGGGATGAGGAAGCGCTGCAGCAGGACGGCGAGCAGCACGGAGCCCACGACGATGGGCAGGCCGGCCACCGCGAACTCGAAGAACCCGAACGATCGCCCGGTCGCCTCCTCGGCCGCCTCGGACGCGAGCACGTTCACCGGACTGCCCGTGAGCGTCAGGAGCGAACCGGCGTGGGCGCCGAACGCGAGCGGCAGCAGGAGCTTCGACGGCTGCACGGAGATGCGGGAAGCGATCACCACGACGACGGGGAGGAGCGCGGCGACTGCGCCGTTCACGCTGATGAGCGCCGCGAGGAGCGCGACGACGAGCATGACGAGAATGGTGAGCTTGCGCGGATCGCCTCCGCCGCGCTGGACGAGCTGCTGACCGGCCCAGGCGGTCAGGCCCGTCCCGTCGAGGCCCTCCGCCACCACGAAGAGGGCGGCGATCAGCACGACGGCCGGGTCGGCGAACCCGGCGAACGCCTGCTGCAGGTCGATCACGCCGGTGGCCAGCAAGGCGAGCGAGACGCCGATCGCGACGAGGCCGGTCGGCACCCGTCCGCTGATGAACGCGATGACGGCCAACGCCAGGATGATGAGCGTCAGTGCTGAGTCGGTCACACGGCTGACTGTACTGGCTCGACACGACCGCCCGGCAGTCGCCTTGATGCGCGGATAGCGACAGAATGAGCCTGACGGCGGACGGTATCGCCGCATCCACGACGCGGAGGTTCCCAGTGAGCGCGACGACACCCACAGCGACCACCGTCATGAGAGCCTCATGGCTGCCGCTCATCGTCGTGGTCCTCACGCAGATCCAGGCCTCGTTCGCCGTGAACGCCCTGACGGTCTCGATGCAGGGCATCACGACCGAACTCGACACGCCGGCCACCTCGGTGGGGACGGCCATCACGGCCGGCACCTTCGCCATGGCGGCCTTCATCCTGCTCGGGGCGAAGATCGGTGCGCGCTTCGGCACCCGCCGGGTGTTCCAGATCGCCCTCGTCGTCCACGGCGTCGCCATGGCGGCCGTCGCGCTCAGCGTGAGCCCCGCGATGCTGTTCATCGCGCAGGCGTCCTCCGGTGCGGTCATCGCCCTCATCGCACCGGCCCTGGTCGTGTTCATCGCCACGAACTACCACGGCAAGCAGCAGGCCCAGGCCATCGGCTACCTCGCCGCCGCCATCCCGGCCGCCGGTGTCCTCGCGCTCCTGATCGCGGGCACCTTCGCCACCACCATCGGCTGGCGTTACTCCTTCGCGCTCATGGCCGCCCTCGCGGTGATCAACCTGCTGCTCAGCTTCCGCCTGAAGAAGGTGGACGCGCAGCCGCTGCTCGCCATCGACTGGACGGGCGCGATCATCGCCGCCGTGGCGATCATCCTGCTGAGCTTCGGCTTCAGCGGACTCCAGCCGTGGGGCGTCGTGCTCGCGACGGAGAACGCGCCGTTCGACATCCTGGGCGTCTCGCCCGCCCCCGTCCTGATCGTGCTCGGCCTCATCCTCGGTCAGGTCTTCTTCCTGTGGCTCCGCCGACGGCAGGCGGCCCAGCGCCCCCGCATCTTCGACCTCCGGGTACTGAAATCAGGGTCGGAGCGGGCCATCACGGCGTGCATGGCGATCATGCTGTTCGTCGGAACCGCCGCCAACTTCCTCATCCCGCTGTACATGCAGGTCGTGCAGGGGCTGTCCGGGATCGAGACCAGCTTCTCGATCATCCCGTACACGCTGTCGATCTTCGTGGCCTCGACGTTCGTCGCCTCGCTGTACTCGCGCTTCCCGCCGCGGGTGCTGGCGATCTCGGGGTTCATCGTCGTGGCGCTGGCCCTGGCGCTGCTCGCGTTCACCATCCGCGGCGAGTGGGGCCAGTTCTTCGTCGTCGCCGGGCTCATCCTGCTCGGACTCGGCCAGGGCTCCATCGTCGCCCTGGTCTTCAACACCCTGCTGTCCTCGGCACCGAAGGAGCTCGCCGGCGACGTCGGGGCCTGGCGCGGCCTCGTCCACAACCTGTCCGGCAGCGTGGGCATCGCCGTCATCTCCGTCTTCGCGGTCAGCCTGCTCGGGACGCTGCTGCTCGGCTCGGCCAAGGACAGTCCCGTCATCTCCGAGCAGCTCATCGCCGAGGTCAACTTCGACAACGCGAACTTCGTGACGAACGACCACCTGAGGGACGTGCTCTCGCTCACGAGTGCCTCGCCGGCGGAGGTCGACAAGGCCGTCGCGATCAACGAGGAGGACCGCCTGCGCGCGCTCCAGATCTCGTTGCTCGTTCTCGCCTCCCTGGCCCTGTTCGCCATCGTGCCTGCGACCAGGATGCCGGGACGGATGCGCGACGAACTGCCGGAGAAGCTCGAGCCGGACGATCCCGACGCGATCGTCGACGACACCATCCCCGACGATGAATACGTCGGAGGGAAGCCAGGAGGAACGGCATGACCAGGAGCGACTACAAGCTCATCCCCGCCGCGTTCACCGCGATCCCGTCGCTCGCGACGAGCCGGTCGGTGTCGGTCTCCGCCGTCGCGGCCGTCGGAGACGACGTCGATGCCATCGGCTACACCGTCGGTCCCGACGGTTCCGTGCCGGCGGCCATCGGACTCGACGGCGCTGCGCTGGCCAGGGCCGGCTTCTCGGGCAAGGTCGGCGAAACCCTCCTCGTTCCCACGTCGAGCGGCCCCGAGGTCTTCGCCGTCGGCACCGGCGACCCGGCTGAGGTGACGCCCACCACGCTCAGGAACGTGGCAGCGGCCTTCGCGCGCGCCGCGAAGAGCGCGGCCCGGCTGGGACTCGTGGTGGCGGACTCCCCCGCCGCTCCCGTCGAGGCCGGCCGCGCGATCGCCGAGGGGGTCCTGCTCGCCCGCTACGCCTACACCGCACTGCAGAGCGCCCCCAAGGCGGTTGCCGTCACGGCACTCGAGGTGCTCGTGGACGGAGCATCCGTCGACGAGGTCTCGGCGGGACTGGAGCAGGGACGCATCGCCGCGCGATCCGCGAACCTCGCTCGCGACCTCGCCAACACGCCGCCGAGTCACCTCACGGCCTCAGACCTCGCCGACGTCGCGGAGCAGCTCGGCGGGGAGTTCGGCTTCGGCGTCGAATCCTTCGGCAGGGCCCAGCTCGTCGAGATGCGCTGCGGCGGACTCCTGGGGGTGAACGCCGGCAGCGCCGAGGAACCGCGCATGATCAAGCTCGTCTACACGCCGGAGAACGCGAACGGCCACCACGTCGCCTTCGTCGGCAAGGGCATCATGTACGACTCCGGCGGCATCAGCCTCAAGCCGTCCGATCCCATGCACCTGCTCATGAAGATGGACATGGGCGGCGCGGCGGCTGTCCTCGGTGCATTCACGTCGTTCGCCGACCTCGACAGCGGGACCAGGGTGACGGCCTTCCTGTCGTGCACCGACAACATGCCGTCGTCCGGGGCGTACAAGCTCGGCGACGTGCTGACCGCGCGCAATGGCACCACCATCGAGGTCAAGAACACGGATGCCGAGGGCAGGCTCGTCATGTCCGACGCGCTCGTGCTCGCCACCGAGGAGAAGCCGGACGCCATCGTGGACATCGCCACCCTGACCGGTGCGGCCCTCATGGCGCTCGGCGGCGCGACGGCGGCCCTTCTCGGCAATGACACCGCCGTGATCGAGGCCGTCAAGACCGCCGGCGCCTCGACCGGTGAGCAGGTGTGGCAGCTCCCCCTCGAGAAGAGCTACCGCAAGCAGCTCGACTCCGAGATCGCCGACATCTCGAACCTCGGCGGGCCGCACGCCGGGGCCACGACGGCCGCATTGTTCCTCGAGGAGTTCGTCGACGGCATCCCGTGGGCGCATCTCGACATCGCCGGAACGATGCAGTCGGCCACAGACGATGCCTGGCGCCCGAAGGGGGCGACGGGCTTCGGCGCGCGACTGCTCGCCGACTTCGCGGTCGGCTACGACCCCGCGTGACACGGCGGCTGCCACGCCGGCAGCGCGTCGGGGTTCAGTGCTCCAGCACGGCGACGACGGGGAAATCGAAGCCCTCGTCCGCGACGGTCGCACGCGCCGCGCTCACGGCGTCGTCCTCCGTGCCGATGTCGGGCGCCAGGTCGACCGTCCACAGCACGGCTCCGCCTGCGTCCTCGACCGTGAGGCACCAGCGGCCGTCGAGGTCGTGGGACAGCACGCCCCGTGCGGGCTCGTCGCCTCTCATGGCGCCGGCTTCGCGACGGGTCCGGGACCGGCGACGGTGAACGCGTCGCCGCCGTACTTCGCGTTCGCGACCGACATGACGGCCGGCCACATGCGGTGCCTGGCGGTCGCCGCCTGACCGCTGTCGAAGGAGATCCGCCGCTGGTTCGCCTCCCCCGTCGCGCTGACCACGGCGACCACGGTCGCGACCTTGGTGCTGGCTCCGCTCATCCAGGTGTCCTTGTTGCCGTCGGTCGTGCCCGTCTTCCCGATGAGGGGGACGCGCGGACTTGTTCCCGCCCATGACGCCTGCGCTGTGCCGCTCGTCATGACGAGCTGCATGGCGTAGTGCATTGCGGCGGCCACCTCGGGGCTCACGGACTGCGCGCAGGTGGTCTTCGGAACGGGCAGGTCGGTGCCGTCCGCCCCGACGATCCTGTCGATGGCGATCGGGCTGCAGGTGACGCCGTTGTTCGCGATCCCGGCGAACGCGACGGCCATGCTGAGCGGCGCGATCTCGTTGATGCCGATGACGGCGGACGCGCTCTGCACGAGCGGATCGCCGTCAGCCCTGTGCACCCCGAAGGCCGCGGCGGTCCGGGCGATCCCGCACAGGTCCAGCTTCTTCGCCATGCCGATGTAGCCCGTGTTGATCGACTGGATCGTCGACTGCAGAGCCGTGTAGTTCGCGCCGGCCTCGTTGGCGTCGTTCTTGGGGCTCCAGTGCTCGCTGTCGTAGTTCTGCGGGCCGAGGCAGCTGTCCCTGAACGTGCCCCAGTTGGCCTTGGGCTTCGAATCCACGGTCTCGGTGAGGGCGTGGCCCTCCGTGAGCCACTCGGCAAGGGTGAACACCTTGTACGTCGATCCCGGCTGGAAGCCGTGCGATCCGCCCTGGGGGAAGTCGGTGTTGTAGTTGATGCTCGTGTACTGCGGCCCGGTCTGCAGCACCTCCGGATCCTGGCTGTACTGCTTGTTCTGCACCATGGCCAGGACCCGGCCGGTACCGACCTGGACACTCGTGATGACGCTGCCGACGTCCCACCCCGGGTAGACCATCGGGACGTTCTGGGCCATGGTGGCTGCGGCCGCGGCCTGCAGGTCGAGATCGAGCGAGGTGTAGACCTCGTATCCGCCCCTGCGGAAGTTGAGCATCCGGGTCTCGTCGTCCTCTCCGAAGGTCGGGTCGGTCTGCAGCAGGTTCTTGACGTAGTCGCAGAAGTAGGCGCTCGCACCGGCCGTCTGGCAGCCGGTGCTCGGCTCGGTGATGACGGGTTCGATCGGGGACTCGACGGCAGCGGTGTACTCGGCGCTGGTGACCTTGCCCTGCTCGAGCATCTTGCCGAGGATGTAGTCGCGGCGATCACGATTGGCCGCGTAGCCGTTGGCCGCGCCGTTCAGGACGTTGTCCGGCCGGTCGAGCCGGAACTTGCTGGGATTGTTGACGATGGCCATGAGCGCGGCCGCCTGGGCCAGCGTCACGGTCGCCGCGGTCTGGTTGAAGTAGTAGTTCGCCGCTGCCTCGATCCCGTAGACCGTGCCGCCGAATCCCGTGATGTTGAGGTAGCCGCGGAGGATCTCGACCTTGTTGTATCGCTTCTCCAGGCCGATGGCGAGGCGCATCTCCTTGAGCTTGCGCTCGGCCGTCGTCTCGGTCGCCGCGTCGTAGCAGGATTGCCGGGAGTCCTCGTCGGCGAGGAGCTCGCACTCCTGCACCCGCACGTTCTTCACGTACTGCTGGGCGATCGAGGAGCCGCCCTGCGTCTCCCGCCCGGTCGCCGTCGTCACGACGGCTCGCAGGGTGCCCTGCAGGTCGATTCCGCCGTGTTCGTAGAAGCGCGGGTCCTCGCTCGCGACCGCCGCATCCTTGACGTACTGGTTGATCTGCTCCCAGCTCACCTCGACACGATTCTGGTCGTAGAAGGAGGCGAGCAGCACAGGCGTTCCATCCGACTGCGTGGCGTAGATGTTGCTCTTCTGCGAGAGGGCGCCGATCTCGAGGTAGCCGGGAAGCCGCTCGAAGAGGCCGATGGTGTTGGTTGCGGCCAGGCCGGCCACGGAGAGCGCCGGGGCGAGGCTCACGGCGATGAGGGTCGCGATCGCGACGCCGACGAACGCCACTCCCAGAAGCCCGCCGAAGACCCCGGCTCCCGTCCTGGTCTCGGCGAAGTCACGGCTTCGCCGGTTCGGCATGTACCGGCTCCGTCGATCGACCATGACCCACCCCCAAGCCTCGCGCGACCGCGGACCTACGGTGGAGCCTGGTTCGGCAGACCCCGGCCTGCTTCGTCGTGACTCAATGGAACCGCAGGCGACCCGGCTTGTCCAGCATCGCGGACCGCGCGTTCGACGCGGGTGTCCGCCATGCTCAGGCTCCCCCGCAGCAGCGGCTCCCTCTCATGACCCGACGGAGGCTCGCAGGATGGCGGCGATGCGCTCCTTGTCGGCGTCATCCAGCGTGGTCAGAGCGAAGCCGACCGGCCACACGTTCCCATCATCGAGAGTCGCCGCTTGCTGGAACTCGATGGTCGCGTAGCGGATCTTGAACTTCGATCCCGGCTTGAACGCGACGACCGTCTTGCCGCTGGAGTCCGCGTATGCAGGCATCCCGTACCAGGTCTTCGCGGCGAGGGTCGTGTTTTCTCCGACCAGTCGATGGAAGGCCTCGGCCAGTTCTCGGTCGGTTCCGGTCATCGCAGCGATAGCGGCGTCGCACGCGGCCGCGGCGTCCGCGCCTTCCTGCGCGGCCTTCTTCTCGGCGACGGCCGCCTTGATGGCGGCTTTCTCCTCTTTCGTGAATGTGGTCGTAGTCATGATTCCTCCCGTGGACTGAGTTGTCACCAGTATCTGATTCCCGGCGTCACGGCCGCTTCTCGGATCCTGCTCGTCTCGGGGCGATCCGGCTGGTCTGCGCGGACCGCCCTACTCGCACGCGTTCACGGCCGGAAGGCGGTTGCGGTGTTCTCGTTGTCAGCCGCAGGGTCCACATCCTGCAGCGAACGGGCGACGTGCGCACCGATACGACGGCCCCACCGCGAATAGGTGCGAGAACTGAGCTCGGAGACGGCATCCAGATGGATCATCGGCGTGTTCGACTGTGCGCAGATCCGACTGGTCTCGATATCGAGCATGCGCGCGTGAGTACCCATGAGACAGCGCGCGAAACGGGAGAGCGACCGTGCCAGGTCCAGACTGGCGGTGCTCGTCACGAACACGGATGCCCTGTCCGCAGCTTTCAAGGCGTGTACCAGACCGGTCATATCGCGCCGCCAGCTGCGTCGTGCGGTCAGGCAGAAGGCGTCGGTCGCGGCGAGGATGAGGACGATGGAGTCGTATCCGTCGAGGTCCATTCCGTCGAGGCGTTCGAGCGTCGAGCGAGCCGATGCGGCCGGATGAGCCGCCACCGTCACGACCACCCCCCGTTCACTGCGTGCGGCGACGTATCGAGCCAGGTGCCCCGCTATTCCCAGTTGGTGCGTCCGCACACCACAGCCTGCTGCCGGGCCGTCGCCGATGACGAGGATCCTGGCAGGGTCGATTCCGCCGATGCTGACCCCGGAAGGCCCGGTCGGGTATCGCCATTCGCGTTCCTCCTGCGTCCTGGCCCTGAACATTCCCCAGAAGAGTGGGCCCAGCAGCGCCTGCGGGAACTGCAGCAGGAGATCCGAACCGGACTGATTCGTCGAGACTCGCATTCTCCAGCCCTCGGCCGCTCGCCGACCGCCGAAGATCCTCGCCAGCTGAGCGGTCCACGAGTCGGAGAGCTCGACGACGTCGGCGAGCTGGGGACGTCCGTCCGAACTCATGGCTTCCGCCTCTCAGGTGGACACCGCTTGTGGCCGTGCCGCGCGCTCAGGGAGCACTGTGGCCCTCCATTCGGAGGGCCACAGTGGTGTCGGTTGGGGAACCTTGACGGTGCCAAACGTATGCGTCGGTGCATTTCGGCCGATATCCGCGCAGCGCGACTGAGCATCCGATCTGCGCACGGGAGCGCCGGGCGCGGACAGCGTGACCGAGGAGGCGCCTCACGAAGGATCGATGCGGGCCCGAGGAGGCAGAGGGCGATCAGGGCCCAGGATTCGCATCTCGTCCTCGACGAGCGTCGAATACATCTCTGTCGCCCCCACGTGGTCTCCGGAGGCGTTCGTCGATCGAGCGAGGTTCTCGCGGGTGAGGAGGACGCTTCGATGGTCCGGACCCAGGACGCGTCGCTCGTCGGCGAGCAGGGCGCTGTAGAGCGCGACCGCATCGGACGCACCGCGCGCATCCTCGACGGCCCGTGCCACCTTCGATCTGGCGACGAGGGTGTCGGGACTGTCGGGACCCAGCCGCTCCGAGAGCTCCGTTGCGACCTGTTCCCACACCGGGAGCGCCTCCTCGGCCCTGCCCGATTCGGTGAGGGCATTCGCCAATCGCTGGCGAGTGTCCGCGACCTGCAGGCTGTCGTCGCCCCATACCCTCGCCTGCTCGTCGAGAAGGTCCTCGTTGAGCTGGATGGCCTCGAGGGGACGCTGCGCGTCCATGAGAGCGCGGGCCAGTGCAGCCCGAGTGTCGAGCACGTCGGCATTCGTTTCGCTCAGCGTTGTCCGTTGACGGGCGAGCAGTTCTTCGAGCAGGTCCACGGCGGCCTGCGGCCGTCCGTCACGCGACAAGGCGCTCGCGATCGAGCGATGAGTCCGTACGATCTCCGAGGCATCGGAGGCGTAGACGTCCCGTTCCGCGTGCAGCAGTTCTTCCAGCAGCTGGATCGCTCGGTCGGGGTGGCCCAGATCCAGTTGTGCTTGAGCGAACGACCACAGGAGATCGCGGTCGCCCTCATCGTGCAAATCGAGCCGGGCGCGGGCGTCCTCTCCCAGCCGCGCGACGGTCTCGGCCTCCCGGGGTAGATCACCGAGAACGTCGACGAGCGCGCGAGTGGCATCGACGAAATCCTCTTCTCCGAGTTCGGCGCCGTACGCCAGCAGGAGCCGGCCGGCCTGGGCGGATCGATCCGCTGGCGTGTCCTGGTTCGCGATGAGGTGCTTGGCCTGGTCGATCAAGGCGTCACGAACACGCAACCGTTGCTGCTCCTTGATGAATTCGCTTCCGGCGACCTTCATCTGGGCCACGTCGTGGAACTGGCTGAGGATGTCGTCGACGACCCGTACCCACGCGCGGTCGACCACGCTCTCCCCCACGCGCCCATCGGGCTGATCGGGGACCAGATCGGCGAGAGCGGTCTCCACCATCATCCGGTCCCACGATCGGCTGTCGCTCGCGTTGCCTGAGACGATGGCGGGGATGCCCAACGTCGCGAGCGTCAGACGCTCCCGGTCGGCCTCGTCGAGTCGTTCCCACGCCTTCTTGTAGAGGTCCTCCACCTTCGCCGAGAGCTTCTCGATATCTCGTGGGGCGATGTCGAGAACGTCCTCCTCGACAGGGCCGTAGGTCTCGAGGGCGAGTTCGAGCGCGAACGGGTTGCGAAATGCGGCCAACAGCGCATCCCTGGTCGCCGGACTGACCTGCTCGTGGTGCGAGTACAGGATCGACGCAAGATCCTCCGTCTCCAGGGCTCGGAGTGTCGCTTCGGGCGGAAACGGGCTGGGCAGGGTCTTCGTCTGGTCATCGATTCGGATCAGCCGGTCGCCCGCTATCCGCATCGCTCGTGAGAGGCCACGGTTGCCATCGATGAACCCCGGCCATCCGGTGGAGATGATCATCACCGGGATGTCCCGGCGGATCAGGCGCCCGATCAGCTCGAGAAGGAGGTCGTCGGCATCGTGGACGTCCTCCACGAAGAGCACGGCGGGCACCAGCGGGGCGATCTTGGCGAGGAATGACTCCACCTCGTCCACCTCGGAGGGTTGGTAGACGATCTCCCCCTCGCTCCTGAGGCTCCTTCTGTGGGCGCGGACCGTCTTGCCCTGCTCCACGCCCTTCCGTACCAGCCAGCTCATCGCCGAGAATCCGGGCAGGGCACCACCCAGCAGTTCGGAGGCCTTCCGGGCCCCGTAGTCGACGATCGCGGCCGCGCCCTCCTCGAGGACCTTCTCGCGGAGGGCGAAGAACGCGGGAGATGCGAACTTCTCCACGAAGCCCGCCCGGTACCACCACGCGTTCTCGAGGTGATCGAAGTGCTTGCGCAGCACGCCCACATCCTGGATCAGCGACTCGGTGGGAGTGCCGTTCCGCATGCTGCAGGCAATGCCCCACCACACGAAGTCGGGACGACTCATCGGCACGTGTTCGAAGTCCGGCGGGTTCACGATCTTGCGGCGCTCGGAGACCCCTGCCTGCCTGGAGACGATCGCCGGCGGCCAGTACGCAGGCTGGGTCTGGCGGGTGCGCGCCAGCGTTGCATAGAACTCCCGGGCGATTCGCGTCTTTCCCCACCCGGTCGGCGCCTCCAGCGAGACCCAGACGGGTCGCTGGTCGCTCCGCGCCTGGTCGAACAGGTTGAGGAGACCGGCCTCGATCCCTCGTCGTCCCTCACCGACGAATTCGGCCTCGTTCGGGTCGGGTGGAACGGACATGCTGCTCCTCACTCGGGTGTCGGGTCATTCGCTCCGCAGCGCGGGTGCGGTCACAGCCGGGCGCCACCGGTCTCGAGGTGCTGGTGCACCATTCCTATGGCACTCGCGCCCTCCCCGATCGCGGCCGACATGCGCTTCACCGAACCACTGCGGACGTCGCCGACGGCGAAGACCCCGGGTACCGAGGTCTCGAGCTCGTGCCGTCGTGAACCGGACGTCCGGGGCCCGGTGATGAGGTAGCCCCGTTCGTCGCGTTCGATGCCCGGCCCGAGCCACGATGTCGCAGGGCTCGCCCCGATGAAGACGAAGAGGAATGCGGTTGCGATCTCCTCTCGCTCTCCGGACGCCAGGTGCTCGACGATGATCGACTCGAGTCGAGTCGTGCCGTTCGCCCGGGCCACCACTGTCTGCCGGTGCACGCTGATGCGCGGATGACTCTCCACCTGAGCGATCAGATACCGCGACATGCTCGCTGTCAGGTCCTTCGCACGCACGATCAGGTGCACGCGCGAGGCGGTTCCGGCCAGGAAGACGGCTGCCTGCCCGGCCGAATTTCCTCCGCCGACCACGGCGACCGGGTCGGCCCCGCACTCGCGCGCCTCGTTGATCGTGGCGGCGTAGTAGACGCTGGTGTATTCGAGGCGATCGAGATTCTCCACGTCGAGGCGGTTGTATTGCATTCCGGACGCGACCACGACAGCCCGCGACAAGACGCTCGTTCCGTCCGAGAAGCGGACCTCGAGCGCGCCCCCATCGGAGGTGAGTTCTTGAGCCGTGGACGGCGCGAACAGGGTGGCGCCGAACTTGACGACCTGGAGGTTCGCGCGGTCGGCGAGCTCTGCACCCGAGATTCCGGAGGGGAATCCGAGGTAGTTCTCGATCCGAGCCGATCGTGCGGCCTGGCCGCCGGTCGCAATGGCGTCGGAGAGAACGACCGAGAGTCCATCGGATGCGGCGTAGACCGTGGCAGCGAGGCCGGCCGGTCCCGCGCCGACGACCAGCAGATCGGTGGTCGCCGGGGGCCGGCTTGTGCGCAGACCCAGAGCACGCGAGACCTCGACGATGGACGGATTCCGCAGGATGCGCGAGCCGGAGACGATGACGACCGGTGTTTCGTCGACTCCGAGGCCGATCCGCCGGACGATCGCTTCGGCCGCAGGGTCTTCCTCGACATCGAGCAGCCGGTGCGGCACACGGTTGCGAGCGGCGAAATCGAGCAGCCGGCGGGTGTCGGGAGAGAAGCGTGATCCGATGACACGCAGCCCCGTGCCGTATCCGATCGCCATCGACCGGCGGATGAGATAAGCGCGCAGGATGACGTCGCCGATCGACGGGTCATTGGTCACCAGGCGCTTGAGATCCTCGAGCGGCACCTCGAGCACCCGGCCGCGCTCCACTGCGACGATCGTGGCGAAAGAGGGCTGCCCTTCGAGCAGACCGATGTCACCGACGAAACGGCCGGGCCCGTGGATCGCGATCTGAGCATCCGCACTGCCCGCCACGTCGCGGGGTTCGCCCTGGCGGAGTTCGGGATCCCCCTCGTAGACCATCACCCGGCCCTCGAGCACGACGAAGAACGACCCGAGGGGCTCGCCTGCGCGCGCGAGCACCTGCCCGTCGGAGACGGATGCGGTCGTCCCGACCTCGCTCAACGCCTGCATCTGCAGCGGCGTGAGCCGCGGGTAGGCCCCGAGCGTGTCCGGCGTCTCCGCGACGAGTTCCTCCGGTGCGGGGCCGCTCATCAGACGTAGTCCTCGTCGAGATAGCACCAACGCCAGATCTCTCCCGGTTCGAGGGAGCGGACGATCGGATGGATGTCGTGCAGAGCGTGTGCCCGCGCGTGCCTCATGGGCGAGGCGTCGCAGCATCCGACCTTGCCACACGTCAGACACATCCGCAGGTGCACCCAGGGCGTGCCGAGGGCAACGCAGTCCTCGCAGACGCCCGGAGTGCGGGGTGCCACCCGGCGAATGTAGGCGAGATGGGGATCGGGTCGGTCGATCATGGATCGCCGCCCTGGTCTGCGCGTGAGCCGGCCGCCGTCTCGTCTCGCGCATCCTTCGCCATCGCGTCATCGAACCAGCGGCGCAGCACGTCGACGGGGGCAGCGCCGGCCTGACGCGAGATGACCTCGCCGTGGTGCATGATCAGCAGGGTCGGCACGGCCTGCACACTGAACCGGGAGGACAGTCGAGGCGCTTGGTCGACGTCCACTTTGACCAGCTTCACGTCGCCTGCCCGCTCGGTGGCCAGTTGCTCCAGCACCGGGCTGACCCTGCGGCAGGGGGCGCACCACGTCGCCCACATGTCGACGATCACCGGCGGGTCAGCCTTCTCCGCGATCTCGATGAAGCTGTCGTCGAGCGCGTTCACGATCCACGGAAGTGCCTTGTGACAGTTCCCGCAACGTGGCCGCCCGCGCGCTGCGACGGGAACGCGGTTCTTGTGCCCGCAATTCGGACAGCGGATGATGGTGGTCGCCGTGGTCATACCGCGACCTCGACGTCCGCATCCGACTCCACCGGTGCTTGCACCACGTCGACGACGAGGTCGCCGTCCCGCATGTCGATGCGCACGGTGGAGCCCTCCCGGACCTCTCCCGAGAGGAGTGCCCTGCCCAGGCGCGTCTCGATGTCGTGCGAGATGTAGCGCCGCAGCGGCCGTGCGCCGTAGAGCGGATCATAGCCGCGCTCGGCGATGAGGTGCCGTGCCTCCGGCGTCAGTTCGAGCGTGATCTGGCGGTCGGCGAGGCGACCTCGCAGGTCGCCCATCAAGAGGTCCACGATCGACTCGATCTGATCCAGCCCGAGCGGGGCGAAGATGATGATGTCGTCGACGCGGTTGAGGAACTCCGGGCGGAAGCGGCCGCGCAACTCCGCGAGCACCAGGTCTCGCACGTCTTCGGCGATGCCTCCGCTGCTGTCCCGAGCACCGGTCAGGAGGTGCTCCGACCCGATGTTGGAGGTCATGATCACGATGGTGTTCCGGAAGTCCACCGTGCGGCCCTGACTGTCGGTGATGCGGCCGTCGTCGAGCACCTGCAGCAGGGTGTTGAAGACATCCGGATGGGCCTTCTCGATCTCATCGAAGAGCACGACGCAGTACGGCCGCCGCCGCACGGCTTCGGTGAGCTGGCCGCCCTCGTCGTATCCGATGTATCCCGGAGGGGCGCCGACCAGCCTGCTGACCGTGTGCCGCTCCTGGTACTCGCTCATGTCGAGGCGGATCATGGCGGACTCGCTGTCGAACAGGGCGCCGGCCAGCGCTTTGGCGAGCTCGGTCTTGCCGACCCCGGTCGGCCCCAGGAAGATGAAGGATCCGATCGGACGTCGAGCGTCACGGATTCCCGACCGGGCGCGGATGATCGCCTCGGTGACCAGATTGACGGCCTCCTCCTGCCCGACGACGCGCTCGTGCAGGATCTCATCCAGCTTCAGCACCTTCTGGCGTTCGCCTTCCTGAAGTCGGGCGACGGGGATCCCCGTCCAGGCCGCGACGATCTCGGCGATCTCCTCCTCGGTCACCATCTCGCGCAGCAGCCTCTGCTGGCCTTGTTTCGACTGGAGTCGCTGCTCTTCAGCGGAGAGGTGGCGTTCGAGTTCGGCGAGCCTGCCATAGCGCAGTTCGGCGGCGCGGTTGAGGTCGTAGCTGCGTTCGGCGTCTTCAGCTTCCCGGCGAACCCTCTCCAGTTCGCTGCGCAGCTCCTGCACCTTGCGGATCGCTTGTCGCTCCGCCTCCCACTGGGCCCGTTTCGCGTCGGCGTCCGCTCGCAGATCGGCGAGTTCGCGGCGCAATTCGTCGAGTCGGATCCTGCTCGGCTTGTCCTTCTCCTTCTCCAGCGCGGCCTCCTCGATCTCCAGCCGGGTCACACGCCGGGTGAGCTCATCGAGTTCGGCCGGCATCGAGTCGATCTCGGTGCGCAGCCGGGCACAGGCCTCGTCGACGAGATCGATGGCCTTGTCCGGCAGGAACCGGTCCGTGATGTACCGGTGCGAGAGCGTCGCGGCGGCGACGAGCGCGTTGTCCTGGATCCGGACCCCATGGAAGACCTCGAGACGTTCGCGCAGTCCGCGGAGGATGGAGAGGGCGTCTTCGACGCTCGGCTCTTCCACCATCACGGTCTGGAAGCGGCGTTCGAGGGCGGCGTCCTTCTCGATGTGCTGGCGGTACTCGTCCAGGGTCGTCGCTCCGATGAGGTGGAGCTCACCGCGCGCGAGCATGGGCTTCAGCATGTTGCCCGCATCCATCGCGCCCTCGGTCGCTCCGGCGCCGACGAGGGTGTGGAGTTCGTCGATGAACAGGAGGATGCGACCCTCGGCCGCGACGACCTCGGCCAGCACCGCCTTCATCCGCTCCTCGAACTCTCCACGGTACTTGGCGCCCGCGATGAGGGCGGCGAGGTCGAGTTGGAAGATGGTCTTGTCGCGGAGCCCTTCCGGGATGTCGGTCCGTACGATCCGCTGGGCGAGTCCTTCGACGATCGCGGTCTTGCCGACGCCGGGTTCGCCGATCAGCACCGGATTGTTCTTCGTCTTGCGCGACAGGATCTGGATGACGCGACGGATCTCCGTGTCACGGCCGATCACGGGATCGAGGCGCCCCGCGCGGGCGTCGGCCACGAGGTCGCGGCCGTACTTCTCCAGCGCCTCGTAGGTCTGCTCGGGGGTCGCGGAGTTCACGTGCTGGTTGCCGCGAACGGCGGTGAGTGCCTTGAGGAAGGTCTCCCGGTTGACCCTGTTGCTCTGCAGAAGGCGCGCAGCCGCACTGCCGGAGGGGTCGTCCGTCAGCGCGAGCAGGAGGTGCTCGACCGAGACGTAGGAGTCCTTGAGGCGTGTCGCCTCCCGCTCGGCCCGATCGAGGGTCGCTGCCAGGGTCTTCGAGAGGAACACCTGGCCGGGCGTCGCCCCGGGGCCGGTCGTGCGCGGCTTGCGCTCGATCGCGTGCTGCACCTCGTTGAGCAGAACCGTCAGATCGACGCCGGCCGCTTCGAGCAGTCGCGGGATGAGCCCGCCCTCCTGCGTGAGCAGAGCGAGCAGAAGGTGATCGTTGTCGGTCTCCGACTGGCCGTTCCGGCTCGCGATGCTCTGCGCTTCCTGTAGGGCTTCCTGGGACTTCTGGGTGAGCTTGTTCATCTCCATGGCTGCGTCTCCTTACCGGAACGGACGATCCACCGTCGGTTCTCGAGCACATCGATCCGGGCGAGCAGGTCGATGACGAGAGCAACGGCGGCATAGTTGAGTGACAGATCGGCGTGCAATCGCACGATCCGACGTACCAGTTCGGGCGCGCCCGGTGTGAACCACAACCGACCGGAGCCGTCCTGCGTGGCGGGGACGAGCCCGAGTTCGACGAAGCGCTGCACCAACTCGGGATGGGTGCCGGACGCGGCGGCGACCATCCCGAGGTCGAGCCGCGGCGGCAGCACCGGAAGCAGAGGGGAACTCATGATGCCGTCCTCGGGTCGTAGCCGGATGCGTTCTTCAGTTGCTCGAAGAGTTCTCGTTCACGGTCGGTGAGCCGCGGAGGAACCATGATCCTGACCTTCGCGAACAGGTCGCCGGGCTTTCCGCTCGCCTGCGGCATCCCTTGGCCCTTCAGGCGCAGCCGCCGGCCGCTGGACGAGCCGGCCGGAACCCGCACGGTGATCGACCCACCGGGTGCGCTGGTCGAGACGTTCGCCCCGAGGGCGGCCTCCCAGGGTGAGACCGGGAGGTCCATCTCGATGTCCTTGCCATCGAGCCGCAAACGACGGTCTGGTCGCACCCTGAACGTGACGATGAGGTCTCCGGTCCCGCCCTCCTGCCGACCGGCACTTCCACCTCCGGCGACACGAATGCGCTGGCCGTCGAGTACACCCGGCGGGATCTGGATCTCGAATGTCTGACGGGTGCCGTCCTGGCCGGAGAGGGCGATCGTCCGGCGTCCGCCACGGAAGGCCTCCTCGACGGTGAGTTCGAGTTCGACCTCACTGTCCATTCCCCGCATCGAGCCGAAGACGTCTCCGAAGAGGTCATCCCAATCGACGGACGCGCCGCCCGGACCGGCGCCGCCCTGCGCGCTCGACCAACTGAAACCTGACGGCCCGGGGCGGGCTCTGGTGCGGCGATCGCCGCCGGCTCCGCCACCGCGGGTTTGCGAGGCGTACTCGCGCTCTGCGCCGGCGTAGTGACGGAACTCCGGTCCGAAGCGATCGTATTGGGCGCGCGACTCCGGGTCGGTCAGTACGTGGTACGCCTCGCTGATCTGCTTGAACTTGTCTTCGGCCCCGGACTGCTTGTTCACATCCGGGTGGTATTTGCGGGCCAGCTTCCGGTAGGCGCGCTGGATCTCCTTGGCGTCGGCCGAACGAGAGACACCGAGCAGCTGGTAGTAGTCGTCGGCCATGGCTGTGACTTCACCCTTCCGCAGCGGTGACCACGACGCCGGCTGGCCGCAGCAACCGCTCGGGGGTCCCAAACCCCAGCCGAGCGACTGCCACGACGGTCCGCGGCGGTGAGTCGTCCCTCTCGACGACCGAGACGACCTCATGGATGCGCGGATCGAACGGCACACCCACCGCGTCGATGCGCGGATAGCCGAGGCGCTCGAGCGCGGCGAGGGCCTGTTCGCGGATCGATTCCATGCCGTCGGCGAGCGCCTCGTTCACCTTCTTGGCGTAGGCGACCGCGTCGTCCAGTCCGTCCACGACGGGGAGGAAGACGGATGCGGCGCGAGCCCGCTCGGCGTCCCGTGCCAGCGCGAGCTCGCGAGCAGTCCGTTTCCGCGTGTTGTCCAGATCCGCCGCCGCTCGACGCCAGCGGTCCTCGACCTCCGCAAGGCGAATGGCCACGTCGTCCGGCTGTTCCGGGGAAGGTGCCTCCGTTGCAGCTGCTCGCTCGCCCGACGGGGTGCTCTCATCGAGAGCCGTGTCGGGCACTTCCCGGTTCTCCATGTCCCTGACGTCCTCAGTCTCGCTCGAACTCGGCGTCCACGACGTCGTCGGAATCGTCGGCGTCGGAAGGGCCGTCTGATGACGACGTCTCGTTTGCGCGGGCGACGGACAGTGCGGCCTCCACTTGCTGGAGTTCGCTCGTCAGTTCTCGCGCCTCGGACGCAGGAATCTCGCGTCCGACGGCCTCCCTCGCCTGTGCGACCAGCATCTCGGCCCGGGAGCGCTCGTGTTGCGGCACGGAGTCGCCGCCCTCCGCCAGGGCGCGTTCCACCCGGTATGCCGCGGCGTCCAACTCGTTCCGGGCGTCGATGTCTTCGCGTAGGCGCTGGTCTTCGGTGCGGTGCTGCTCGGCTTCCTGCACCATCCGCTCGATCTCCGCCTGGTCGAGGTTGGTGGTTCCGCTGATGGTGATGCCCTGCTCGGTCCCGGTGTCCTTGTCGCGCGCGTTGACGTTGAGGATGCCGTTGGCGTCGATGTCGAACGTGACCTCGACCTGCGGCTCCCCACGCGGCGCCGGGCGGATGCCGGTCAGCGTGAATCGGCCCAGGACGCGGTTGTCGGCGGCGCGTTCGCGCTCGCCCTGCAGCACCACGATCTCGACGGAGTCCTGGTTGTCCTGCGCAGTGGAGAACACTTCGCTCCGCCGCGCCGGGATGGTGGTGTTGCGTTCGATGATCTTCGTCATCACTCCACCCCGCGTCTCGACCCCGAGCGAGAGCGGCGTCACGTCGAGCAGGAGCACGTCGCTGACTTCGCCCTTCAGCACGCCAGCCTGGATGGCCGCGCCGATGGCGACCACCTCATCCGGATTCACGGTCATGTTGGGGTCTTTGCCGCCGGTGAGCCGCTTGACGAGGTTCTGCACGGCCGGGATCCTCGTCGAACCGCCGACGAGGATGACTTCGTCGATGTCGTTCTCGGTGACCTTGGCATCCTCCATCGCCTGGCGTACGGGGCCGAGGCAGCGTTCGACCAGGTCGGCGGTGATGTTCTCGAAGGTCGCGCGCTTGAGCGTGGTCGTCAGGTGCTTCGGACCGGCGGTGTCCGC
>JBEVEO010000031.1:0-4179 GCA_040512695.1 Leifsonia sp. | reverse complement strand
ACAGCCTGTACACCGCCGACATCACCCGCACCCTCCCCATCAGCGGCGAGTTCAGCGTGGAGCAGCGTCTCGTCTACGAGACCGTGCGGGAGGCCGCGGATGCCGCGTTCGCGATCGTGAAGCCGGGCATCGTGTTCCGCGAGGTGCACGCGGCCGCGATGGCGGTCATCGCCCGCCGGACCGCGGAGTGGGGCTTCCTCCCCGTGACGGCCGAGGAGTCGCTCAAGCCGGACAACCAGCACCACCGCCGCTACATGGTGCACGGCACCAGCCACCACCTCGGCATCGACGTGCACGACTGCGCGCAGGCGCGACGCGAGATGTACATCGACGGCGTGATCGAGGAGGGCATGGTGTTCACGATCGAGCCCGGCCTCTACTTCCAGAGCGACGACCTCACCGTGCCTGCGGAGTTCCGGGGCATCGGCGTGCGCATCGAGGACGACATCCTGGTCACGGCCGACGGCGCCGAGAACCTCTCCGCGGCCATCCCCCGCACGGCCGACGAGGTCGAGGCGTGGATGCGGAACGCCGCCTCGCCCACCGAGTAGCTGCGCGCGAGCCCTCGACGCCGGACGCCGGGGCGGCTGCTCAGCCGGCCCGCGGGTCCTCGGGGGCCGGTGCGGGAGCCGGGTCGAGAGCCCCATCCGTCTGCTCGGCCGCGGCGACCGCTGCCTCGTCTGCGGCGCCGGCGAGCAGGTTGCGGGCGCGGTTGAGCAGGTCGGGCGTCACGATCACCTGGTAGTTGGACGCGATGACCTGCATCGTCGACGTGAAGTCGCGACGACGGCGGTTCAGACTGTAGGTGACGATGCCGAAGAGCACGCCGAAGCCGGCTCCGATGAGCACCGCGGCCAGCAGCGGCGCGAAGCTCGCACCCGCCGGCGCGAAGATGAACAGCACCAGGCCGAAGAACACACCGAGCCAGGCGCCGGATGCCGCGCCGGCGAGCGCCGCCCGGCCGTAGGTCATCCGCCCGGTCACGTTCTCGACGGTCTTGAGGTCGTTCCCGACGATCGAGAGCTCCTTCACCGGGAAGTCGGCGCGGGCGAGCGCGTCCACGGCGGCCTGGGCTTCGGCATAGGTCTCGTAGGTGGCCATGATCTCGCCGCGCGGCAGCACCGGCGACGGAGCGGACCGGCGACCAGTGAAGGGATTCTGGTTGCTCATGCTCCGATTCTCCCACGGTGTCGGCCCCGCATCCCCGCGAGGGCATCCGGCGGATGCCACCCCGAGGGCATAGATTTGTCACGTGAGTGCCACGAGAGTGTTCGTCGCCCGGCTCGCCGGGTGCGCCGTCTTCGACCCAGCGGGTGACCGTGTCGGCAAGGTGCGCGACGTCCTCGTGGTCTATCGCCGGTCCGACGCGCCCACGGTCGTCGGCCTCATCGTCGAGATCCCGGGAAAACGCCGCGTGTTCGTGTCCATCGGGCGCGTGACGAGCATCAGCCCCGGCCAGATCATCACGACGGGTCTCATCAACGTGCGCCGCTTCGAACAGCGCGGCGGTGAGGTCCGTGTCATCGCCGAGATGCTCGGCCGCCGCGTGCTCTTCGCGGACGGGTCCGGCGAGGCGATCGTGGAGGACGTGGCCATCGAGGAGGGCCCACCCGGCGAGTGGAACGTGAGCCAGCTGTTCGTGCGGCGCCCGAAGACCGGCGCATCCCCGTTCGCGAAGGGCACGACGGCGTTCGTCGGCTGGCGCGAGGTGCGCGAGAGCGCCGCCGTGGGTGAGGCGCAGTCCGCCGAGCAGCTCATCGCCACCTATTCGGAGATGAAGCCGGCCGACCTGGCGAACACGCTGCTCGACCTGCCCCAGGAGCGCAGGCACGAAGTCGCGGAGGAGCTCTCCGACGACCGGCTGGCCGACGTGCTCGAGGAGATGCCGGAGAGCGACCAGGTGGAGATCATCGGCCGCCTCGACGACGACCGGGCCGCCGACGTGCTCGACCAGATGCAGCCGGACGACGCGGCCGACCTCATCGCCCAGCTTCCCGAGGAACGCGGCGAGCACCTCCTCGAGCTCATGGAGCCCGAGGAGGCCGACGACGTGCGCATGCTGCTCAGCTACGCACCGGACACCGCCGGCGGCCTCATGACGACCGAGCCGATCATCGTCTCGGCGGATGCCACCGTCGCGGAGGGGCTCGCGCTCATCCGCCGTCACGAACTCGCTCCGGCCATCGGCGCCGCGGTCTGCGTGACCCTGCCGCCGTTCGAGCCGCCCACCGGACGCTTCCTCGGCATGGTGCATTTCCAGCGGATGCTCCGCTACCCGCCGCACGAACGTCTCGGCACGCTCCTCGACCAGGGGCTCGACCCGGTCACCACCGACGCGTCGGCCGCCGAGGTCTCGCGCATCCTGGCGAGCTACAACCTCGTCTCCGTTCCCGTTGTCGACGACAACCATCGCCTCGTCGGGGTGGTGACCATTGACGACATCCTCGACTACCTGCTTCCGGACGACTGGCGGTCCCACGCCGACGACGACCACGTCGGGAGACGCGCGGCCGCACGGGCGCAACTGAAGACCGGCAGCATCCCGATCCAGGGACAGGGCAGCAACGGAAGGAGGAACGGCAATGGCACGCGCTAACCGAGCGGATCAGCGACTGGATGCCCCCAAGGGACTGCGGAGCTCCGTCAAGCGCTCGCGCACCTCGCGCGACCGCTTCGGCCGTTTCACCGAGGGCGTCGCCCGGGGCATGGGAACCCCGTGGTTCCTGCTGGGGCTCTCCCTGTTCGTCGTGGCCTGGATGGCGTGGAACACGCTCGCGCCCGAGTCGTGGCGCTTCGACTCGATCGCCCTGGGCTTCATCGCGCTCACCCTCGTGCTGTCCTTGCAGGCCTCATACGCCGCCCCGCTGATCCTGCTCGCGCAGAACCGCCAGGACGACCGGGACCGCGTGCAGATCGAGCAGGACCGCCAGCGCGCCGAACGCAACCTCGCCGACACCGAGTACCTCGCGAGGGAGGTCGTGGCTCTCCGCCTGGCGATGCGCGACATGGCCTCGAAGGACTTCATCCGGGCCGAGCTTCGTGCCCTGCTGGAACAGCTCGACGAGCGGGACGACGAACGTGGCGACGAGCCGGATGCCCGCTGAACCGACGGTGGAGAGCCGCGTGCTCCAGGCGCTCTCCGGCGTCATCGACCCCGAGATCCGCAAGCCCATCACCGACCTCGACATGGTCGGCGGCGTGGTCGGCCGGTCCGACGGCGGCGTCGACGTCGCCATCAAGCTGACGATCGTGGGCTGTCCGGCGGCCGACCGCATCGAGCGCGACGTGCTCGCGGCCGCCGAGTCCGTCGTGGGCGCCGGCATGGCATCCGTCGACGTGTCGATCATGAGCTCCGAGGAGCGGAAGGCGCTCACGGAACGGCTGCGCGGCGGGAAGGCCAAGCGCACCATCCCGTTCACGGCCGAATCGCTCACCCGCGTCTACCTGATCACGAGCGGGAAGGGCGGCGTCGGCAAGTCGACTCTCACGGCCAATCTCGGCGTCGCCCTCGCCGCCGCCGGCCTGCGCGTCGGCATCGTCGACGCGGACGTGCACGGCTTCTCGATCCCCGGCATCCTCGGGCTCGTCGAGACGGATGCCGGAACGGGCATACGACGTGCCGTCCGGCCGACGCAGGTCGGCGACATGATCCTTCCGCCCGTCGCCTTCGGCGTGAAGGTGATCTCGATCGGGATGTTCGTCGAGCCGTCGGCCGACGGCTCCGGGGTCGCCGTCGCCTGGCGCGGCCCGATGCTGCACCGCACGATCCAGCAGTTCCTGACCGATGTCTACTTCGGCGATCTCGATGTGCTGCTGCTCGACCTGCCTCCCGGCACCGGCGACGTGGCGATCTCGATCGGGCAGCTGCTGCCGCACGCGGAGGTGATCGTGGTGACGACGCCGCAGCCGGCCGCGGCGGATGTCGCAGAGCGCAGCGCCCTGGTCGCGCGCCAGACCGGGCAGAGCGTCCACGGCGTCATCGAGAACATGTCCGGTCTCGTCCAGCCGGACGGGAGCGTGCTCGAGCTGTTCGGATCGGGCGGTGGAGCCGAGGTCGCTCGGCGGCTCTCGGCCGGGGGCTCCGAGGTGCCGCTCCTCGCCCAGGTGCCGCTCAGCATCCCGCTCCGCTCCGGGGGCGACCTCGGGGAGCCCGTCGTGCTCGCCCACCCCGACGACCCG
>JBEVEO010000251.1:0-3585 GCA_040512695.1 Leifsonia sp. | reverse complement strand
ATCGAGGCCAACCGCGGCCACCGACTCGACCTCGAGTCGCTCGAACTCGACGACCAGGCCTCGTACGACCTGCTGGCTCGGGGAGACACCCTCGGCGTGTTCCAGCTCGACGGCGGCCCGATGCGCGGGCTGCGTCGCCTCATGAAGCCCGACAACTTCGAGGACATCTCCGCCGTCCTCGCCCTGTACCGACCGGGCCCGATGGGCGCCGACTCCCACACCAACTACGCCCTCCGGAAGAACGGCCTGCAGCCGATCACGCCGATCCACCCCGAGCTGGCCGACGCCCTCGAGGACGTGCTCGGCGGCACCTACGGCCTCATCATCTACCAGGAGCAGGTGATGTCGATCGCGCAGAAGGTCGCCGGCTTCTCGCTCGGCCAGGCCGACATCCTGCGGCGCGCGATGGGCAAGAAGAAGAAGTCGGAGCTGGACAAGCAGTTCGAGGGCTTCTCGGCAGGCATGACGGCGAACGGCTACTCGGCCGCGGCCATCAAGACGCTCTGGGACATCCTCCTGCCGTTCTCCGACTACGCGTTCAACAAGGCGCACTCGGCCGCATACGGCGTGGTGTCGTACTGGACCGCCTACCTGAAGGCGCACTACCCGGCCGAGTACATGGCGGCGCTGCTCACCAGCGTCGGCGACTCCAAGGACAAGATGGCGATCTATCTCAACGAGTGCCGCCGCATGGGCATCCGGGTGCTCCCGCCCGATGTCAACGAGTCGATCGGGTTCTTCGCGGCAGCCGGGGAGGACATCCGCTTCGGACTGGGCGCCGTACGGAACGTGGGCACGAACGTCGTCGACGGCATCCGTCGTGCCCGCGAGGAGAAAGGCCGCTTCGAGTCGTTCCACGACTTCCTGCGCAAGGTTCCCATCCACGCCACGAACAAGCGCACGATCGAGTCGCTCATCAAGGCCGGGGCGTTCGACTCGCTCGGCAACACCCGCCGGTCGCTCGTCGAGATCCACGAGCAGGCCGTCGAGTCCGCCGTCAAGATCAAGCGCGACGAGGACAACGGCAACGTCGGCTTCGACTTCGACAGCCTGTTCGAGGATGCGGGGGCCGCACCGGTCTCGCACGTGCCGGACCGGCCGGAGTGGGCCAAGCGCGACAAGCTCGCCTTCGAGCGCGAGATGCTCGGCCTGTACGTGTCCGATCATCCGCTCGCGGGGCTCGAAGTTCCGCTCGCGAAGCACGCCAGCGTGAGCATCGCCGACCTCATCGGCTCGGAGCAGACGCAGGACGGCGAGACGGTGACGATCGCGGGACTGGTCACGAGCGTCCAGCACCGCACGGCGAAGAACTCCGGCAACCAGTACGGGATGATCCAGGTCGAGGACTTCGGCGGCGAGATCACGGTGATGTTCATGGGCAAGGCGTACCAGGAGTTCGCCCCGGCCCTCGTGGGCGACTCGATCGTCGTCGTGCGCGGCCGCGTCAGCCTCCGCGACGACGGCATGAATCTGCACGCCTACAGCATCTTCAGCCCCGATCTCGGGCAGGGCGACATGGACGGTTCCCCCGTCGTCATCTCCGTCCCTGAGTCACGCGCGACGACAGACACCATGCAGTCCCTCGGCGACGTGCTCATCCGGCACTCCGGCGCCACCGAGGTGCGGTTGAAGCTCGTGAAGGGGTCGACGGCGCGCGTCTTCGAGGTGCCGTACCCGGTGCGCGTCACGGCCGACCTCTACGGCGAGCTCAAGAGCCTGCTCGGCCCGAACTGCCTGGTCTGAGTCGGCCGACCGGTCGGGGTCGCCGCCGAGTCAGGCGGCGAGGTCGACCGTGAAGACGACCGGACCGGTGGCGTCCCGGTCCAGCCGGGACAGGCCGACGCGGGGGTAGAACGCCAGGCCGCCCGCGTTCCGCGGATCGACCGCCAGGTGCAGGCCGCCCACACCGGCGGCCCGCAGGGTGTCGAGCGCCTTGGTGACGAGGATCCGGCCGAGACCGGCACCCTGCAGCCGCGGCAGCAGGTCGATGTGCAGGTGGGCGGGATACCCAGCCACGACGTCATCGGACATGCGCTCCGGGGCATGGAACAGGTCGACGACGGCGTTGTCGGCCACCGAGGCGGCGCTGCCCCGTGGGTACTGCGCGCGCAGGGCCGGCCACCAGTGCTCCTCCTCCCACGCCTCGAATGCGCGGGTGTCCGGTGCCGCGAGCACGTAGCCGCCGATGCCGTGCTCGTCGGCGACGACGAACGCGAACTCCGGATGCCGCACGGCGTACGGCCCGGCGTACACGTGGCCCAGGAGGTCGGGGTTGGCGTAGACCGCTGTGCCGTCGGCGCCGGCGTCGCCGGTCTCGAGACAGACCCGGTAGATGCCGGGGAGGTCGTGGGGGAGAGGATGGCGGATCTCGAGCACGCCCCTACGTTACCGGCGCGCGGCCGGGCTTCCAGCCGAGGCGGTCGCGGTGTCGTCACGGGCCGTCACCGTGTCGTCGGTCGCTGGGCCGTCAGCCGTCGCCGGGCCGCCGGCGGTCGCCGGGCCATCCGTCGACGCCGCCACGCCTCCACGGCGCGGGAGGGTCAGGCTGACGGCGACACCCAGGACGCCGACTCCGAGCACGGCCGCCCCGGCGAGCATGGTGGCTCCATCCGGCTGCACGATCGACTGGCCTCGGAGAGCCTGCCAGGTGACGAGCGCCACGGCGGCCGCGTAGACGACGAAGGTCGTCCAGACGAGGCCCGTGCGCACCCGGACGTCGCGGAGGCGATCGATGCGTCGCGAGGCGAGCTCGATCAGCAGCAGGGCGAGCGGCAGCAGCTGGAGGGCGTGCATGCCGACGAAGTGCGGGATGCGCAGGTCGCCGTGCTCCGTGCTCCAGCCGAGCAGGAGCAGGCCGGGCCCGCCGTCCTCCGCACCGACCGTGTGGGCTCCGATGATTCCCTTGTAGTCGGCCAGCTGCGATTCCAGGGGCATCGTCATGAGGAAGCCGAGGGAGAGGCCGACGATGCAGAGCGTGGCACCGAGGCGGATCGCGAGTGACCGCGCACGGTCGGCGAGCGGAGTGAACCACAGCAGCACGGCGGCCACGAGGGTCGCGATCCAGAGCACGGCGATCGTCGCGCCCATGATCGACCACACGGTCTCGTCGAACGACGTCGTCTGGTTGAAGTGACTGCGATGACCCCGCACCGTCTGCAGCACCAGCAGCACGGTCTCGAACCCGAGGGTGAGCGCGATGACCGTGCCCGCCCACCACGCCGTTCGGCGGAATCGCGTGAGCTGGCCGATGAGCCACGCCCAGGTGACCGCGTAGATGGCGATCGAGATCGCGAACTTCAACGGTTTGGCCCAGATCGGGGCGCCGACGAGCTCGCGTTGGTCGACCAGCAGGCCGACGATCGACACGACGCCCACGACCGCCATGGCGAGGGCGAGTGCCATCAGGGGTCGATGCCAGCGCATCGGCGCCGGCCGCAGGTTCGTGGACATGATCGCCTCTTCTCGTACGACCCGGGTGGGTCTCGAGGAGACGGTATCGACGCGGGTGGGGTGAGCCGCATCCAACACCCCCCCCCAAAAAGCAGGGGGGTTGACCCCGCAAATAATGTGTTGTGAAGCGGAGAT
>JBEVEO010000227.1:0-3908 GCA_040512695.1 Leifsonia sp. | reverse complement strand
AGAGGGGATCACCACCATGACCGACGTGCTCGTGCAGTACAGCGTCCTCAATGAGCTCACCGGATCGCTCAAGCAGATCATCGTCGAGCTCGACGAGGCCGAGTCCCGCGCGTCGACGCTCGAGGGCGACATCGGCGATCCCTACGGCCGCAACCGTCTCCGTGAGGCGGCAGAGGAGTTCGAGGACGGCTGGAACGACCGCCGGAAGGCCCTCAAGGAGAGCCTCATGAAGATCCAGGAACGCGTCGAGGGCACGGGCAAGGGGTGGGCGGAATGGGACACGGAAGTGTCGCAGAAGCTCGCCGTGGAGCCCGACGAAGCCGCCACCATGCCCAGAGTCTGACCAGGAGAACGAATCATGGATCCATCGCCTGACGGCAACGACATCGCGGTCGTGTTCGGCAACGCCGACGGCATCATCGCGCGCGGACAGCAGATCGAGAACCTCGGCGGCCAGATGACCGGTGCGGCCGGTGTGCTCAAGGCCATCGCCGACAACGGCGTTCCCGAGAAGGGCCTCTCGATCGACAAGATCAAGGAGGTCGTGGGCGAGATCCACGAGGAGCTCGCCCTCGCGGGCAAGCGCTACACGCCGACGGGAACAGCCCTCATCGCCTACGGCAAGGCCCTCGGGACCGTGCAGGGCGAGATGAGCACGATCGTGCCCAGCTGCCAGGAGAAGTGGGACGCCTACGTCGCCGCGCGCGGCCACTTCGACAACGTCAACGTGCCGATGCCGACTCCGGCGCCCGGCCCCGCCCCCGTCCCGGCCGGATCCGCTCCGCCCGCGCCGAGCGGTCCCACGCCGGAGGAGCTCGCCCACCAGAGCTCCATCAACACCGCGCACTCCCAGATGGAGGCCGCGCTGCAGGACTTCCTCGACGAGGCGCGGCTCTTCGACAACTCGTTCGACAGCTGGGAGTCGGCCTTCGAGGCGGCGGCCGACAGCATCGGAACGGCCACGGACGGCGGCATCCAGGACGGCTTCTGGGACAACGTCGACGGCTTCGTCGACGGCGTGCTCAAGGTGCTGCAGGTCGCCGGGATCATCCTCGCGGTCCTCGCCTTCATCGTCGGCGGGCCCATCATCGCGGCCCTCGGGGCGATCGTCGCGATCGCGACCCTCGCGCTCACGATCTACAAGGCGTCGCGGGGCCACTCCAGCCCGCTGGAGCTCACCCTGGCGATCATCGGCGTCATCCCGTTCGGGAGTCTCGCCAAGTTCGCCGGCGGATTCAAGCCGGGAGCAGGCGCCTTCCTCAACGAGATGGTGGGCGGTCTCGGCACGGCGGCGGGGCGGTCCGAGATCTTCACGGCCGTCGGCAACTTCTCCGGAGCGTTCTCCACCGCACGGACCTTCGGTGCAGGAGCATTCACCTCCACCGTCTCCGCCTTCCACGGCTCAGCGGCCATCGACGACATCGCCGCCCGCATCGCGGGCATGGGGATGGCGTCGGATGCCGCAGCCGCGATGTCGTCGGGCGGCTGGGGCGTCGCAGGCCAGGTGCTCGGCCACTACGGCTGGGTCGTCAACAGCCCGGGGCAGATCGTGCTGGCCGGCATCGACTACGCCTCGGAGGCGACCGACGATGCGGACGTCGACAGCTGGCAGCAGCAGCTCGCGACAGCCGGATGAGCGTTCGTGCGATGATCGAAGCTCCGATCCACCGGGGGAGCCGACGATGAACGACCTGCGCGCCGAGTTGCTCAGAGGACGAGCCGACGCCGTTCCCGAGTTCTCGCTGGTGCTCCCGAGCGGCTGGAGCGAATTCGACGCCACCGCGGCATCCGAGCAGCAACTCGTCGAACAGGCGGCAGCCCGGCTGCGGGCAGCGCACCGGCCCGACATGCTCGCGCAGTTGCGCGCCCTCACCGGACGCGCCTTCTCCGGCATGCGCTCGGCCAGGACCGTGAAGTTCTACATCCAGACCGACGCATGGGACGACGACCTCGTGCTCCCGCTCTCCATCACGGCGAGCCTGCGCACGGCACCGGACGGCGGGACCCTCGACACGCTGGTCGCCGACCTCATCCGCACGAAGGGCGGAAAGCCCCTCTCAGGCGATCAGCGCTTCGTGCGCTGGGAGACCCAGTCCGACATCGCCGTCGGCTCCACCACGGTCGGCCAGCTCACCACCGCCTACGTGACGCCCGTCCCCGGCACCGAACGCCGCCAGGCGATGCAGTTCACGGCCGTCGTGGTGCACCCCACCGGCGGGGACTACGACCGGAGCACGCCCGTCATCGCCGACATGATCCAGCTCTCCGACGCCATCGTCAGCACCCTGGCCTGGCGCACGCGATGAGGATCGGATACCGCGCAGACCAGCGCTTCTGGCTCCACGTCCCGTCATCGTTCCCGAGCGGCGACTTCCCGTCGATGGTCGAGTGGGAGGCCGACGTGACCGAGCGTTTCCGCCAGTCCCGGCCCGACGCCGGCGCGGGCGAGGTCGAGCTCGCTCGCGAGCAGGCGCGGGCGGCTGTGCGCAATCTCCCACCGACCGCGTCGTTCGGCCTGCAGTTCTGGCCGGCCCCGGCACCCCTGGGCGTGCTGCTGAGCGTCGAGGTCGCGCCTCCGTTGCGCGCCGGCGACGATCCCGTGGTCGAACTCCTCGGCGACGTCGAGCTCGCCTTCCCTCCGAGCATCGAGGCCGTCGAGACGCCGGAGCTGGGCTCCGGCATCCTGGCCCGGTTCATCGCCCGCTCCGCCGTCGACGGACGTGAGCAACCGGCCGGGATCGGCTACGTGCTGAGCGGGCGCGACTGCGCCGTGCGGATCACCTCCGAGGCGACGAGCACCACGATGGTCGGCCTGATCGACGCTCCGCTCCGCGAGGTCGTCGAGACGATGCGGGTCGTCGCATGAGCGCCGCCCCCGACCGTCGGAACGGAAGCACCCGATGACGACCGCCACGTCGTACGCCCATGCCGTGGCGGCGGGAGAGCAGCCCCTGTCGTGGGCGGAGCTCGAGGAGAACGCGTTCTCCTCGCATCCGTCGATCGTCGGCGACCTCCGGGCATCCGGCGAGGAACTGAGTGTCCGGCCCACGTCCGCGGCCCGGAGCGTGCCCGCCGCCATCGGCGTGCTGCTGCTCGAGATCTGGCCCCTGATCGCCGGCGGCCTCATCATCACACCGGTGCGCCTCGACGCCGATCCCACGGTGCCCGTGATCATCGCCGGGATCGGCGCCATCGTGTACATCGCCTCCCGCATCGCCCTCTGGGTGCAGGTGGGGCGCGGCCGCGGCGACGTCTCTGCCCGGCGTGCCATCCTCAATGCGATCGCCGCCGCATTCGGGCTCGGCGCCGTCTGGTTGATCTCGTTCATCGTCGCCGGCCTTCCGGCCGGCTCGTTCTGGCTGCTGGTCATGATCGTGATGGCCGTGTCGAGCGCCGTGACCGCCGTCGTTTTCACCGTGCGCCTGCGGCGTCATCCCGATGCCGGAACGAAGGACGGCACCGGATTCGCCCGGGTGCGCGCATCCGTCTCCGCCCTGTCCGAGCAGGAGCGGGCGGCGATCCGACGCGACCTCGACGATGCCATCGCGGTGCTCGCGTCCGCCGGACTGCTCTCCCCGTCGGAAGCGGACGATGCCGGCGGTGCTCCGCTCGGCGGTCTGGCCCGGTACCAGTGGGCCGTCGAGCGGTCGCAGTCCAAGCGCTGACTCCGCCGCCGGTGCCCCGCCGTCTCGGTGGGTAGTCCTCCCCATTGGCGGCTCGCGGGTCGTGCGGTTAGTTTGGGGAGGTCGGATCCCGATCGGGCCGGCAGAGACGTGGGGAAGGTTCATGACTATGGCTGATTTCGGAGCTTCGTACGCCGAGATGGAGGCGATGTCGAACAAGCTGGGCGCCGCCCGTGACGACATCCAGGGGCAGCTCGACCAGCTCAAGAGCGCCGTCGATGACCT
>JBEVEO010000224.1:0-11983 GCA_040512695.1 Leifsonia sp. | reverse complement strand
CGCAAGCTGCCGACGCTGCGCGGCAAGACCGTCGTGAACCTGTTCTTCGAGGACTCGACGCGCACCCGCATCTCCTTCGAGGCCGCTGCGAAGCGCCTCTCGGCCGATGTCATCACCTTCAGCGCCAAGGGGTCGAGCGTCTCCAAGGGCGAGAGCCTCAAGGACACGGCTCAGACCCTCGCGGCGATCGGGGCGGATGCCGTGGTGGTGCGCCATCACGCCTCCGGCGCCCCGCAGGTGCTCGCCTCCAGCGGCTGGATCGACGCCGGCGTCCTCAACGCCGGCGACGGAACGCACGAGCATCCCACCCAGGCCCTCCTGGACGCGTTCACGCTCCGCCGCCGGATCCACGGCACCTCCTCCCGCGGACGGGCACTCGACGGCGTGACCGTCACGATCGTCGGGGACATCCTGCACTCCCGCGTCGCCCGATCGAACGTCTGGCTGCTCAGCACCCTGGGCGCCGAGGTCACCCTGGTCGCCCCGCCCACGCTGCTGCCGGTCGACACCGCCGGCTGGCCTGTGACGGTCGGCTACGACCTCGACGAGGCCATCGCGCGCGATCCCGACGCCGTGATGATGCTGCGCATCCAGCTGGAGCGGATGCGGGACGCGTTCTTCCCCAACAGCCGGGAGTATTCCCGGGCGTGGGGCCTCGACGACGAACGGTTCGGCCGGCTGCGTCCGGATAGCATTGTGATGCACCCCGGCCCGATGAATCGGGGTCTGGAAATCTCTTCCCGAGCGGCCGACTCTCCGCAGTCGAGTGTGCTCGAGCAGGTCGCGAATGGAGTCTCGGTGAGAATGGCCGCCCTGTACCTACTGCTCTCCGGCGAGAGGGAGGCCGTCTGATGGCCGGCCAGTCCTACCTCATCCGCGCGGCGACGCTCCCCGACGGCAGCCGGGCCGACATCCACCTCGACGGCGGCATCATCGCCGACGTCGGCTCCGGCCTGTCCGCCCAGGGCGCGACGGTCGTCGACGCCGACGGCCTCATCGCGCTCCCGGGCCTCGTCGACCTGCACACGCACCTGCGCGAGCCCGGCTACGAGCAGAGCGAGACCATCCTCACCGGAACGCGGGCGGCCGCCGCCGGCGGCTTCACCGCCGTCTTCGCGATGGCGAACACCGCTCCGGTCGCCGACACCGCCGGCGTCGTCGAGCAGGAGCTCGCGCTCGGCGAGGCGGCCGGCTACGCCACCGTGCAGCCGATCGGCGCCGTCACGGTGGGCCTCCAGGGCGAGCGTCTCGCCGAACTCGGCGCGATGGCCCGCTCGCGGGCCGACGTGCGCGTCTTCTCCGACGACGGATTCTGCGTCTCCGACCCGCTGCTCATGCGCCGCGCCCTCGAGTACGTCAAGGCCTTCGACGGCGTCATCGCCCAGCACGCCCAGGAACCCCGCCTCACCCAGGGCGCCCAGATGAACGAGGGCGCACTCTCCGGGGAGCTCGGCCTCACAGGATGGCCGGCCGTCGCCGAGGAGTCGATCATCGCCCGCGACGTGCTGCTCGCCGAGCATGTCGGGTCCCGCCTGCACATCTGCCACATCTCCACCGCCGGATCCGTCGACGTCATCCGATGGGCGAAGGCCCGCGGCATCAACGTCACCGCCGAGGTCACGCCGCACCACCTGCTGCTGACCGAGGAGCTGATCGCCGGATACGGCGACGACGGACGGCGCGGCTCCGGCTACGACGCCCGCTTCAAGGTCAACCCGCCTCTCCGCACCCGGGAGGACGTCGAAGCCGTGCGGGCCGCCCTCGCCGACGGCACCATCGACATCGTCGCGACCGACCACGCCCCGCATCCGGTCGAGGCGAAGGAGTGCGAGTGGGATGCGGCGGCCAACGGCATGGTCGGCCTCGAATCCGCCCTCTCGGTCGTGCACGCCGCGGTCGTCGAGACCGGACTCCTCGACTGGAGCGACGTCGCCCGCGTGCTGTCGGCGACACCGGCCCGGATCGGGCGCATCAGCGGCCAGGGGGAGGCGATCGTCGTCGGCGCCGCCGCCGAGGTCACCCTCTACGACCCCGCCGTCCGACGTGCCTTCGGCACCGACGACCTCGCCGGACGCAGCACCAACTCCCCGTACCTGGGCATGAGCCTGCCCGGGCAGGTGATGGCGACGTTCCATCGCGGCTACGCGACGGTGCTCGACGGCGCTGTGCGCGACGCCGCGGAGATCGCGGCCATCGCCCGGGAGGCGCGCTCGTGAAGGACTACACCGTTCCGGCCGTCATCGTCATCGCGATCCTCGCGCTGCTCCTGCTCGGCATGTGGCTCGGCTGGCGTCGGCGCACGCGGCGGGACCGGCAGGTCGGCGCCTATCCGCTGCCCGATGCGACGGCCGCGCCCGTCGTGAGCACCGAGACGCTCTACGTGGCCACGACGAAGCACGAGAAGCCGCTCGAACGCCTCAACATCGCCGGCCTCGGATTCCGCGCCCGCGCCGGCGTGCGCATCGGCGGCGACGGCATCGCCATCGAGATCCCCGGCGAGGCCGTCTCCTGGATCCCGCGCAGCGCCCTCCGCGGCGCCGGCCCGGCCACGTACGCCATCGACCGGGTCGTCGAGCGCGACGGTCTGGTCTGCCTCACCTGGACGCTCGCCGGATCCGACGACCTCGCCGACAGCTACCTGCGGGTGACCGAGCCCGCTGATCGTCCACGGGTGCTCGCCGCCCTCACCGACATCCTCCCCGCCGCCCCTGCGGCCGCAGACACCGAAAGCGAGGCCTGATATGGCTCCGACAATCCCGAGCGCAGCCGTGCTCGTCCTCGAGGACGGCACCCGCTATCGCGGCCGTGCCTATGGCGCAGAAGGGCGCACGTTCGGCGAGGCCGTCTTCTCGACCGGGATGACCGGCTACCAGGAGACCCTCACGGACCCGAGCTACGCCGGTCAGATCGTGCTGCAGACGGCACCGCACATCGGCAACACCGGCATGAACGACCAGGACATGGAGTCGTCCAGGATCTGGGTCGCCGGCTACATCGTGCGCGACCCGTCCCGCGTGGTGTCGAACTTCCGCTCCGAGCGGAGCCTGGACGACGACCTCGTCGCAGCCGGCGTCGTCGGCATCAGCGGCATCGACACCCGCGCCGTCACGCGCCACCTGCGCTCCGCCGGTGCCATGCGCGCCGGGATCTTCTCCGGGGCGGATGCCGCACTGAGCGAGGGCGAGCAGCTCGACCTCGTGCGCAGCGGCGCGGAGATGAGCGGCAGGAACCTCTCCGGAACCGTCTCCACCGAGGAGCGCTACGAGATCGCGGCGACGGGGGAGCGCATCGGCTCGGTCGCCGTCCTCGACCTCGGCGTCAAGACGTCGACGCTCAACTTCCTCGCCGAGCGCGGCTTCGACGTGATCGTGCTTCCGCAGACCGTGACCGCCGAGGAGATCCTCGCGCTCGAGCCCAGCGCCCTGTTCTTCTCCAACGGCCCCGGCGATCCGAGCGCATCCGACGCGCACGTGGAACTCCTGCGCACCGTGCTCCGTGCCGATGTGCCGTACTTCGGGATCTGCTTCGGCAACCAGCTGCTCGGCCGCGCCCTCGGCTTCGGCACCTACAAGCTGCCGTTCGGCCACCGGGGCATCAACCAGCCCGTCATCGACGTCTCCACCGGGCGGGTCGAGATCACCGCCCACAACCACGGCTTCGCTGTCGACGCGCCCCTGCACGAGGTCAGCGATTCCGCCGAGGGCTTCGGCCGCGTCGAGGTGAGCCACTACGACCTCAACGACAACGTGGTGGAGGGGCTCAACTGCCTCGACATCCCCGCGTTCAGCGTGCAGTACCACCCCGAGTCGGCGGCCGGCCCGCACGACGCCAACTACCTGTTCGACCGTTTCCGCGACATGGTGCTCGCGAACGCCTCGAAGAACCAGACGACCGATGGAGAGAACAACTGATGCCGAAGCGCGAAGACATCACCAGCGTCCTGGTCATCGGAAGCGGCCCGATCGTCATCGGCCAGGCCTGCGAGTTCGACTACTCGGGAACCCAGGCCTGCCGCGTGCTCCGCGAGGAGGGCGTGCGGGTCATCCTGGTGAACTCGAACCCGGCCACGATCATGACCGACCCCGATTTCGCCGACGCCACCTACGTCGAGCCGATCACCTGGCAGATCATCGAGACGATCATCGCCAAGGAGAAGCCGGATGCGATCCTCCCCACCCTCGGAGGGCAGACCGCGCTGAACGCCGCGATCGACCTGCACGAGAACGGGATCCTGGAGAAGTACGGTGTCGAGCTCATCGGCGCCAGCTTCGAGGCGATCAACAAGGGCGAGGATCGCCAGATCTTCAAGGAGCTCGTCATCGAGGCCGGCGCCGAGGTGGCGCGCAGCCACATCGCGACGACACTCGAGGAGGCCAAGGAGTTCGCCATCGACCTCGGCTACCCGCTCGTGGTTCGCCCGTCGTTCACGATGGGCGGTCTCGGATCCGGCTTCGCGTACACCGAGGAGGACCTCGTCCGCATCGCCGGCCAGGGCATCCACGACTCGCCGACGCACGAGGTGCTGCTCGAGGAGTCGATCCTCGGCTGGAAGGAGTACGAGCTCGAGCTCATGCGAGACACGGCCGACAACACCGTCGTCGTGTGCTCCATCGAGAACGTCGACCCCGTCGGCGTGCACACGGGCGACTCGATCACGGTGGCCCCCGCGCTCACGCTCACCGACCGCGAGTACCAGAAGCTCCGCGACATCGGCATCGACATCATCCGCGCCGTCGGCGTCGACACCGGAGGCTGCAACATCCAGTTCGCGATCGACCCCGCGAACGGGCGCATCATCGTGATCGAGATGAACCCGCGCGTCTCGCGCTCGTCGGCGCTCGCCTCGAAGGCCACGGGCTTCCCGATCGCGAAGATCGCGGCCAAGCTCGCGATCGGCTACCGCCTCGACGAGATCCCGAACGACATCACGCGGGTGACCCCGGCGAGCTTCGAGCCGACGCTCGACTACGTCGTCGTCAAGGTGCCGCGCTTCGCCTTCGAGAAGTTCCCGGCCGCCGACCCGACGCTCACGACGACGATGAAGAGCGTCGGCGAGGCCATGGCCATCGGCCGCAACTACGCGTCCGCCCTGCAGAAGGCCCTGCGATCGCTCGAGAAGAAGGGCTCGTCGTTCCACTGGGGCGAGGAGAGCCGTTCGCTCGACGAGCTCCTCGAGACCTCGAAGACGCCGACCGACGGCCGCATCGTCACGGTCCAGCAGGCGCTGCGCGCCGGTGCGACGGTGCAGCAGGTGTTCGACGCCACGAAGATCGACCCGTGGTTCATCGACCAGATCGTCCTCATCAACGAGGTCGCCGATGCCATCGCCGCGGCCGAGACGCTCGACTTCGACACCCTCCGGTACGCCAAGGACCACGGCTTCTCGGATGCCCAGATCGGCGAGCTCAGGGGCTTCGGCGAGGCCGGAGTGCGCGAGGTGCGCCACACCCTCGGCGTGCGCCCCGTGTTCAAGACCGTCGACACCTGTGCGGGCGAGTTCCCCGCTCTCACGCCGTACCACTACTCGAGCTACGACGAGGAGACCGAGGTCGTTCCGAGCGACCGCCGCAAGGTCGTCATCCTCGGCTCCGGCCCCAACCGCATCGGCCAGGGCGTCGAGTTCGACTACTCGTGCGTGCACGCATCGTTCGCACTCTCGGCCGCCGGCTACGAGACCATCATGATCAACTGCAACCCGGAGACGGTCTCGACCGACTACGACACCTCGGACCGGCTGTACTTCGAGCCGCTCACGCTCGAGGACGTGCTCGAGGTCATCCACGCCGAATCGCAGTCCGGCGAACTCGTCGGCGTCGTCGTGCAGCTCGGAGGCCAGACGGCCCTCGGCCTCGCCACGGGTCTGAAGGAAGCCGGCATCACGATCCTCGGGACCACCCCGGAGGCCATCGACCTGGCCGAGGAACGCGGCGAGTTCTCCCGCATCCTCGACGAGGCGAACCTGCTCGCCCCGCGAAACGGCACGGCGTTCGACTATCAGGGGGCCGTCACGGTCGCCGAGGAGATCGGCTACCCCGTCCTCGTGCGGCCGAGCTTCGTGCTCGGCGGCCGCGGCATGGAGATCGTCTACGACAGCCCGTCGCTGGCCGACTACTTCGAGCGCATCGAGGGCCAGGGGATCGTGGGACCATCGCATCCGCTGCTCGTCGACCGCTTCCTCGACGACGCCATCGAGATCGACGTCGACGCCCTCTACGACGGTCACGAGCTCTACATCGGAGGCGTCATGGAGCACATCGAGGAGGCCGGCATCCACTCCGGCGACTCGAGCTGCACCCTCCCTCCCGTGACCCTCGGGCGCGGCGTCATCGACCGGGTCCGTGAGGCGACGCACGCCATCGCGAAGGGCATCGGCGTGCGCGGGCTGCTCAACGTGCAGTTCGCCATCGGAGCCGGCGTGCTCTATGTGCTCGAGGCCAACCCGCGCGCCTCCCGCACGGTCCCGTTCGTGGCCAAGGCGCTCGGCATCCCGCTCGCCAAGGCGGCGTCCCTCATCATGGTCGGCCGCACGATCGCCGAGCTGAAGGCGGATGGCATGCTCCCCGAGACCGACGGATCGCGCGTGCCGGACGACTCGCCCGTCGCCGTGAAGGAGGCCGTGCTGCCGTTCCGCCGCTTCCGCACCAAGGAGGGCCAGATCGTGGACTCCGTGCTCGGCCCGGAGATGCGCTCCACCGGCGAGGTCATGGGCATCGACCGCGACTTCCCGCGCGCCTTCGCCAAGAGCCAGCTGGCCGCGTACGGCGGCATGCCGCTCGACGGCACCGTGTTCGTCTCCGTCTCCGACCGCGACAAGCGTGCGATCATCCTCCCGGTGCTCCGCCTCCAGCAGCTCGGATACCGCATCGTCGCCACGGAGGGCACGGCGGAGGTGCTCCGCCGGAACGGCATCCAGGTGGGCGTCGTCGGCAAGTTCTCCGACAAGGCCGACGCCCACAGCGAGTCGATCGTCGAGCTCATCCACCGCGCGGAGGTGCAGGTCGTCATCAACACCCCGAGCGGTCGCTCCGCACGGGCCGACGGCTACGAGATCCGCGCTGCGGCCGTGGCAGCCGACATCCCGTTGTTCACCACGATCGCCGAGCTGTCCGCCGCCGTCGGCGCGCTCGACGCCGTGCGCACGGGCTTCGAGGTCACGAGTCTGCAGGAGTACGCCATCCGCCGCGCATCGGCGCTCCAGGAGCGTGGAGCATGAGCACGGCACCCTTCGGTGACCGGCTCGGGGCGACCTTCGACCGGTTCGGCCATCTGTGCGTCGGGATCGACCCGCACGCCTGGCTGCTCGACCGCTGGGGCCTCGACGACTCGGCGAGCGGTGCGCGCGAGTTCGGACTGCGCGTCGTCGACGCCGCCCACGGGCGCGCCGGCCTGCTGAAGCCGCAGGTGTCGTTCTTCGAACGTCACGGCTCTGCCGGCTTCGCCGCCCTCGAGCGGGTCCTCGCCGAGGCCCGGTCGGCCGGCATCCTCGTCATCGCCGATGCGAAGCGCGGGGACATCGGCTCCACGATGGAGGCCTACGCCGAGGCGTGGCTGAGGCCCGGTTCGCCCCTGGAAGCCGACGCCGTCACCCTCAGCCCGTACCTCGGGGTCGGCTCACTGGCCTCGAGCCTCGACTACGCCGCCCTCAACGGCAAAGGGGTGTTCGTCCTCGCGGCGACGTCGAACCCCGAGGCCGCCCGCCTCCAGACTGCCCGCGTCCGCGCCACGGACGGGACGGTCGCAGCCGACGTCATCGACTCGCTCACGCGGTGGAACGCCGCCCAGACGCCGGCCAGGTTCGGCGCGGCCGGGGTGGTCATCGGCGCGACCCTCGAGCTCGAGGCGTTCGGGATCGACATCGGTGCAGAGCAGCCGTCCGCCGCCCTTCCGGTGCTCGCGCCCGGCTTCGGCCACCAGGGCGCGACGGTGTCCGACCTGCGTCGCATCTACGGGCTTCTCACTCCGGGTGTCATCGTGTCCGAGTCACGGACCATACTGGAGGCGGGTCCAGAGGGCATCGCGGATGCGATCGCCCGTCGCTCCGAGGAAGTGGAGACGCACCGTGGCTGATTACGGCACGCCACCCGAGGTCGATCGCGTCGCAGCGTCCCGTGCCGCCGTACTGGCTCGCCGCGCTCGTGCCGCCGTCAAAGCCGACGTGTCAGCCGGCACCCGCAATCCGCTCGACGTTCTCCGTGTGGCCGGGGAGGACCCGTCGAGCGTCGAGGGTGGCATCAGGGTCACCGAGTTCCTGACGAGCATCCCGTCGATCGGCGTCACGAAGATGCACCGCTTCATGGAGGAGCTCGGGATCTCGCCCGCCAAGCGGCTCGGCGGTCTCGGACGGCACCAGCGCAGGAGACTGCGGGGATTCCTCACCGACCGGCTCGCGGCGCAGAGCGGGCGTTCGAACCGGCTCGTGGTGCTCGCCGGACCCACGGCCGTCGGCAAGGGGACCGTGGCCGCGCACATCCGCACGCACTACCCCGACGTGCTGCTCTCCGTGTCCGCCACGACCCGCGCCCCGCGCCCCGGGGAGGTCGAGGGCGTGAGCTACTACTTCGTCGACGACGCCGAGTTCGACCGCCTCGTGGAGGCGGGGGAGCTCCTCGAGTGGGCGACGGTGCACAACGCTTACCGCTACGGCACGCCGCGGAAGCCCGTCGAGGAGGCGCTCGACGCCGGCCGCAGCGTCCTGCTGGAGATCGACATCCAGGGTGCGCGGGCCGTGCGGCGTGCCATGCCGGAGGCATCGCTGGTGTTCCTGCTCCCTCCGACCTGGGAGGAACTGGTGCGCCGCCTCATCGGTCGGGGCACCGAGGACAACGCCGAACAGCAGCGCAGGCTCGAGACCGCGAAGGTCGAACTGGCCGCCATCGACGAGTTCGATTTCGAGGTCGTGAACGGCGACGTGAGCTCCGCGGCCCAAGAGGTCGTAGACTTGATGCAGACTCGCAAGGCGAAGCGCTGACCCGCGCCCCTTGTCCAACCCGTTCCGTGCGTGCATCCGCCGCCTTCGGATCGCATCGCACTGAGGAGTGTCCCCATGGCTGACAAGCTCACCGGAATCATCGACCCGCCCATCGACGAGCTGCTCTCGAAGGTGGACTCGAAGTACGCCCTCGTGATCTTCGCGTCCAAGCGCGCGCGCCAGATCAACGACTACTACGCCGACCTGCACGACGGCAGCCTGTTCGACAACGTCGGACCGCTCGTCGACTCCTCGATCGACGACAAGCCCCTCTCGGTCGCCATGCGCGAGATCAACGAGGACAAGCTCAAGCTCAGCCCGATCGTCGAGTAGTCACCCCAGAGCGCACGTGAGCCTCAACGTCGTCGTCGGGATCACCGGCGGCATCGCCGCGTACAAGGCGGTCAACGTCGTGCGCTCACTCGTGCTCGCCGGCCACGACGTGCACGTCGTGGCCACGGATGCCGCCCTGCGCTTCGTCGGGCGGCCCACCCTCGAGGCGATCTCGCGCAACCCGGTGCACTCCGAGTTGTACGAAGGCGTCGCGGAGGTCAGGCACGTGGCCATCGGCCAGGCGGCCGACCTCATCGTGATCGCACCGGCCACCGCCAACACGATCGCCAAGCTCGCGGCCGGCATCGCGGACGACCTCCTCGGCAACACCATCCTGGCCAGCACCGCTCCGCTCGTCATCGCCCCGGCGATGCACACCGAGATGTGGCAGAACCCGGCGACCGTCGACAACATCGCGACCCTCCGGCGACGCGGTGTGACGGTGGTCGGCCCGGCGGTCGGCCAGCTCACCGGAAAGGACTCCGGCCCCGGCCGCATGGAGGAGCCGGACGTGATCGTGGCCGCGGCCCTGGCGCGAGTCGCCGCGACCTCGACGCCCGGCGATCTCGCGGGGAGACACGTCGTCGTGACCGCGGGAGGAACCCGCGAGCCGCTCGATCCGGTCCGGTTCATCGGCAATCGCTCCAGCGGCCGCCAGGGCATCGCCATCGCCGTCGCGGCAGCCGCCCGCGGCGCCACGGTGAGCCTCATCGCCGCCCATCTCGAGGTGCCGGTCCCGGACGGCGTCGACGTCGTCGAGGTGTCGACGGCGCTCGAACTGCAGCAGGCGGTGACGCGGGCCGCCCGCGACGCCGACATCGTCGTCATGGCGGCTGCCGTCGCCGACTACCGTCCCGCGACGGTGCAGGACGCCAAGATCAAGAAGGAGACGCAGGGGGACACGCTCACGCTCTCCCTCGTGCGCAATCCCGACATCCTCGCCGAGCTGACCGCCGCGCACGCCGGAGAACCCGTCGACGGCCCCGTCTACGTCGGATTCGCCGCCGAGACCGAGCCGGACCACGATGCGCTGCTCGAGCTCGGCCGGAGGAAAGCTGCGAGGAAGGGCGTCGACCTCCTCGTCGTCAACCGGGTGGGCTGGAACCGTGCGTTCGCAACGGAGGACAATTCCGTCGTCGTGCTGAACGCCCGCGGCGATATAGTGATCGAGGCCGCCGGCAGCAAGATGTCGGTGGCCGACCGTATTCTCGACGCCATCACCGCACTCGACTGAGCAGCGGAGTCCGCGCCGGGCCCGGTCGCCGATCCATGACGCTCGTCACACTAGAAACGGGGCACCATGAGCGATCTCCGCCTGTTCACGTCCGAATCCGTCACCGAGGGACATCCCGACAAGATCTGCGATCAGGTCTCGGACTCCATCCTCGATGCGCTGCTGACCGTCGACCCGCATGCGCGCGTCGCCGTCGAGACCCTGGTCACGACCGGGCTCGTGCATGTGGCCGGGGAGGTGACGACGTCCGGCTACGTCGAGATCCCGGCGATCGTCCGCGATCGCATCACGTCGATCGGCTACACGTCGTCCGACGTCTGGTTCGACGGACGCTCCTGCGGGGTGTCGATCTCGATCGGCGCGCAGTCGCCCGACATCGCCCAGGGCGTCAACGACGCCTACGAGTCCCGTGAGCAGGCGAGCGGCGACGCCCTCGACCAGCAGGGCGCGGGCGACCAGGGCATCATGTTCGGCTACGCCACCACCGAGACCCCGCAGCTCATGCCGATCCCCATCTGGATCGCCCATCGCCTGTCCGAGCGCCTCGCCGCCGTCCGCAAGGAGGGCCTCGTCGACTACCTGCGCCCCGACGGCAAGACCCAGGTCACCATCGGCTACGACGGTTCGGTGCCGCGCACGATCGACACGGTCGTGCTCTCCACCCAGCACTCCCCGAAGGTCTCGACCGAGCAGCTCCGCGCCGAGGTCGAGGAGCTCGTGATCCGACCGGTCCTCGAGACCGTGGAGCTCACAGCCGACGACCTGAAGGTGCTCATCAACCCGACCGGCCGCTTCGAGATCGGCGGCCCGCAGGGCGACGCCGGGCTCACCGGTCGCAAGATCATCATCGACACCTACGGCGGCGCGAGCCGGCACGGCGGCGGTGCCTTCAGCGGCAAGGACCCGTCGAAGGTGGACCGTTCTGCTGCCTACGCCATGCGCTGGGTGGCCAAGAACGCCGTCGCGGCCGGCCTGGCCGACCGGGTCGAGGTGCAGGTCGCGTACGCCATCGGCAAGGCCGCCCCCGTCGGCCTCTACGTCGAGACGTTCGGCACCGGGCACCTCCCCGACGACGTCATCAGCGGGGCCATCCGCGACGTGTTCGACCTGCGTCCCGCTGCGATCATCCGCGACCTCGACCTGCTCCGGCCCATCTACGCGCAGACCGCGACCTACGGCCACTTCGGTCGCGAACTGCCCGACTTCACCTGGGAGCGACTCGACCGCGTCGACGACCTGCGAAGCGCAGCGCGACTCTGAAGCAAACTGACCCGCAACCAGGGAGGCCGCAGATGACGCACGGCGGTCTCATCGCGCGGGTGCTGATCGACTCGCCCCTGCCCCAGCTGGACCACCTGTTCGACTACGCGATTCCGGACAACCTCGCCCACCTCGCCCAGCCCGGCGTGCGGGTGAGGGTGCCGTTGCGCTCGGCGAACCGGGTGGCC
>JBEVEO010000154.1:0-18554 GCA_040512695.1 Leifsonia sp. | reverse complement strand
CACACCCACATCCACAAGTCGAGTCGCCACATGTGGCCGCCCTACATGGATCGAGTCGCCACTTGGGGTCGCTCCGAGTGAGGCGAAGCGGCCACAACTGGCGACTCGGCGCGAGGACGTGACGGTGTCGCCTCCTCCACCGACGTCACCAGGCAGGCAGCGGTCGACGGATGCGAAACGTGCGACCGCCACGGCGGCCCGCCGGCCCACCATCGGGGCATGCGTCGCCCCAGCCCCCTGCCGCCCCCGCTCGCGTCCGAACCGTTCACCGTCGGAACCGCCGCCGCGCTCGGCGTCAGTCGGCGCCGCACGCGCGCGAACGACCTGTCGACCCCGTTCCGCGGCGTGCGCTCCGCCGGCACCGCCGACTCCGTCGACGCGCTGTGTCACGCCTACGCCGTCCGGATGCCGGAGACGCAGTACTTCAGCCATGCGACGGCGGCTCAGCTCTGGGGCATCCCGCTTCCCCGGCGGCTCGAGACGGATCCGAACCTGCACGTGAGCGCAGCACCCGGCTCACGCGAGCCGCGGATGAACGGCATCCGCGGGCATCGCGGGGCGGGTGACGCGGCTGTCACCCGCTCCGGTGGGCTCGCCGTCCTGTCCCCATCCGACAGCTGGTGCCAGGTCGCGATGCTGCTCACGGCCGAGGAGGCGATCGCCGCCGGCGACCGGCTGCTGGGCTGGCCGGAACCGCTCAGCACCACCGAGGAACTGGACGCAGCGATCGCCCGCTTCGGATCGCGCCGGGGAGCTCGAGTCATCGACCGGGCGCGGCCGCGACTGCGGGCACGATCCGCGTCCCCTCGCGAGACCCGGCTCCGCCTCTTGACACTGCACGCCGGCTTCCCCGAACCAGAGCTCAATGGACCGATCATGCTGACGGCCGGGTGGACCACGCACGGCGACCTCGTGTACCGCCGCTACCGCGTGCTCCTCGAGTACGACGGCGAGCAGCATCGGCTCGACGGCAGGCAGTACGACACCGACGTGCGTCGACTCAACGACCTCTCGGAGGACGGCTGGATCGTCATCCGAGTCGGACGGAACACCGCGGACGTCGAGGTCATCGCCCGCCTCGACCGCGCGCTCCGTTCCCGCGGCTGGCGCGGCTAGCCGGCATCGCCCGGCGAGTCGCCAGTTACGGCCGCCACCCGCGCGGCGGAGCGACCGCAACTGGCGACTCGAGGGTGGCGAGGCCGATGCCGAGAGGGGGGTGTACGCGACCGCGCGACGCCGCTACACTTGCGACGGCGCAGCGAGCGCTCGATCCACCGGAACGAAGGGAGTGATGATCATGGCCGTCTTCTCAGTGACCCCAGCTCACTCCTCTTCCATCGAGGCCACCCGCTAGGACCGCCCTCAGGGCACGGGTGCCTCCACATCCTCCCGGAGATCACCACCTTGTCTTTCGACACTTCTGTCGGCATGCCGACGTTCAATCTCGCCGAGCCCGGCGAATCCCAACGCTGGTCCACCTGGCCGGCGACCACTCCCACCGAACGCGGCCCCCTGCCGCATCCGTCCTGGCTCGTGACCAGCGCAGCCGCCTTCGACACCGAGCTCGGCATCGTCAAGACGGGCAAGGAGGGCGACGTCTTCCTCATCGAGCGCGCGATCCCCGGCGACGATGCGGCAGGTGCCTCCTGCCTGCTCGCCGCCAAGCGGTACCGCGGGCCGGAGCAGAGCGACTTCCACCGGTCCGCCCAGTATCAGGAGGGCCGGCGGATGCGGAACACCCGCGACATGCGCGCCATGGCCCGCGGATCCTCCTACGGGCGCGGCGTCGCGGCCGGCCGCTGGGCCTACGCCGAGTTCGAGGCGCTCTGCCGCGCGTTCGACGCCGGCGTGCCCGTCCCGTATCCCGTGCAGGTCTCGGGCACCGAGGTGCTGATGGAGTTCATCGGCGACGGACGCACCGCGGCCCCACGCCTCGCCCAGGTGCGAGCCGATCGCGCCGAGCTCGAGCCTCTGTTCGACCAGGTGCTCGAGATCATGCGATCGTTCGCGCGGGCCGGCGTCGCCCACGGCGACCTGTCGGCCTACAACCTGCTCGTGCAGCAGGGCCGGGTCGTCGTCATCGACCTGCCGCAGCTCATCGACGTCGCCGCGAATCCGGCCGGCCTCGAATTCCTGCACCGCGACGTGCTCAACGTGTGCACGTGGTTCACCCGCCGCGGGCTCGAGCGCGATGCCGAGTCGTTCTTCGCGGAGCTCGTGGCCGAGCTGTGGTGAGCGCCCTGCGCGGCGCGATCCGCCGTGCCACCGGATGTTCACCGCCCGGCACTAGCCTGATCGCATGACGAGCACCGTTGCCGAGAAGTCCACCGACCGAGGGCGCATCGTCGCGTGGGGCCTCTGGGACTGGGGATCGGCGGCGTTCAACGCCGTGGCGACCACGTTCGTCTTCACGGTGTACATCACCGGCGAGGCCTTCGGTGAGGAGGCGACGGTCTCGGCGCAGCTCGGCTGGGCGCTCGGGCTGGCCGGCGTCATCGTGCTCCTCATCGCCCCGGTCACCGGCCAGCGCTCCGACACCTCCGGGCGGCGCAAGCTCTGGCTGGCGATCAACACGGGCGTCGTCGTGGTCTGCCTGGCCCTCATGTACTTCGTGCAGCCGAGTCAGGACTACCTGCTGCTCGGCCTCATCCTGCTCGCGGTCGGCACCGTGTTCTTCGAGATCGCCGGCGTCAACTACAACGCCATGCTCACGCAGATCTCGACGCCGAAGACGGTGGGCCGCGTGAGCGGGTTCGGCTGGGGCATGGGCTACATCGGCGGCATCGTGCTGCTGCTCATCGTCTACTTCGGCTTCATCAAGCCCGACGTCGGGCTGTTCGGGGTGACATCGGACGACGGCCTCTCCGTGCGGGTGTCGATGGTCATCGCCGCCATCTGGTTCGCCGTGTTCGCCCTTCCGGTGCTGTTCGTCGTGCCCGAGTACCGGGCTCCGGATGCGAAGGCGCGCGAACGCGTCGGCTTCTTCCGCTCGTACGCCGTGCTCGGCCGGGACATCGCCCGGCTCTGGCGCACCAGCCGCCAGACCGTGTACTTCCTGCTGGCCAGCGCCATCTTCCGTGACGGCCTCACCGGCGTGTTCACGTTCGGCGGCGTGCTGGCCGCCGGCACGTTCGGCTTCTCGCCCGGCGACGTCATCATCTTCGCGATCGCCGCCAACGTCGTCGCCGGCATCTCGACCATGAGCGTCGGCTACCTCGACGACCGGCTCGGGGCGAAGCCCGTGATCGTCACGGCCCTCATCGGCCTCATCGTGAGCGGATCGCTCGTCTTCCTCCTCCACGCCGGAGGCACCACGATCTTCTGGGTCTTCGGACTCGCGCTCTGCCTGTTCGTCGGTCCCGCGCAGTCCGCGAGCCGCACCTTCCTGGCCCGCCTCATCCCCGAGGGGCGGGAGGGCGAGGTGTTCGGCCTCTACGCCACCACGGGTCGGGCAGCCACGTTCCTCGCCCCCACGGCCTGGGCACTGTTCATCACGATCGGCGGCGCGCAGTACTGGGGCATCCTCGGGATCGTCCTCGTGCTGCTCATCGGGCTGCTGCTGCTCATTCCCGTGAAGGCGAACCAGGACAAGCTCAGCTGAGCTCCGACGGGAGGGTCACGGCCGGGCGAGCTCCACGGGCACCGGCTGCGGGATGAAGCCGGCCGCGGCCACCGTCGCCGGGTCGTGCAGCAGGCACGCGACGCTGCGACGGGGGTCGTCCCCCGGCACCTCGGGCCGCACGAGCTCCGGCCTCACCGTCGCGCACGCGTCGAACGCGTAGGCGCAGCGGTCGCTGAACGGGCAGCCGCCGCCGAGGTTGGCCAGGTCGGGCGGCGATCCGGGGATCCCGGTGAGCTCGCGGCGCGGGCCCCGCAGCGGCGGGAACGAGTGCAGGAGGGCCGAGGAGTACGGATGCCGCGGCCGGTGGTAGATGTCGAGGGCCTCGGCATCCTCCACGATCTCGCCCGCGTACATGATCTCGATGCGATCGGCGATCTCGATGAGCAGCGACACGTCGTGGGTGATGAAGATCACCGAGAAGCCCAGCCGCTCGCGCAGGTCGGCGATCTGCTCGACGATCTGGCGCTGCATCACGACGTCGAGCGCCGTCGTCGGCTCGTCCATGATGAGCACCTGCGGGTCGAGGGCGAGCGCCATCGCGATCATGACGCGTTGACGCATACCGCCCGAGAGCTGGTGCGGGTAGTCGCGCAGGCGGTCGGGCGAGATGCCGACCAGGTCGAGCAGGTGAGCCGCCTTCTCCAGCGCCTCCTTCTGGCCGATCGCCGGACGATGGGCCCGGATGCCGTCGGCGATCTGCCTGCCGATGCGGAACACCGGGTTGAGCGAGTTCATCGCGCCCTGGAAGACGATGGCGAGGTCCTCCCAGCGTGAGGCGCGGAGCTCGTCGTCGTTCAGGCGCAGGATGTCGGTCCGGCTGCCGTCGCGGTCGGTGAAGATGACCTCGCCCCCCGTGATGAGGCCGGGAGGGGGCAGCAGCCGGGTGGCCGCGTAGGCGAGGGTGGACTTCCCGCATCCGCTCTCCCCGGCGAGCCCGAGCACCTCGCCGCGGTTGAGCGTGAGCGAGACCTGACGCAGCACGTGCACCGGGTCGTCGTCGTAGCCGTAGTCGACCGAGAGGTTCTTGATCTCCAGCACCGGGTCGCTCAGCACGGCACGCGAGACGGGTCGGAGGTCGGGGGTGATCAGGCTCATGCGCGGTCTTCCTTGGCCTCGTGCACGACCGGCGTGAAGCCGATGCGGGGGCGGATGCCGCGCTTGCGCAGCGACCGGGCGTTGAGCCCGGTGGAGCGCAGGCGCGGGTTGACGAATTCGTCGATGCCGAAGTTGATCATGGTCAGCGACATGCCGAGCAGGGCGATGCAGAGGCCGGCGGGCACGAACCACCACCACGCTCCGCGCTGCAGGGCGAGCTGGGCCTGTGCCTGGTAGAGCACGGTGCCCCAGTTCCACTCGCCGGTGTTGCCGATGCCGATGAACGACAGGGTGATGAGGGACAGCACCGCGAAGGCCACGGTGCCGACGAAGCCGGACGCGATGATGGCGGTGAGGTTGGGCAGGATCTCGGCCGTGATGATGCGCCAGGTCCGCTCGCCGTTGGCTCGCGCGGCCTCGACGAAGTCCCGGCGACGCAGCGACAGCGTCTGCGCCCTGAGCACCCTGGCACCCCACGCCCAGCCGGTGATGGCGATGACCAGGGCGACGGTGACGCCGCCGACCGTCGGCAGCTGCCCCGCGATGATGATGATCAATGGGAGTTGCGGGATGACGAGGAACACGTTGGCGACCAGCGAGAGGCTCTCGTCGCCGAGTCCTCCCACGTAGCCGGCGGTCACACCCACGATCACGCCGATCGTGGTCGCGACGATGCCGGCGACGAAGCCGACGACGATCACGCCGCGGGTGCCGACGAGGATCTGCGAGAACACGTCCTGCCCGAGGTGGGTGGTGCCGAACCAGTGCTCCCACGAGGGCGGCTGGAGGATGTCGTCGCTGCGCGCGCTCGGGTCGTACGGCGCGATGTACGGGCCGATGATCGCGATGAGCAGGAAGAACCCGAGGATGACGAGGCCGGTGAGGGCCTTGCCGTTGCGCAGGAACAGGAAGGTGCGCTTCTTCGACCCCGACGCACCCGGCTGGGCGGTCATGGCTCCGGTGGCCGGCGCCTGGGTCGGCTTGGCGAGCTCCTCGCCCTCCTGGATGATGCTGGTGTCGATCGTCATGGTCAGCCCTCCTGCCTGGTGCGCGGATCGAGGATGCCGTAGGCGATGTCGGCCACGATGTTCGCCGCCAGGACGGCGAGCGTGATGAACAGGAAGATGCCCTGCATGAGCGGGTAGTCCTTCGCGGCGACGGCCGTGAACAGGTAGTAGCCGATGCCCTGATAGGAGAACACGATCTCCATCACGAGGGTGCCGCCGACGATGAAGCCGAGGGAGAGCGCGAAGCTCGACACCTGCGGCAGGATCGCGTTGCGTGCGGCGTAGCCCATCCGCACCGCCTTCTCGGAGAGGCCCTTGGCCTGCGCGACGGTCACGTAGTCCTCGGACGACACGGTGACCATCATGTTGCGCATGCCGAGGATCCAGCCCGCGATCGATGCGATCACGATCGTCGTCGCCGGCAGGATGCCGTAGTAGATCACCGAGCCGATGAACTCGAGTGAGAACTCGGGCACGAGCGAGCGGTCGTAGCTGCCGGAGGCGGGGAACCAGCCGAGGGTGACGGAGAACACGAAGATCGCGATGAGCGCCAGCCAGAAGTACGGCACGGCGGAGAAGAACGTCGAGATCGGCAGCAGCGAGTCCGCCCAGGTGCCGCGGCGCCAGCCGATGCCCGAACCGATGAGCGTTCCGATGCCGAAGCTCAGGATGGTGGCGATGCCGACGAGCCCGATGGTCCACGGGAGCGCCGTCTGGATCACCTGCTCCACCGGAGCCGAGTACGCGAACGAGGTGCCGAGGTCGCCCTGCAGCAGGAGCTTCCAGTAGTCGAGGTACTGCTGCCACAGCGTGGTGTTCTCGTCCAGCCCGAACAGGATCCGGAGCGACGCGGCCGCCTCCGTGCTGATCTTGCCCTGGTTCTTGGCGAGGAGGGCGCTCACGGGGTCGCCCGGCATGATGCGGGGGATCAGGAAGTTGATCGTGACCGCCGCCCAGAAGGTGACGGCGTAGAAGAACAGCCGGCGCAGGAAGAACCTCATGCGACGTCTCCCTTCGAGCCGAACGCCTCGAGCACCGACCCGAGGACGGGACGATCAGGACGATCCGAGTAGCCCCAGCAGGCCGCCTCTCGGTCGTCGCCCACGGACAGGAGCGGGGGCACCTCGGCACGGCAGAGTTCGGTGGCGAACGGGCACCGCGGGTTGAACCGGCAGCCGGACGGCGGCCGGACCAGGCTCGGCGCCTCGCCGCGAGCGCCCCTCGCCCGGGCCTCGAGATCGTCGGGGTCGGGCGCCGAGCGCACGAGGAGCTGGGTGTACGGATGCTTCGGGTCCTGGGTGACGGACTCGGAGTCGCCGCTCTCGACGATGCGACCGGCGTACATGACCATGGTGCGGTCGGCGAAGTAGCGCGCTGACGCGATGTCATGGGTGATGTAGAGGACGGCGATCTGCAGCCGGTCGCGCAGGTCCTGGAGCAGGTTGAGGATGCCGAGGCGGATGGAGACGTCGAGCATCGAGATCGGCTCGTCGGCGAGGAGGACCTCGGGGTCCGCTGCGAGGGCACGGGCGATGGCGACGCGCTGGCGCTGGCCGCCGGACAGTTCGTGCGGGAACTTGTCGACGTAGCGCGCCGGCGGGCGCAGCTGCACGCGGTCCAGCAGTTCGGCCAGCGCCGCCTCGAGTTCGGCGCCGCGCAGCCGGCCGCGATGGATGCGCAGGCTGCGGGTGAGCGTGTAGCGCACGGTGTGCACCGGGTTCAGCGATCCGAACGGATCCTGGAAGATCATCTGCACGCGGCCGACGTAGCGCCGGAAGGCTCGTCGGTGGCGGGCCGTCGCATCCGCACCGTCCAGGAGGATGCTGCCGCCGGTGCGCGGCATGAGCTGGGCGAGCAGTCGGGCGATGGTGGACTTGCCCGACCCGGACTCGCCGACGAGGGCGAGCACCCGGCCGCGGCGCAGTTCGAACGTGACGCCGTCCACCGCGTGGACGAAGTCCTTGGACCGGATCCCCCGGACCTTGAAGTACTTGCGCAGGTCGATCGCCTGCAGGACGATGTCGCCGGGTGCGGCGGCAGCGGCGCCGCTCGGCGGCTGGGAACGGAGGGGTCTCATGAGTCACCTGAGGTTCGGTATTCGTCGTTGAATCAGGTGCGGCGGACGCGGGATCCGCATCCGCCGCACCCACATCGTCACACCCTCGCGGATGCTCCGATGTCTTTCGGTCCTGCGTGTACTACTTCGTGGGCGTGAGCTTCGACAGGATGAGTGCCGCCTGCGGCCCGGTCGGCTGCGGGTTGGCGTACGGGTCGTCCGCCGTGGGGAAGCCCGTGTAGTTCGCCGTGGAGTACTGGGCGACCGCGGGACGCGACCAGATCACGATGCCGGGGACGTCGTCGACGTAGTGCTTCTGCACGATGTCGAGGGCGGCCTGGCGGTCGTCGTCACTGGTGCCGCTCTTGAACGTGGCGAGCGCCTGGGTGACCTCGTCGTTCTTGTAGCGACCGAAGTTCCAGTTCGCCGTCTCGCCGAGCGGCACGTAGGAGGCGCCGTCCATGATGTTCGAGTACATGTTCCACGGCGTCGATCCGCCGTCGGTCCAGTGCAGCGAGGCCTGGAAGTTCCCGAACGGGATGGTGTCGTTGAACCAGGTGTCCTGGACGATCGGGTCGACGGTGGCCTCGGCGCCGAGCGCCTTGGCTCCCTCGGAGATGATGCCGAGGGCATCGAGGTAGTCGGTCCAGCCGCTCGGGTTGGTGAGCTTGAACGTGACGGCCTCGCCATCCGGGTCGATCAGCTTGTCGCCGTCGTAGGTGTAGCCGGCATCCGTCAGCACCTTCTTGGCCCCGTCGACGTCGACCGAGAGCTCCTGGCCCTGGTACTCCGGCGAGATGAAGGTGTCGCCCGAGGGCTGCGGCAGGCCGGTCACGCTCGTGATCTCCGGCCACACGCCGTAGCCGGCGGTCTTGGAGATGTCGGCGTGGTCGACGACCATGTTGAGCGCCCGACGGAACGCCACGTTGTTGAACGGCTTGGTCTCGTTGTTGAGGTAGAGCACGTCGACGCCGAATCCGCCGCCCGCGACCTGGTTGAAGTGCTCCGGGTTCTTCGAGATGTAGGTCTTCTCGTAGTCGGGGATGAACGTCCAGCCCCACTGCGCCTCGCCGGTGGTGAGGGCGGTGGTCAGGCCCGCGTTGTCGTTGTAGGCGTCGTAGCGCAGCTGCCCGACCGTGGACTTCTCGCCCCAGTAGGTCTCGTTCGGAACGAGCGTGACGGCCTGCGGGGTGAACGACTTGAGCGTGAAGGGACCCGTTCCGATCATCTCGTCATCGGTGAACTTCACCGCGTCCTCGTCCTTCCAGATGTGCTCAGGGACGATGAGGAGCTTGTAGAGCTTGGCCGCGTTGACGTACTGGCCGCTCGTGAAGTTCACGGTGACCTGGTTGCCGTCGACGGTGATGTCGCCGTACTGGTCGGGGAAGTCGATGTTCAGCTCGGGGTTGTCCTTGCGGAGCTGGATCGAGAACGCGATGTCCTCGGCGGTGAAGTCCTCCCCGTCCGACCATTTGACGCCGTCGCGGGCGGTGATGATGGCCTGCGTCGAGTCGGCGTTCCACTCGACGGACTCGGCGAGCCACGGCGTGGGCGGGTCGGTCGGCTTGACCTCGTTGACCTGCATGAGCGACTCGTACACGGCGTACGCGTAGCCGAGCGAGAGCGAGGCCGATCCGGTCGCGAGCGGATTCTGGTTGGGCTGCTGCGGACCGTTGGGCATGCCGACGGTGAGGACCTTGTTGCTGGCCCCTCCCGAATCGCCGGAGCCGGCGCTGCAACCCGTGAACGCCAGGCTGGCGGCGACGATGATCGCCCCGGCAGCGAAGATTCTCTTTCGCATTTCAATGCCTCCTTGCATCGTTGTTCCTGAATGTGGTGGTGGTGCGTGGTGGTGGTGGTGGGTTCTTCGTCAGGAGATCGTCCACACGGTCTCGAGACGGAGATCTCGGCTGGAGCGCCCGGCGACGACACGATACGTGCCGTGCGGGAGCGACCAGATGGCGGCATCCGTCGACCAGACCTCGAACGAGCGCCTGGCGAGCGGGATGTCGACGGTGACCTCGACGCCTGGGGCGGCGTCGACGACGGTGAAGCCGGCGAGCCAGCGCACGGGGCGCTCGGGGTCGTCGGTCGGGGCGGAGAGGTAGACCTGCACGACCTCGCGGCCGGGGCGGGCACCGGTGTTGGCGAGCTCGACCCGCACGACGGCTGCCACCCCGGACTCCTGCCCGTCCGTCACCGTGATGCCCCGGTACTCCCACTGCGTGTAGCCCAGGCCGTAGCCGAACTCGCGGGCCGGGGTGCGGTCGAGGCGGTCCCAGCCGCGGTGGCCGACGTCGACGCCCTCGGAGTAGCGGATGACGCCGTCGACGGGCAGGCCGTGCGGGACGGGGACATCGGCCTCGGCGGCCGGGAGGGTCCACGGCAGTCGACCGGACGGTTCGACGGCACCCGTGAGGACCGCCGCGAGGGAGGTGCCGGCCTCCTGGCCCGGCAGCCACCACCAGAGGACGGCGGGGACGTCGTCGAGCCAGGGCAGGATGACGGGGGCGCCGGCGTTCACGACGACGATGGTGCGCGGGTTGGCATCGAGCACCCGGCGGACGAGCTCGTTCTGGCGGCCGGGCAGCTGCAGGTCGGGGCGGTCCCAGCCCTCCGACTCGGTCTCGGGGTTGGTGCCGATGACCACGACGGCCACGTCGGCGGCCGCTGCCGCCGCGACGGCCGCGGCGATCTCCTCGTCGACGGAGAGGCCCGGCTCGCGGTAGCGCAGGTGCAGGCGTACGAAGTCGCCGTAGGCGTCGGCCTGAACGACCTGCAGGATCGCCTCCAGGCGCACGACGCGGTCGGTGGCGCTCTCGGGCAGTTCGACGCTGAAGGTCTCGGGGTTCGCGTAGGAGGAGTCGAGCATCACCTCGGAGCCGACCCGGCGGGTGGAGCTGCTGAGCGGTGCACCGTCGACGTGGATGGCGTGCGCGCCGACGGGCGCGAACTCGATCGTGTGGCCCGCTCCGGCTGCGATGGCGACATCCGTCGTCAGCCGCACGTCGACGACGCGGGGGTCGAGGATCTCGAACCAGATGTGCGCGGGGTCCGTGAGCACGGCGGTGTCGACGACCACGCCTGACGCGTCGAGGTGCTCGATGAGCATCCCCGGGGCGCCATCGGGCGTGGAGAGCAGTTCGCCCGGCATGGCCGGCGCCCCGACCTCGCTCACGCCGCCGCGGTGCAGGGTCACGGTCGCGTCGGGGAACGCTGCACGCAGCGCCTCGACGGGGTCGGCGATGAGCGGCGCCCGCACGAACGCGCTGCCGCCGCCCTGGGTGAAGAGCTTCGCGGCGTTGGGCCCGATGAGGGCGATGCCACCCGGCGTGGCGGGGTCGAGGGGGAGCAGACCACCCTCGTTGCGGAGCACGACCGTCGAGCGCGCGGCGAGCTCGGTGAGCAGTGCCCGGGTGGATGCGTCATCCGGCTCCGGGCCAGCTCCGCGATCGTCGAGGGACGGGACGTCGCCGGCGACGCCGGTCAGGGCTCCGACCCGCTCGGCCAGACGCAGGATGCGGGCCACCTTGTCGTCGATCACGGCCTCGGGAACGGATCCGTCGCGCACGGCCTCGAGCAGCAGCTCGCCCCACGGTCCGCCCGGACCGGGCATGACGAGGTCGAGGCCGCCGAGAGCCGCCTCGACCGTGGACTTGGTCGCGAGCCAGTCGCTGATCACGACGCCGTCGAAGCCCCATTCGCCCTTGAGCAGGCCGTCGACGAGGGGACCGTGCTCGGTGGCCGTCGCATCGACGCCGCCGTAGCGCACGCCGTTGTATGCGGCCATGATCGACCAGACGCCGGCCTCGACGACGGCCTCGAACGGTGCGAGGTAGACCTCGCGCAGGGTGCGCTCGTCCATCGCCGCGATGTACTCGGTGCGGTCGGTCTCGGTCTCGTTGGCGATGAAGTGCTTGATGCAGGCCGCGACGCCCTGGGCCTGCAGGGAGGAGATGAACGCGACGGCGAGCTGCGTCGTGAGGAACGGGTCCTCCGAGAGGCACTCGAAGTGGCGCCCGCCCACCGGGGTGCGCTGGAGGTTCACCACGGGGGCGAGCACCACGTCGACACCCTTGCGCCGTGCCTCGCCGGCCATGAGGGTGCCGATCCGCGACTGGAGTTCGACATCCCACGTCGCCGCCGTCGCCGACGGCGCGGGCAGCTGGGCGGATGGCCGGGCGTCCCCGTCGATGCCGCGCACGCCGATCGGCCCGTCGGAGACGGTGACCGTGCGCAGGCCGATCGCGTCGATGTTGTGCAGCACCCAGGTCCCGGCGCCCGTGAGCATGGCGATCTTCTCGTCGAGCGGGAGCCCTGATGCGAGCGAGGCGACGTCCAGGCCGTTCGCTCGGTCGGTACCGGGGGTGGTGCTGATCGTCACGCCTATACTCCACATCAGTGCTCGTCATTGAGTGATGTCGGCTATCGTGGCACACTTACTTACAAGTCAGTAAGTTTACGTTGTAACGCTTTGATAACGGCCCGTGACCCGCTCCGGGGCTATCGCGCCGTCGTCGTCAAGCCCGAGAATGTAGTGCGCCGAACCCGGCTGTGCAGGCGTGATGGAAGGAACGATCGTGGCCGATACGGCACAGACCGCGACCCGGGTGGTCTCCGCGGCTGACCGCGTGCAGCGTCCGCAGGCTCGGACGCTCGAGCGACGCGAGGCCGTGCTGCAGGCCGCCATGCAGGTCTTCGGCGCTCGCGGCTACAACAAGGGCGCGCTCGCGGAGGTGGCTGAGCAGGCCGGCATGACGCACGCCGGCGTCCTCCACCACTTCGGCTCCAAGGAGGGCCTGCTCATCGCCGTTCTGAAGTACCGCGACGGCCAGGCCGTTGCGGGCGTCGCCGGCCGCACGCAGGCCGAGGGCCCGGCGTTCCTCGAGCACATGATCGAGACCGTGGCCGAGAACACGCTCCGCCCGGGCGTCGTGCAGACCTATGCCGTGCTGTCCGCGGAATCCGTGACGGAGGGCCACCCGGCCCAGGAGTACTTCCGCGAGCGCCTCACGGTGCTGCGCGAGAAGATCGCCGGGGTCCTGGGCGAGGTGACGGAGGGGCACGCCTCCGAGGCCGACCTGATGGATGCGGCGTCGACGCTCATCGCGGTGATGGACGGACTGCAGGTGCAGTGGCTGCTGGACCCGGACGCCGTCGACATGCCCCGCGTCGTGACCAAGACGCTCGACGAGCTCGTCGACCGCCTGATGAGCGGGACCCCGGCGCCGAGCGCCGTGGCACGGGCGAACGCGGTGGCCGCGAAGCCCGGACGCTGAGGCCGCAACCCGTACCGGCGCTTCGCGCGGTCGCTTCGCTCGGCCCCCAAGAGGGCGGAAGGCGTCAGTCGATGCGGACGGCCTCGTTGTGCTCGGTGAGCTCCCACGTGCGGCCGTCGTCGTTCGACACCCAGGCGTCCCACACGTACGACGTCGCGGTGATGGAGCTGAAGTTCCACCGGATCGGCCGCTCGTCGGTCTGCGAACCGTCCTGGCGGATGCCGTCGCGACGGTTCGTGGCTATGAGGTGACAGAAGTCGCCGGTCTGCGGGGCGAAGAAGCTCACGCGCCAGACGCCGGCATCAGGATCGTAGACGCGCACGCCTGTCGCCAGGGTGATGGTCGACTCTGGGTCCTCCGGGTCCGGCACGACCTCGACGTCCTGGATGGCGTGACCGCCGAGGACGAAGGAGACGATCCAGGTGAACTCCCGCTCGCGCCACTGGCCGCTCTGCTCGTGCAGGCGTCGCCCGGTGACCGCCCACGAACCCACGAGCGAGCCGAAGCCCCGCGAATACACCGAGCTCTCGGGCGCAGGGCCGTCGGCGACCAGGGCCGCCGTGAACGCAGAGGTGGTGATCGTGCTCATACAGGGACGATACCGGGCGATGGTTACGGGCAGGTGTCGGACTGGACCGACGGTCCAGCTCGCTCTTCTGCCGTCACCGCCGAGCGAGTAGCGTTGCGGCCAGAGCATGGCGCGTCGCGCGATGCCCCCGCGAACCGACGCATCGATGCCGATGCGCAAGGAGTTGATCGCATGTGCCGGTGGCTGGCCTACTCAGGAGAACCGATCCAACCCTCGACGCTGATCCTGGACGCCCAGCATTCGCTCGTCGCGCAATCGCTCAACTCTCCGCTCGGCGCTGAGACAGTGAACGGCGACGGCTTCGGGTTCGGGTGGTATCCGAGAGACGATCGCACCGGCGGGATTCCGGCGCTGTTCCACAGTATCGAGCCGGCCTGGCACGACGAGAACCTGCGCGAGATCACCCAGGCGGTCGAGAGCCCGTTGTTCTTCGCCCATGTGCGTGCGGCGGGGGGCCCGCCGATCCAGCAGACCAACTGCCATCCGTTCCGACACGGAACGTGGCTGTTCATGCACAACGGGTTCCTCACCGACTTCGTCAAGATGAAGCGCGACCTGACCTTCGCCGTCGATCCGTCGCTGTACCCGGAGATCCACGGCACCACGGACTCCGAGGTGCTGTTCCACCTCGCGCTGACGCTCGGCCTCCAGGACGACCCGATCGGGGCGATGGCGAAGGCCGTGCGCATGGTCGAGTCGGTTGGCCGCGAGCACGGCATCAGCTTCCCGATGCAGGGCACCATCGCCGTGTCGGACGGCACAACGCTGTGGACGTTCCGCTACTCCAGCGCGGGCCGCACCCGCTCGCTGTTCCACTCGGTCGACATCCCGACACTGCGCGAGATGTACCCGGATGCCGAGCGGCTGCACATCTTCGGGGACCGCGCTCGTGTCGTCGTCTCGGAGCCGCTCAACGACCTGCCCGGCGCGTTCGTGGAGGTGCCGGAGTCGACGGTTGCCATCCTGGCCGAGTCGGACTACGCGTACGAGCCGTTCCTGGCCGCGTGAGGCGTTCGCGCGTCGTTCCGGACGCTAGGCGCCCGGGCGGCCGGCATCCGTCGCCGTGACGTCGGTGCGGTGGAAGTTCTGGAACGACCGCGAAGCCGTCGGCCCGCGCTGCCCCTGGTAGCGGGAGGAGTACTCGGCCGATCCGTACGGCTTCTCGGCCGGCGACGTGAGCCGGAAGAAGCACATCTGGCCGATCTTCATGCCGGGCCAGAGCTTGATCGGCAGCGTCGCCACGTTCGAGAGCTCGAGCGTGACGTGGCCCGAGAAGCCGGGGTCGATGAATCCGGCCGTCGAGTGGGTGAGCAGCCCGAGCCGGCCGAGCGACGACTTGCCCTCGAGGCGCGCGGCGAGGTCGTCGGGCAGGGTCACGGCCTCGTACGTGGAGCCGAGCACGAACTCGCCGGGGTGCAGGATGAACGGCTCGTCGGGTGCGACCTCGATGAGGTGGGTGAGCTCGGGCTGGTCCTCGGCGGGATCGATGAACGGGTACTTGTGGTTGTCGAACAACCGGAAGAAGCGGTCGAGGCGCACGTCGATGGACGACGGCTGCACCATCACCTCGTCGTAGGGCTCGAGACGGATGCGGTCGGCGGCGAGATCGGCCTTGATGTCACGGTCGGAGAGAAGCACGTGGTCAGCCTAATGCGAGCCATTGCTAGGATTGTGGGCACGGCCCCACGGCCGCAACGCGGATGTAGTTCAATGGCAGAACTTCAGCTTCCCAAGCTGATAGCGCGGGTTCGATTCCCGTCATCCGCTCCAGGTATGCCCTCACCGCCGCTCGGCCGGCCGAGCTCGTCGCGGCGGCGCGACAGGTAGGCGGTCTCCGCCGTGTTGCCAGCGAGGGCGATCGCCCGCTCGTAGGCCGCTCGTGATTCCGCGCGGCGGTCCAGCCTGCGCAACAGGTCGGCGCGCGTGGCGTGGAAGGCGTGATAGCCGTCGAGGGCGTCCCCGAGGCGGTCGATGCTCGCCAGCGCCACCCGCGGGCCCTCGAGTTCCGCGACGGCGATCGCCCGATTGAGGGCGACGATCGGCGACGGGTCGATGCCGACCAGCTGGTCGTACAGGGCGACGACCTGCCGCCAGTCGGTGTCCCGTGCATCGCGCGCGTCGGTGTGCACCGCATTGATCGCCGCCAGCAGCTGGTAGCGACCGGGGGCGGCCCCGGCATCCAGCCGCTCGCGCACCAGCCGATGCCCCTCATCGATCAGCGCGCCGTCCCACGCGGCACGGTCCTGCTCGCCGAGGGTGACGAGAGCGCCGTCGGGTGAGAGGCGGGCTGGGCGGCGGGCCTCGGTGAGGAGCATCAGCGCCAGCAGCCCGGCCGCCTCGCCGTCCTCCGGGAGCAGCTCGCGGATGAGACGGGTCAGCCGGATCGCCTCGATGGTGAGGTCGGGACGCACGGGATCCGTGTCCGCCCCGGTCGCGAGGTAGCCCTCGTTGAACAGCAGGTACAGGACGGCGAGGACGCCCGTGACGCGGGCGGGGAGATCGCCGGCGGACGGCACCCGGTACGGGATGCCCGCAGCGGCGATCTTGGACTTCGCCCGGGTGATCCGCTGTCCCATGGTGGTCTCCTGCACGAGGAAGGCGCGAGCGATCTCCGGCACGGTCAGGCCCCCGACCATGCGCAGCGTCAGCGCCATCCGCGTCTCCATCGAGAGCGCCGGGTGACAGCAGGTGAAGATCAGCCGGAGCCTGTCGTCGTCGATGGCGCCGACCGGCTCGGGCGGGTCGTCGTCGATCAGCATCAGAGCCTCCCGGTGCTTGTCAGCGCGCTTGTACTCACGCCGGATCCGGTCGATCGCCTTACGGTTGGCTGTCGTGGTGAGCCACGCCCCGGGGTTGGGCGGGACTCCGTCGGCAGGCCAGCGCTCGACGGCGGTCGCGAACGCCTCGGCGGCCGCCTCCTCGGCGATGTCGAGGGAGCCGAAGCGCTTCGCGAGCGAGGCGACCACCCGGGCCCACTCGTCGTGGTGAGCGCGGGTGATCGCGGCGCGCGCGTCGATCAGGCTTCCTCGGCGAGGAACGGTCGCACCTCGAGCCGCCGGTTGCAGGCCTTCGACCCGTCGGCCATGAGCGCGAGTGCCACGTCGAGGTCGGCAGCCTCGATGATCCAGAAGCCGGCCATGTGCTCCTTGGACTCGATGAAGGGCCCATCGGAGAACACCGGCTCCTCCCCCCGTCCGTCGATGACCGTCGACGTGTCGGGCGCCGCGAGGCCGCCGGCGAACACCCAGTGGCCTCCCGCCCGGAGACGGTCGTTGAAGTCGTCGATCGCGAGCGCCTCCTCCGCGGTGCCGGAGTTGGTCTTGTCGTCGATCACGGAAACCAGGTACTGCATCTCAGACCTCCCGGATGTGGTTCATGGCCATACTGCCCGTGCGGCGCGTGTCACGCATACTGCGGGCGCCCGTTCGGGCGGTAGGTCTGCGCGATGATGCCCGTCGGGAACGTGCGGGATTCCACTAGGTCGAGGGCGAAATCCGTGCCGGTCTCGGGGAACAGCCGCGCACCCGCGCCGACGATCACGGGGCAGACGATCAGCGTCATCTCATCGACGAGTTCGTGTTCGAGCAGCCAGCGGATCAGCCGGCCGCTTCCGTGGACCTGCAGTTCGCCGCCCGGCCGGGCCTTCAGTTCCCGGATGGACGCCTCGAGGTCTCCGGAGATCACCGTGGTGTCCGCCCACTGCGGATCGGTGATGGTGTTCGACGCGACGAACTTGGGGCGGGTGTTGAGGGACGACGCGAACGGGTCGTCGACGTCGTCCCTCACTCCCCAGTAGCCGGCGAACAGCTCATAGGTGCGCCGGCCGAACAGGAACGCGTCGGCCCGCCGGTAGACGTCGCCGATGTAGCCGACCGACTGCTCGTCGCCGAGCGGCAGCGCCCAACCGCCGCGCTCGAATCCGGGATCGAGCACCGGATTGTTGCCGCCGTTCGCCTGCATCACCCCGTCGACGGTGATCTGGGTGTTGGTGATCAGCTTCATGATCGTGGTCCCTTCTCGGGCACCCCTCGTGGGCGACCTCTCACCCGTGCTACGAACGGAGTCGCCGCATTTCGACACCTCGTACGGAAATGACCTGCGACAGGGGGACGATCTCGAGTCCTCCGAGCGGCCGATGCGATCGAGGGCGTCGGTCATCACCGGTAAGGCCAGTGCCTCCCTGGGGCCCGGAGACCCGGCGTACTGTCGGACCCATGGACAGTCCGACCGAGATCCGCGAGTTCCTCAGCACGCGCCGTGCACGGATCACACTCGACGAGGCCGGGCTTCCGGCCTACGGCGGCAGCGCATGCTCGACGCGATGACGGATGCCCGGCCTGGGTGCGCAACGCCCGGCACGACCCGATCAACCACGAGAAGAGGGACACCATGGAGATCCAGCCCAAGACGCCCACCACGAAGGGGCCGGCCGCCATGTTCAGCGGCGACGTGCACTTCGACGTCATCGCCCAGGGCACGCCCCCGTCACGCCTGCGGGTCAACATCGTGCGCTTCGCGCCCGGCGCGCACACCGCGTGGCACCGGCACGCCAACGGGCAGACGCTCCACGTGACGGATGGCCACGGCCGGGTGCAGGCGCGCGGCGGCGACATCGTCGAGATGCACCCCGGAGACACCGTCTACACCCCGCCCGGGGAGTGGCACTGGCACGGAGCAGCGCCGGAGCACTTCATGTCGCACCTGGCGATGTGGGAGTCCCTCGCCGATGGCCAGGACGGCCCGGAGACCGAGTGGGGCGATCACGTGACCGACGAGGAGTACGGCGCCTGAGGCCGACCCGGCTGCCGGTCGTCATCCCGCCGCGATCAGGCGTCGAAGACCGGGGTGAGGAAGCGGCGCTCGTACCGTCGGATGCACTTCGTGTCGCGGGCGAGCTCCCACATGC
>JBEVEO010000009.1:0-26339 GCA_040512695.1 Leifsonia sp. | reverse complement strand
ACGTCTCGGTGCGCGACGCCCTCGACCACGTCTGGGGCTACACGGTCGTCAACGACATCACGGCGCGCAACATCCAGTTCAGCGAGGCGCAGTGGTCGCGCTGCAAGTCCTTCGACGGCTTCACGCCCACCGGACCCGTCGTGGTGACCGCCGACGAGATCCCCGATCCGCAGGACGTCTGGCTCACGACGAACCTCGACGGACGCATCCTCCAGGATGCCTCGAGCGGCGAGATGGTGCGCACCGTCGCGGAGATCATCAGCTACCTGTCCCGATCCGCCACCATCCCGGCCGGCACGCTCATCTCCACGGGAAGCCCCGGCGGTGCCGGCTATTCGCGCAAGCCGCCCGTGTTCATGCGCGACGGCTCCACCGTCACCGTCTCGATCGGCGGCATCGGTTCGCTCACCACCTTCTGCCGGGTGATCTGACCTACTCCGCCGGCTCGCCCTTGCGCTCGCCAGCCTGGACGGCCGTCGTGACGGGCTCGAGTCCGAGCAGCCGCTCGGGTGCGAGGTGCGCGAGCACCTCCTCGCGACTCATGAGTCCGGCCTCGACCACGAGGTCCGCGACGGGACGACCCGTCAGGAGCGCCACCTTCGCGAGCGTCGCCGCCTCGGTGTAGCCGATGATGGGGATGAGCGCCGTGATCACGCCGACGCTCGACGCCACCATGGCCTCGAGGCGTTCGGTGTTCGCCGTGATGCCGTCGATGCAGTTCACGCGCAGGGTCCAGCAGGCCTGCGTCATCCAGGCGAGGCTCTGCAGCAGCGAGTGCGCGATGACCGGCTCGAACGCGTTCAGCTGGAGCTGGCCGGCCTCGGCGGCCATCGTGACCGTGACATCGGCCCCGGCGATCGCGTACGCGACCTGGCTCACGGCCTCGGGGATCACGGGGTTGACCTTGCCCGGCATGATGGAGGATCCGGCCTGGCGCGCCGGCAGGTTGATCTCGCCGAGTCCGGCCTGCGGCCCGGAGGAGAGCAGCCGCAGGTCGTTGCAGATCTTCGACAGCTTGATGGCGCTGCGCTTGAGCGAACCGCTGAACGACATGAATGCACCGGCATCGCTCGTCGACTCGATGAGGTCGGGAGCGCTCTCGAGGGCCAGCCCGGTGATCTCGTTGAGGTGACGGATGCACGCCGCCGCGTAGCCGGGGTCCGCCGTGATGCCGGTGCCGATGGCCGTGGCGCCGATGTTGACCTCGGCCAGCAGCCAGGTGGTCTCGGTGAGTCGGTCGTAGTCCTCGCCGAGCGTCGTGGCGTAGCCGTGGAACTCCTGACCGAGGGTCATGGGCACGGCATCCTGCAGCTGCGTGCGGCCCACCTTGAGGATGGACTTGAACTCCTCGCCCTTGGCGGCGAACGACTCGCGCAGCAGCGCCAGCTCGGCGAGCAGGTGCTTGAGCGAGAAGGCCAGGGCGATCTTCAACGCGGTCGGGTAGGTGTCGTTGGTCGACTGACTGCGGTTGACGTCGTCGATGGGGTGCAGGATGTCGTAGCGCCCCTTCTCGTAGCCGGCCAGTTCGAGGGCGAGGTTCGCGATGACCTCGTTGGCGTTCATGTTCGTCGACGTTCCGGCGCCGCCCTGGATGACGCCGACGACGAACTGGTCGTGGCGGGCGCCGTTGATGATGCGCTCGCAGGCCGCGTCGATCCAGCGCGCCTTCTCCGGGCTGATGACGCCGACCTCGAGGTTGGCCCTGGCCGCGGCCTGCTTGACGCTTGCGAGGGCGACGATGAAGTCGGGGTAGACGGAGATGGGTCGCTTGGCGATGGGGAAGTTGTCGAGGGCGCGCTTCGTGTGGATGCCCCAGTACGCGTCCTCCGGCACCTCGACGCTGCCGAGGGAGTCGGTCTCGATGCGGAAGCCGGGAGACGCGGCCGGCTGGACGTGCGAGCGGTCCATCGGCCTCTCCTTGCTCGTTCGTGCTGACGGGAAGGTGGACGCACTGCTGCTCACAAAGGGCTCCGTTGCCTCGGGGATGACGGGCGTTCGGGACGCCCGATCGGTGGATCACGAGGCTCCATCGCCTCTCCTCCAGCCTATCCTCCGACGCGCGCAGGAGTATTCAGATGAGCACCCCTTTGACGCACGGAAACGCCGCGCGAACGACCTTTCGGAACGGAATCCGTCGATCGCACGCGCGGCGTCAGAGGAAGTCGATACTTCTCAGCTGCCGAGGAAGGCGAACGGGAGCAGCGCGAGGCCGAACAGGAGGGCCGCAGCGGTGACGAGCACGGTGCCGGCCAGCATGACCGAGCTGAGCACGATCCCCCAGATGGCGAAGGTGCGACCGGCCGGCTCGCGCCGGAGGCCGATGATCCCGAGCACCAGGCCGGCGACGGGAGCGAGGAAGGTCCAGCCCGCGACGATCGACACGATGCCGAGGACCAGGCTCGTGATGCTGAGGCTCCGATCCGCGGTCGAGGCGATGGGGCCGGTGCCGTCGAGGGCCGGGGATGCTGCGAGAGTGGTGGACATTGCGGGTTCTCCTTCGTGTGGACGTGACAGCATCCACGCTAGGGAACCGATCGGATGCGAACCATCCGGTTATCCCCCGGACCCGTCGCGGTCAACCCACCGCCTCGAGCGGATCAGCCGCCGAAGAGCGCCTCGATCGGGCCGCGGGCGAAGTAGATCAGGAAGCCGGCCGCGACGATCCACAGCAGGGGGCTGATCTGCCTGGCCTTGCCCGAGAGCGACCGCACGACGACCCAGGCGATGAAGCCGGCGCCGATGCCGTTCGCGATCGAGTAGGTGAGCGGCATGATGATGACCGTCAGGAAGACGGGCAGGAGCACGGAGAACTCGCCCAGGTCGATCCCCCGGATCTGGCTCATCATGAGCGCACCGACGATCACCAGGGCGGCGGCCGCGACCTCCGACGGGACGATCTGGGCCAGCGGGGTGAAGAACATCGCGGCCAGGAACAGCAGGCCGGTGACGATGTTCGCGAGGCCGGTGCGTGCACCCTCGCCGATGCCGGCTCCTGACTCGATGAAGACGGTGTTCGAGGAGCTCGAGGCGAAGCCGCCGGCGACGGCTCCGACGCCCTCGACGATGAGCGCGGAGCGCAGGCGCGGGAAGTTGCCGTTCTTGTCGGCGAGCCCCGCCTCCTTCGACAGGCCGGTCATGGTGCCCATGGCGTCGAAGAAGTTGGTGAAGACGAGCGTGAACACCAGCATCAGCGCCGCGAGGAAGCCGATCTTGCTGAAGTCGAAGCTCACGTCGCCGACGAGGCTGAGGTCGGGGACGGCGAACCAGTTCCCCGTGATGGCCGGAACCGACAGGCTCCACCCTTCCGGGTTCTTCGGCTGGCCGCCGAGGTGCGCGAAGGCCTCGACGATCACGGCGACGACCGTGCCGGTGAGCAGGCCGATGAGGATGGCGCCCTTGACCTTGCGGGCCATGAGGACGCCGGTCACGAGCAGGGTGAAGACGAACACGAGGGTCGGGATGGTGGCGATGGAGCCGTCGGTGCCGAGCCCGATGGGCGGGGAGCCGAGGCCGGTCGACTTCACGAAACCGGCGTCGACGAGTCCGATGAAGGCGATGAAGAGTCCGATGCCGACGGTGATGGCGATCTTGAGCTCGATGGGAACCGCGTTGAAGATCAGAGTGCGCAGACCCGTGGCGGCGAGGAGGACGATCACCAGTCCGTCGATGACGACGAGGCCCATCGCCTCGGGCCACGTCACCTGCCCCACGACGCTCACGGCGAGGAACGAATTGATGCCGAGACCGGCCGCGAAGGCGAACGGCAGCCGGGCGACCAGCCCGAACAGGATGGTCATGACGCCGGCCGTGAGGGCCGTCACTGCAGCGACGGCCGGGAACGGCAGCTGATCCCCGGCGACGTCCGTGCCGCTCGAGAGGATGATCGGGTTGAGGACGATGATGTAGGCCATCGTCACGAAGGTGACGAGCCCGCCCCTGATCTCCCCGCCGAAACTCGAGCCCCGCCCCGAGATCTGGAAGTAGGAGTCGATGCGGCCGGCGAAGCCGCGGTTGACGGGGGTCTGCGGCTCAGCCGTCTCGGTGCTCGAATTCACAGGTCGATCCTAGGACGATTCCAGTGCCCTGGTGCACGCGCGCCGACGCCCCGCGAACCGGTGCCCTCTCCTCGTTCAGTAGCATCGAGGGGCGCCGGGACAGTCGGCGCGCATCAGCCAGCACGAGGATCGGAGAACCGATGGCATTGCCGTGGACCCTGCACGGAGACGGCACCGCCATGGGGCCGACGGATGTCGTGCTGCCGGGCGAGCGCCTGAGCTGGCCGCGGACGATCGGCCTCGGGATGCAGCACGTGGTCGCGATGTTCGGGGCGACCTTCCTCGTCCCGATCCTGACCGGGTTCCCGCCGTCGACGACCCTGTTCTTCTCGGGAGTGGGAACCATCCTGTTCCTGCTCGTCACGAAGAACCGCCTGCCCAGCTACCTGGGTTCCTCGTTCGCGTTCATCGCCCCCATCACCGCGGCGACGGCGACGGCCGGCATGGGCAGCGCCCTCTTCGGGATCATCGTCGTCGGCGCGTTGCTCGCCATCGTCGGCGGCATCGTGCTGCTCACGGGGTCTGGCTGGATCGACGTGCTGATGCCGCCCGTCGTGTCCGGTGCCATCGTCGCGCTCATCGGCTTCAACCTGGCACCGGCCGCCAAGGCGAACTTCGAGCAGGCTCCCTGGACAGCCGTCATCACGCTGACCGCCGTCGTGCTGTGCACCGTGCTGTTCCGCGGCCTGCTCGGCCGGCTCTCGATCTTCGTCGGCGTGGTGATCGGCTACGTGGCCGCCGTCGCCTTCGGGCAGGTGGACTTCTCCGCCGTTGCCGACGCCCCGTGGCTCGGCCTTCCCGACTTCCGGTTCGCCGACAACCCCTTCGTCGATCCGTCGGCGACCTTCTCCGTGCTGCCCGCGTTCATCCCGGTCGTCCTCGTGCTCATCGCCGAGAACGTCGGGCACATCCGCGGGGTCGCCCAGATGACCGGCGACCCGGCGGTGAACGCCCTCACGGGACGTGCGCTCCTCGCCGACGGCCTGTCCACGATGCTGGCCGGCTTCGGTGGCGGATCGGGTACCACCACGTACGGCGAGAACATCGGCGTGATGGCGGCGACTCGGGTCTACTCCACGGCCGCGTACTGGGTGGCCGGCGCCTTCGCCGTGCTCCTCGGCCTCTCGCCGAAGATCGGCGCCCTCATCAACACGATCCCCGCCGGCGTGCTCGGCGGCGTCACGACGGCGCTCTACGGCCTCATCGGCATCATCGGCGTGAAGATCTGGGTGGACAACCGCGTCGACTTCTCCCGGCCTGTCAACCAGATGACGGCCGGCATCGCGCTCATCTTCGGCATCGCCGACTTCACGTTGAACGCCGGGGTGTTCACCTTCAACGGCATCGCCCTCGGAACCGTCGCCGCGATCGTGGTGTACCACGCCATGGCCGCCATCGCCCGCATCCGCGGAACGGAGTAGCGCGACGCGCTAGTGGTGGAAGTACGGGACGATGAGGTAGATCCCGTACAGGACAGCCGCGCCGCTGAGGGTGAAGCAGGAGTACGCGCCGATCAGGGCCCAGCGCTTCTGGGCCTCGGTGAGGGGATTCTTCTTCCGCGCCTTCTTGGCCCGCTTCGCCGCCGCCTTCAGCTCGCTGGGTGTGATGACGGTGATCGCATCCGTGAACGAGGCCGGCTCGACGACGGGTGCACGTCCCGACGTCGCGAGGAGACGCAGCCCGAACGAGTAGGTGCTCACCACGACGGCGGTGCCGAAGACCGCTGCGAACGCGACGACGGCGAATGCGGTCCAGTCGATCACAGGGACACCTTCTTCTTCGGCTTCGGGTTGCGCTTGATCTTGACGGCATCCGCGGAGGCGGCGACCTCGCTCGTGACGTTGTTCGCCGAGACCTGCCCGTTCTTCCGCGACTGCCAGAAGATCGCGAGGATGACCACGACGGCTGCGATCGTGTCGACGAGGATGCCGATGGGGCCGAGCTTCGTCAGGGCCGCCGCGAGACCGCCCATGACGGCGGCCGACGGAAGCGTGAGCAGCCAGCCGATACCGATGCGCCCCGCTGTTCCCCAGCGCACCTTCGAGCCGCGGCGACCGAGTCCGGAGCCGATGACGGATCCGGATGCGACCTGCGTGGTGGAGAGTGCGAAGCCGAGGTGGGACGAGGCCAGGATGGTCGCAGCCGTGCTGGTCTCGGATGCGAAGCCCTGGGCGGGCTTGATGTCGGTGAGGCCCGTGCCGAGGGTGCGGATGATCCGCCAGCCGCCCATGTAGGTGCCCAGCGCGATGGCGATGGCGCAGGTGGCGATGATCCAGAAGGTCGGACCGCTGCCGGTCGGCATGAGCCCGGCGGAGATGAGCGTGAGGGTGATGATGCCCATCGTCTTCTGCGCATCGTTGGTGCCGTGCGCGAGCGCGACGAGCGAGCTCGAGAAGATCTGTCCGTAGCGGAAGCCGTCGCGGCCGTCCGGGCGGCTGTCATAGCGACGAGTGATGATGTACGCCAGCTTCGTCGACGTGAATGCGACGAGTCCCGCGATGACCGGCGCTGCGACGGCGGCGATGATCACCTTGTCGAGCAGGACCACGAAGTCGACCGTGTCGAGGCTCCAGGATCCGACGATCGCCGCTCCGATCAGCCCGCCGAACAGGGCGTGGCTGGAACTCGACGGGAGTCCGAACAGCCAGGTGACCATGTTCCACACGATCGCGCCGATGAGCCCGGCGAAGATGAGGTCCGGGGTGATGAGGACACCGCCGTCGCCCTCCTTGATGATGCCCCCGGAGATGGTCTTGGCGACCTCCGTCGACAGGAACGCGCCGATGAGGTTGAGGATGGCCGCGAGGCCGACGGCGACCTTCGGCTTCATGGCTCCGGTCGCGATCGGCGTGGCCATCGCGTTCGCGGTGTCGTGGAAGCCGTTGGTGAAATCGAAGAAGAGCGCCAGCACGATGACCAGCACGACGATCAGGGTGAGATCCACCGGCGTCTTTCTCTGAGGAGGCAGCCCGGCGAAGAGTTCACCGGTCGTTCAGTGCGATTCGGTTGTCGTGTTTCGATACCTGCAAGAACCCACGACGATGCTCGCATCCTGAGGCGGCGAGGTCAACCTGAGCCATCCTCGACATCCGGGGCACTCTCCCCCGTCGATCCGCGCATCGGTCCCGGACTCCGGCTCCCTGTCGGCTCGGACTCGAAGGCGACGCTCGAGAGATCCTCAGCGAACGTGAAGCTTCGCCGCACGGTGCCTCCGGCGAGCACGCCGGGCAGCCAGAATCGCGCGTCGTCCCACATCAGGTGGATGGGGACGTCGGCGATGTCGAACCATTCCGGGTCGAGCTCCGCGGACGACACCGGCTCCCCCGACCACGATCGGCAGACGAAGACGGTCGATTCCTGGCTCCAGGCCTCCCGGAAGGGGAAGTGGTAGCTGAGCAGACCGCGCTCGTCGAGGCCCTCGGGGTCGACGACCAGTCCGACCTCCTCCAGGACCTCCCGCGCTATCGCCTCCGCTGCGGTCTCGCCGGGCTCGAGCTTTCCTCCCGGACCCACGTACTTGCCCTGGCCCAAGCCGATCTTCTTTCGTCCGAGGAGCACCTGGGTCGCGCCGTCCGCCGTCTCCCGCAGCAGGTAGCACACGCAGACCTGGGGAAGCACGCCGCCGCCGTTCACCCGAAGAGGATGCGGGCCTCGTCGTACCGCGACTGCGGCACCGTGTTGAGCGCCCCGGTCGCCTCGCGGATCGCGACGCGGCGGATGTCGGTGCCGCGGAGGGTGACCATCTCGCCCCATGCCCGGTCGTAGACGGCGTCGACGGCCGCCATGCCGAGCCGGGTGGCGAGCACCCGGTCGTACGCCGACGGCGCACCCCCGCGCTGGATGTGGCCGAGCACGGTGTCGCGCGACTCGATTCCGGTGCGCGCCTCGATCATGGGCGCGAGCTGCTCGGCGATGCCGCCGAGGCGCGGACGGTTGAAGGCGTCGAGCCCCTTGTGCGAGTACGCCTCCTCCATGCCGGTGAGCTTGAAGCCCTCGGCCACGACGATGACGGGAGCACGGCCGCGGTCGCGGACGCTCTCGACGTAGCCGCAGATCTCGTCGATCGTCATGGGCTGCTCGGGGATGAGGATGGCGTGCGCACCGCCGGCCATGCCGGAGTGCAGGGCGATCCAGCCGACGTGCCGCCCCATGACCTCGACGACCATGCAGCGACCGTGCGAGTCCGCCGTGGTGCGCAGCCGGTCGATGGCCTCGGTGGCGATCTCGACGGCGGTGTCGAAGCCGAACGAGTAGTCGGTCGCGGCGAGATCGTTGTCGATCGTCTTCGGGACGCCGACGACGTTGATGCCGCCCTCGTCGTGCAGCCGGCGCGCTGCCGTGAGCGTGCCCTCTCCGCCGATCGCGATGATCGCGTCGATGCCGTTCTCGTCGAGCATCCGCTGGATGTTCTCGGGACCGCCCTTGTCGCCCTCGAAGGGGTTGGTGCGACTCGACCCGAGGATGGTGCCGCCCTGGCGGGACAGGCCCCGCACGTCGTGCCTGGGCAGGGCGACGATGTCGCCCTCGACGACGCCGCGCCAGCCCCACTTGAAGCCGACGAACTCGGCGTCGTGGGCGATGACGCCCTTGAGCACGGCACCGCGGATGACGGCGTTCAGCCCGGGGCAGTCTCCCCCGCTGGTCAGAATCCCGATCTTCATTGTGCTGCGCGGCTCCTCGAATCGAACTGGTTCAACGCCGCGTCATCGGGGCACATGGTCCGAACGGGATTCTATAGGGAACCGTCGAGCGCCTGACGCAGCAGGTGCTGGAGGGCATCCAGCTGCACCGAGTCGGCCGAGACGATCTCCTGGTCCGAGCCGTCGAGGGCCCGGGCGGCGAGACCCTGCTTGGCATCGATGAGCTCCGCGATCTTGGAGTCGATCGTGTGCGCTGCGATGATGCGCCAGGCGGTGACCGGCTCGTCCTGGCCGATGCGGTGCACCCGGTCGATCGCCTGCGTCTGCTCGGCCGCCGTCCAGCTCAGCTCGGCGAGCACGACGTTCGACGCCGCCTGCAGGTTCACGCCGACTCCGGCCGCGGTGAGCGAGCAGACGGCGACGGCGATCTCGGGATCGTTGTTGAACGCGTCGATCGCGGCCTGACGGGCGAGGGCGGACTGGTCGCCGCGCAGCGACACCGTCTTGAGGTCCGCCTTCGCGAGGATGTCCTCCGCCGTGTTCATGACGTCGATGTGCTTGGCGAAGAACACCACCTTGCCGACGGAGCGGGCCAGCTGGGCGGCGTAATCGGCCGCGAGGGGCGCCTTGGCCTGACCGATCTTGCGCACCATCGTGAAGACGTTCTCGCCGGTCTTCGCGGCCTTCGACTCCTCGAGCTCGGCCAGGGCGACGGCGCGCACGAACGCGTCGTACTGGTCGTCGTCGAGCTGGCCGCGGGTGAGGTCGCGCGTGTTGAGCAGCGCGTCGAAGCGGTCGCGGAGCCGGTAGCCGAGTTCGCGCTCCGCCTGGCGGATGCTGCGGCCCAGATCGTCGTCGAGTTCGACGGGGAGGTCGGCGATGCGCTTGGCCGGCAGGTCGGCCGCTACGTCGACCTTGCGGCGGCGCACGATGCCCATGTCGATGACGGCGGCACGCGCTTCCGAGTAGAAGCCGGTGTCCGCAGGGGTCAGCCCGGTCTCCTCGAGCCTGCGCATGAGGGCGGGAGCCGGCTTGTCGCCGTCGATCCAGCCCAGGAACTGCCAGATGGCGCGGAAGTCGTCGACATCGTTGATGAGCGGCGTTCCCGTGAGGGCGAGCAGCAGCGGGTCGCCGCCCGGCGCCTTCTGGCGGATGCGCTGCGAGAGGGCGAGCACGTTCTTCGAGCGCTGCGACTGCAGGTTCTTGATGAAGTGCGCCTCGTCGACGACCATGCCCTTGAAGCCGAGTGTCGTGAGCCACGCCATGTGGCGGTCGAGGACGTCGTAGTTGACGACGACGACGTCGGCGAAGGCGTCGAGCGTCTGCCCGTCGCCGTGGATGACCGTCGCCCTGCGGTGCGGGGTCCAGCGTTCGACCTCTCGCGCCCAGTTCATCTTCACGACGTTGGGGACGACGGCGAGCAGCGGGTAGGCGTCGGCGACCGACGCGGCGAGCACGCTCTGGGCGGTCTTGCCGAGACCCGGCTCATCCGCCAGCAGGAAGCTGCGGTGGCCGAGGCGGACGCTCTCCACGAAGCGCGCCTGGTGGATCATGATCTCCATGCCGCGCGGGGAGAGACGGTCGATCTTCGGGGCATCGGGCAGCGGCATCGTCGCGGACTGCCCGCCCGATCCGTACTCGAAGGACTTGAACAGCGGGCCGAGGAGCTCCCAGTTGGCCAGCCGGCGCACGGGGACCGCCGGAGTGGCGGCACGGGAGAAGTCGGGGGCGAGGAACGGATTGGCGAGCTGACGCGCCTTCACCGACTGCGGGATGACCTGATTCTCGGCGAGGACCGGCTTGACCTCGGCCTCGCGCGTGATGATGAGCTCGTCGGGGCTGAGCTCGGCGCCGGACTCGAGCAGCCAGTCGCGGCGGAAGCGCTGCGCCACGGTGGAGACTCCGGCGTCCGGTTCGAGGAGCGTGATGAGGCTCGTGTCACGAGCCGCCGTCTTGGCCAGGATCTGGGCGATGCCGTCGAGGCGCTTGAGCAGTTCTGCGCGAGCCGTCTCGCTGACGTCCTTGTCGGCCTTGACGCGTGCGCGCTCCTCGCGCATGAGGAGCGCGATGACCTGGAACTTGGTGCGGTTCGTCGGCCCGAGCTTTCCGCCCTGGGCCTTCGCCTCGACCTCACGCACCTTCCTGGCGAGGATCGGGATGATCGGGGCGTCGTCGTCGCGCGACCGGGTACGGGTGCGCGTCGTTCGCTGATCGGGCATTGTCCTCCGTAGGTGTCAGGTCCTCGCCGCCACGGACCGCTCGGAGAGCCGGCCTGGTGCGAATGCCGGCGTGAGGAACCCGGACTCAAGCAACGCGCTGATGCGCGGTCGAGACGGTGACGGGGTTCGTCGACGCTGAGGCCATTCTACGCCGTTCGGCGCCGGCGTGGGCACGCACCATGCGCGCGTCGTGCCGCGATGGTCGGTCGTCGTGCAGGATGCGCTGGAACAGGAGGGGAACCTGCCACCGGATCGATTCCAGGAAGTAGCCTGATCGGGTGATCGACGACATCAAGAAGCGAGCTCTGCACCGCACCCGCATCCTCGAGGGCCAGCTGCGCGGTCTCGAGAAGATGATCGAGAACGAGGACTACTGCGTCGACATCCTCACGCTCTCGCTCTCCATCCAGAAGTCACTCGGCTCGCTGAACAAGCTCATCGTGGAGAACCACCTGCGCACGCACGTCACGGCCATGTTCGAGGCCGGCGGAGACGAGCGCGAGGCCGCGATCGCCGAACTGCTCAACCTGTTCGAGCTGCAGGCGCGTTCGTCGGCGGCGGAGTCGACGGCGGATTCGGTCGGCATCGCCCCGGGCGCCTGAGCCAGGAGACCCGGTCCCATCGCGGGAGTCGTCTCGCGGTGAGGGTCTCAGACGACCGGGATCGACCGGGTCGTCGGCGCCGACTCGAGCATGTCGCGCACCGCCGGCTCGAGTTCGCGGCGCCAGGCGTCGTAGCCGGCGTCGAGGAGATGCAGGCGATCCTCACTGAACTCCGCGCGGAGGCCGCCGTCCTCGTCGGCGAGGACCGGCCACAGGTCGAGGTAGTGCGCGTGCACGGTGGCGGCGAACTGGCGGACGTGCCGGTTGACGTCCCGGATGGTCGCCGCGTGCTCCGCCTCGCGCGGGAGCACCGAGATGACGAGGATCCGCCCGTCGGGCAGCCGCTTGCGCAGCTCGGCGATGATCGTCTCGAGGTTGCGACCGATGTGGTCCACGCTCTTGCGCCAGGCGACGTCGTTGGTCCCGGCGAGGAGCACGACGGCATCCGGCGCACTCTCCACGACGGCGTCCACGCGCGCGATGACGTCATCGGTGGTGTCTCCGGCGACCCCGTGGTTGAGCACGGCGAGGTCGGGGAACCACTCGTCCCAGCGCCCGGCCGCCGTCAGGCTGTCTCCCACGAAAACGATCGATCTCGGCATGCTGACCTCCTCCCCCATCCTCCCCCGCGCCGGCGGCGGACACCAGAGCAGGCTCGTTCAGGTTCCGCGCGTGGTCGAGGCGAACCAGGCGTCGAGCTCGCTCGGCACGTCGGTGATGATGCCGTCGACCCCGAGCGCCCGCGCCTCCGCCCAGGTCTCGTCGCTGTTCAGGGTGTAGCAGAGCACGCCGAGGTCGGCGCCGTGCATGAGGCGGATCGCCTCGGGTTCGGCCGTGATCGCCTGCGCCGTGGTCGCGATGGCGAGGACGCCGAACCTCCTGGCCATGGGGACGGGGTCGGCGGGCAGTTCGCGCGCCAGCATCAGCCGCGGGAACTGGGGCGCGACGACCTGGATGTTCGTCAGGGTCTCGATGCTGAAGGCCTCGAGCATGATGCGGCCCGAGAGCGGGCGAGCGTCGATCATGTCGATGATCCGCTGCACCTCCTCGACGCTCCAGACCGCCTTGAGCTCGATGAGTGCCGACTTGTCGGTCCTGCCGAGCGCATCGAGGAACGTCTCGAGCCGCGGGATGCGCGCATCGGAGAACTCGCGTGCGAACCACGAGCCGGCATCCATGGCGCGCAGCTGCCGGTAGTCGTAGTCGCCGATCGAGCCTCGCCTGCCGGTCACCCGCTCGAGCGTCGTGTCGTGGAACAGCACGGGCACTCCGTCACGGGTGAGCTGCACGTCGGTCTCGACGAAGGCGAGTGCGGGATTGGCGAACGCGGCGCGGAAGGCCGGCATCGTGTTCTCCGGGGCGACGGAACGATCCCCGCGGTGCGCGGCGATGAATGCCGGCTGCCCGGGCGCCCGCAGCCCGCCGAACACGTCGGCCGCGAAGACGCCACTCGTGTTCGGCACGACGGCGACCATGAGGAGCGCGAGGATGGAAGCGGGGATCAGGGTGCGCAGCCAGAAGGCTGCGGAACGGAGACCGCGGCGCTCGGGCGCTTCGCGGGGACGGTGCACGATCAACGGGTCGGGTCCTTCCGGCTGCCCGATGCCTCGTTGCGCCGCGCAGGTGGATCGACTCTAACGGTTTCGTTACCGTTTCGTTATACGTGGATCGCGGGCGTCGACGCCCCATTTCGGGGGCGGCGGCCGGTACGGGCGGCAACGGTCATGGCAGGTCGTTGCGTCGCCGGTACTCGGCGTGCAGCTCCCGCCAGTGCGGGAGCCACGTCTCCAGCCAGCCGTCCCAGTCCTGGCCCGTGCCGCCGAGGGCGTCCGAGAGGTGGTCGAGGTGCAGGTGCCAGCCGGCGAGCGACATGGCCACGAAGCTCTCCTCCTCCGGCCGGATGGTGTCGCGGAACTCGAGGCGCGTTCCCGCGCCCGTCGGCGTGAGCAGCCAGCCGAGCACTCCGTGCTCCGAGTTCGTCAACTCCAGGTGCCGCGGCGGTTCCCAGGCGAGGATCTCCCCGGTCCACCACTCCCCGGCCTCGGGGGTGTTGAGCCAGCGGAGGTCGAACCGGCCGCCCTCACGGCCGTCGATCCGGGCGTCGGCCCACCACAGCCGGGTGAGGGCGGGATCGGTCAGCATCGCCCACACGCGCTCCGGCGGATGCGGATACTCGCGCACGAACGACAGCCGCCAGCCGTCATCCGCGCGTTCGGTGGATCCGAACGCCTCCCCCGTGCCCGCATGCCGACCGCTCATCGCTCCACCCTTCCACCGCCCCGGCGCATCGCCGCCTCCGTGATGCGGTTGGTCATGCCGGCGAAGATGACACCGTGGAACGGCCAGACCGCCCACCAGTAGAGGCGGCCGGTGAGCCCCTTCGGGAAGTAGATGGCCCGCTGCCGGTAGACGGATCCGACGCCGTCCGGCTCGGCCGACATCTCGAGCCAGGCGCGGCCCGGCAGCCGCATCTCGGCGCGGAGACGCAGCAGCCGGCCGCGCTCGATCCGTTCGACGCGCCAGAAGTCGAGGGCGTCACCGGTGTTGAGGGTTCCGGCGTCCCGTCGTCCCCTGCGGAGGCCGACTCCCCCGACGAGCCGGTCCATCCAGCCGCGGATCGCCCAGGCCAGGGGGAACGAGTACCAGCCGTTCGTGCCTCCGACCCCTTCGATGACCCGCCAGAGGTCGGCGGTCGACGCCGACGTGCGGCGTTCCCGGCTGTCGGTGTAGACGAGGGTCCCGGCCCAGTCCGGATCGCTCGGAAGCGGATCGCTCGGCGCACCCTCCACGGCGGAGTCTCGCCAGCTCGTCTCGACTTCGCCGTCGCGCTCCCGCTGGAGCGCGAGACGGACGGCCCGACGATAGCCCGTGAGACCGTCTTCCGGGGGCGGGATGACCTCGTCGATGTCGTGCTCGCGCACCACGCAGTCGACCTGGAGGGATTCGATGATGGGCACCGCGAGGCTCCGCGGGATGGGAGTGACGAGGTTGACCCACTGCGATGCCAGCCACGGGGTGAGCACCGGCAGGGCGGCGATCGGCCGCTGGTGGAGTCCGGCCTCGACGGCGTAGCCGTTCATCATCTGGCCGTAGCGCAGCACGTCCGGTCCGCCGATGTCGAAGGCCCGGTTGACGCTCGCGTCCACGGATGCGGCCGCGATGAGGTAGTGCAGCACGTCGCGAACCGCGATCGGCTGGATGAAGTTGCGCACCCATCTCGGTGCCGGCATGTACGGGAGCACCTCGGTGAGGTGCCGGATCATCTCGAACGAGGTCGAGCCGGAGCCGATCACGACGCCGGCCTGCAGCACGATGGTCGGAACGCCGGAATCCAGCAGGATCCGGCCGACCTCCATGCGCGACCGCAGGTGACGCGACAGCGCGACGCCGTCGGGGTGGAGGCCGCCGAGGTAGACGATGCGTCGCAGGCCGGCCGCTGCTGCTGCGCGGGCGACCCGGGTGGCGATCTCCCGCTCGCGGGCCTCGAAGTCGCCCTTGCCACCACCCATCGAGTGGACGAGGTAGTACAGCACGTCGGCGTCCGCGCAGGCGCGGGCACAGACGTCCGGGTCGGTCAGGTCGCCGGTGACGATGTCGACGTCCGCCGCCCATGGCACGTCGGACAGGCGGTCGGCGTTCCGCACGACGACGCGGACCCGGAAGCCCGCCGCGATGAGCCGCGGAACGAGGCGTCCGCCGATGTACCCGGTGGCTCCGGTGACGACGGCGAGACGACCATCGGGGGCGCTCACCGGCGCTCGTTGCCGCGCTTGTAGTTGCCCGTCGCCTTCGCGAGGAGGAGCTGGGCCGACCGTTCGTCGGCCTGGGCGAGGGAGGTGACGAGCTTCGCGGCCGATGCCCCGCTCACGGTCACGACCGTGCGCCCGCCCCGGGCGACGAGCACGCGGCCCCCGCTCGTGACGCGGTAGTCGAACGGGTCGTCATCGAGACGGCCACGTGCATCTGCTACTCCGCTGGACATTCTCCGACCCTACGTCCTGCGCGGCGAACGCGCACCCCGTTCGGGGGTCATTCAGATGAGTCCCTTGGGGTGCCAGACCGTCTTGGTCTCGGTGAACGCGGTGATCCGGCCGAGCGACGGGGCGGCCGCATCCGGTCCGCTCTCCGGCGGCAGCACGCGCTTGAGCGTGTCGGCCGCCTGGATCTGCAGGTCGACCCAGTCCAGGTCGCCTGCGCCCACGAGGTCGAGCGCATTGACGTCGGCGTGACTGGCCAGCCACGGGGCGATCTCGGCGGGAGAGCCCGTGAGGATGTTCACGACGCCACCGGGCACGTCGCTCGTTGCGAGCACCTCGGAGAGGCTGATCGCGGAGAGCGGGAGTCTCTCGCTCGCGATGACGACCACGGCGTTGCCGGCGACGAGGGCGGGCGCGACGGCGGACACCAGGCCGAGCAGCGAGCTGTCCTGGGGGGCGATGATCGCGACGACGCCGGTCGGCTCCGGCACCGAGATGTTGAAGAACGGTCCGGCGACCGGGTTGCCGTTGCCTGCGACCTGCGCGTACTTGTCCGCCCAGCCGGCGTACCAGACCCAGCGGTCGATCGCCGTGTCGACCTGGGCGGTTGCGGCGGCCGTCGACACGCCTTCGGCGTCCACGATCTCCGCGACGAACTGCGCACGGCGGCCCTCGAGCAGCTCGGCGATGCGGTAGAGGACCTGGCCGCGGTTGTACGCGGTCTGGCCGGACCATCCGCCGACGGCGGCACGGGCGGCCACGACCGCGTCGCGGGCGTCCTTGCGCGACGCCTTGGCCGCATTGGCGAGGAAGGCGCCGTTCGCGCTCAGCACCTCGTAGACACGGCCGGACTCGCTCCGCGGGAACTTCCCGCCGATCGCGAGCTTGTAGGTCTTCGGCACGGCGAGGCGGGTCATTTCGCGGCTCCCTTGGTGGTGACGGCGGCCGGTCTGGAGACACGTCCGATGGCTTCGGGTGCGGACTTCAGGTACGCGGCCAGGCCGTGGACGCCGCCCTCGCGCCCGTAGCCGGACTCCTTGTAGCCGCCGAACGGCGATGCGGGATCGAACCGGTTGAACGTGTTCGCCCAGACCACTCCGGCGCGCAGCTTGTCGGCGACCGCGAGGATGCGGCTGCCCTTGTCGGTCCAGATGCCCGCGGAGAGCCCGTACGGCGTGTTGTTCGCCTTGGCGATGGCCTCGGCCGGCGTGCGGAACGTGAGCACGCTCAGCACGGGCCCGAAGATCTCCTCGCGGGCGATGCGGTGGCTCGTCGAGACGTTCGTGAAGATCGTCGGGGCGTACCAGAAGCCGTTCTCGGGGATCGCGCAGTCGGCCGTCCAGCGGTCGGCCCCCTCCTCGACGCCGATGTCGCTGAGCTCGCGGATGCGGGCCAGCTGCTCGGCGCTGTTGATCGCGCCGATGTCGGTGTTCTTGTCGAGCGGGTCGCCGAGGCGGAGGGTCGAGAGCCGGTCCTTGAGCCGGTCGACGACCTCGTCGTGGATCGACTCCTGCACGAGCAGGCGGCTCCCGGCGCAGCAGACGTGGCCCTGGTTGAAGAAGATGCCGTTGACGATGCCCTCGATCGCCTGGTCGATGGGCGCATCGTCGAAGACGATGTTCGCGGCCTTTCCGCCGAGCTCGAGGGTGAGCTTCTTGTTCGTGCCTGCGACCTGCTTGGCGATCGCGCGGCCGACGGCGGTCGATCCGGTGAAGGCGACCTTGTCGACGTCCGGGTGCGCGACGAGCGCGGCTCCCGTGTCTCCCGCACCGGTGATGATGTTCACCACCCCGGGCGGCAGGTCGGCCTGCTGGACGATCTCCGCGAACAGCAGGGCGGTGAGCGGCGTGGTCTCGGCCGGCTTCAGCACCACGGTGTTGCCGGCTGCCAGTGCCGGAGCGATCTTCCACGCGAGCATGAGCAGCGGGAAGTTCCACGGGATCACCTGGGCGGCGACGCCGAGGGACGCCGGATTCGCGCCGAGGCCCGCGTGGTCGAGCTTGTCGGCCCAGCCGGCGTAGTAGAAGAACCAGGCGGCGACGAGGGGCACGTCGACGTCGCGGCTCTCCTTGATCGGCTTGCCGTTGTCGAGGCTCTCGGCCACGGCGAGCTCGCGGGCGCGCTCCTGCACGAGCCGGGCGATCCGGAACAGGTACTTCCCGCGGTCGCTGCCCGACATCCGGGACCAGACCTTGGAGTGGGCACGGCGGGCGGCGGCGACGGCCGCGTCGACGTCCGCATCGTTCGCGCTCGCGATCGTGGCGATGCGCTCCTCCGTCGCCGGCGAGATGGTCTGGAACGGCGTGCCGGAGCCCGCCCGCCATTCGCCGTCGATGAACAGGCCGTAGTCGCTGCGGAGGTTGAGGATGGCGCGGGATTCCGGCGCCGGGGCGTAGTCGAGGAATGTCATTGCGCTGCCTTAGTCGATCGTCACGTAGTCGGGACCGGAGTAGTGTCCGGTGGTCATCTTCTGGCGCTGGAGGAGCACGTCGTTGAGCAGGCTCGAGGCACCGAAGCGGAACAGGTGCGGCGTCAGCCACTCCTCCCCCACGGTCTCTGCCACCGTCACGAGGTACTTGATGGCGTCCTTCGAGGTGCGGATGCCGCCGGCCGGCTTCACGCCGACCTTCTCTCCGGTGAGCTTGTGCCAGTCGCGCACCACCTCGAGCATGGAGAGCGTGACGGGGAGCGTCGCAGCCGGAGCCACCTTCCCCGTGGAGGTCTTGATGAAGTCGCCGCCGGCGAGGATGGCCAGCCCGGATCCCCTGCGCACGTTGTCATAGGGGTTGAGCTCCCCGGTCTCGAGGATCACCTTGAGGTGCGCGTAGCCGCCGTCCGCTCGACGGCACGCCTCCTTGACGGCCACGATCTCGTCGTACACCTCGCCGTAGCGACCGGCGAGGAACGCGCCGCGGTCGATGACCATGTCGATCTCGTCGGCTCCGGCGGCCACGGCGTCTGCCGTGTCCTCGAGCTTGACGGCTCGGGAGGAGCGGCCGCTCGGGAAGGCGGTCGCCACGGCGGCCACCGAGACGCCGCCGGCGTCGGGGTCTCCGTGTGCGCTGCCGAGGGCGGCGACGGCGTGGGGCACCATGTCGCCGTACACGCAGACGGCGGCGACTCGCGGGCAGGTCATGTCCCCGGGGTCGGGGGTGAGCGCCTTGGCGACGAGCGAACGCACCTTGCCCGGCGTATCAGCACCCTCAAGGGTGGTGAGGTCGATGAGCTCGATCGTCTTGTCGAGCGCCCAGCGCTTCGACGTCGTCTTGATGGAGCGGGTGCCGAGGCCGGCCGCCCGCTGCTCCAGTCCGACGGCGTCGACGCCGGGGATGCCGTGCAGGTAGCGGCGCAGGTTCGCGTCGGTGGCCTCGCCACCGATCACGGACAACGCCCGCTCCCGCTGGACGATCTGTGTGCCGGTCATGTGCGAATCCTTCGTGTCGTGGTTCAGTGCTCGAGCAGGCTGAGGGCGGTGGCCTCATCCGTGACGAGGACGGTGCAGAGTCCGCTGCGGACGACCGCGTTGGCGACGGCGTGCTTGCCGGCGCCGGCGATGACGGCGATGCTGCGGTCGGAGGCCCGGAGCCGGGCGTGGCTGAGCCCGACGGTGCGGGCGTCGAGGCTGGGGTCGACGATGTTGCCGTCGGCGTCGATGTAGCGGCCGACGACGTCGCCGACGGCCCCCTTGCGCACGAGTTCGTGCACGTCGTCGACGGTGAGGTAGCCGCTGTCGACGAGCACGGAGTGCTCGTCGGCGGTTCCCGCGCTGTACAGGTAGGCGTTGGCGTTCTCGGCCATCTCGAGCACGGCCGAGACGGCGCGGTCGCCCTCGATGGCCAGCTTGGTCTCGAGGCGTTCCAGGATCGCCGGACTCGGCAGCAGGGTCGCCTGCCCGCCGGCCTTCTGGGCGATGGTGACGGCCGTGGTCGCTGCCGTGCCCGCTCGCCGGTTGAGGCTCACGCCGCCGTTGATCTGGACGACGTTGACGCCGGGCGACCAGCCGTCCTTGAGGTGCACTGAGACCTCGTGCAGCGTGCGCCCCCACGAGATGCCGAGGGTGCGCGGGATGGGACGGATGGAGGCGAGGTAGTCGGCGGCGGCCTGCGCCGTCCTGGCTTGGAGCTCCTCCTCGCTCGAGACGCCGGCCGTCGAGACGACGATGGCGTCCTTCAGGCCGCGCTCCTCGCGGAGGCGGCGCTCGATGGGCAGGCGACGGGCCCGCGGGTGCACGATCTCGATGCGGATGAACCCGTTGGTCTTGGCCTGCGCGAGCAGGCGGCCGACCTTCCAGCGGGTCAGCCGCAGGATCGAACCGATCTCGTCCTGCGTCTTGTCCTCTTCGTAGTACAGCTCCGCCGCGCGGATGCTGAGCAGCTCATCGGACTCGATCACCAGCACCTCCCGCATCGTCTCGCCGTACGTCCAGCGTAGGCACCGGACCTGCTCGTTTCAACACTCGTAGGGGTCTTTGCTCATATGAGCAGCCTCGGCGCGTTGCGGCCCGCGGAGCGCGCGCCCCCGCACCGAGCACACCGAGCAGCCCCGCCGCCGGTCGCTACTCGATCAGCGGCTGCGCGCCTGAATCAGCGGTTGCGCTCCTCGCGGCGCCGATGGGCGTCCTCGAGCATGTGCGGCCGGGCGACGACGGCCCCGGCGAACGCGGCGGCGACCGCGGACACGATCAGGAACACGAGCGGCACCGTCCAGCCGCCGCTCGCCTCGTGCAGGATGCCGACGACGAGCGGGCCGAAGGCGCCGATGGTGTAGCCGATCCCCTGAACGAAGCCGCTGAGCGCCACCGACCCGGCGTGCGTCCTGGTTCGCAGGTTGATCAGCACGAGGGCGAGCGGGAACAGGAGCGGTCCGAGCCCGGCGAAGCCGACCCACAGCGCCGTCGCCGTCGCCGGGGCGAGCAGGAGGCCCAGGTACCCGACGAGGAAGAAGGCGACTCCCGCGTACACGAGGATGCCCACGTTGCGCATCCGGCTCGCCAGCCACGGGATGAGGAGCCCGGCCGGCAGTCCCATCGCCGCGAACAGGGACAGCATCACGCCCGCTTCTGCTGGCGTACTTCCCGCCGTGTCGATGAGCAGGCTCGGCAGCCAGGCGAACAGCGCGTACGCGTTCAGGGCTGACACGGCGAAGACGACCGCGAGCGCCCAGGCGATCGAGGAGTGCCACACACGTCCCATGAGTGCCGGCTCGCTCTGCTCGGGCTGCACCTGCGAGCCACCGGTGCGATGACGGATGACGAGCACCACCCACGGCAGCAGCGCGGCGAAGGCGAAGACCGCCCACATGCCGAGGGACACGTGCCATCCCGCCGAGTCGGCGACGGGGACGGCGATGAGCGGCGGGATGAAGGTGCTGACGCTCAGCAGGGTCACATAGACGGAGGTGACGATCCCCACGCGGTCGGGGAAGTACTTCTTGACGAGCGGCGGAAGCAGCACGTTGCCGACGCCGAGGCCGGCGAACGTCACGGCGCTCGCGATGAGCAGCACGACGGTGTTGGGGGCGATCCCGCGTCCGAGGTGGCCGGCGATCATGGCGATGATCGCCGCGATCAGCACGGGCTCCAGGCCGAAGCGCCGGGTGAAGACCGGGGAGAGGATGCCGAAGACCGCGAAGCACACCGGCGGGAGCATGCCGAGGAGGCCGAGGATCGTCGGGCTCAGCGGCAGGTCCGCCCCGATCTCGTCGACGATCGGCGACAGGGCGGCGACGGCGGTGCGCAGATTGAGGGCGACGAGGAAGATGCCGAGGAGGGCGAGCGTCCGCCCGGCCCAGAGAGGTCGGGCGGGTGTCGTGATCACCTGATCCAGTCTAGGCATCCGGGACGACCGCACCGGTCCGCCGGCTCAGGCGAGGATCGACCGCGCCCGATCGACGTCGTCGCGGATCTTCTCGATGAGCGGATCGATGCCGGTGAACGCCACCATCCCCCGGATGCGCTCGACGAACTCGACGGAGACGACGTGGTCGTAGAGATCGAGGTCCTCGTCGATGACGTAGGCCTCGACCTGCTTGTGCGGCACGCCGTCGAAGGTGGGGTTGTTGCCGACGGAGATCGCCGCCGGATAGCGCGCTCCCCCGTCGATGAGGTGGCCGGCGTAGACGCCGTCGGCCGGGATGAGCCCCTCCGACTCCGGGGACAGGTTCGCGGTCGGGTAGCCGAGCTCCCGCCCCCGCGCCGCGCCGTGCACGACGACGCCGCGGACCGCGGGAACATGGCCGAGCAGCCCGCGAGCCGCGACGACGTCCCCGTCCGCGAGGAGCGACCGGATCCACGTCGACGACACCCGGTGCTCGCCGTCGGGGCGGACGTCGTCGATGACCTCGACTTCGAAGCCCCCGGCGACGCCGAGCCGGGTGAGCCGCTCCACGTCCCCCGCTCCGCGGGCTCCGAACCGGAAATCGCTGCCGACCAGCACCCGCCGGGCGCCGAGGCCGCCGACGAGCACGCTCTGCACGAAGTCCTCCGGGCTCTGCGCCGCGAAGGCATCGTCGAACGCGACCAGGAGCGTGGCGTCGATCCCCGTTCCCGCGAGCAGTTCGAGCTTCTGCTCGACGCTCACGAGTGATGGCGGGCACCGGTCGGGACGCAGCAGGGCGAGCGGGTTGCGGTCGAAGGTCACGACCACCGAAGCGAGGCCGTCCTCGGCCGCGCGCTGGAGCAGGTGCGAGATGACGGCGCGATGACCGGAGTGCACGCCGTCGAACTTCCCGATCGTCACCACGGATGCCGGGCGGTCAGCCGGGATCGCGTCGAGGCCGTCGTAGACGATCACGAAGCCGACTCCACGGGTTCCGGTCGGTGCGTGGCCAGCCACCAGAGGCCGAGGATCGGCAGGACCAGCGGGATGAACAGGTAGCCGGCGCCGTAGAGGGTCCAGACCGTCGACGTGCGACCGAACGGGTTCCCCGTGCCGGCACCGAGCAGGTCGGGCGCGAGGAGCGTGATGGTCCCGACCACGAGGACGCCCACGAGTTCGAAGGAGATGGCGACCCAGGCGACGCGGTACCAGAAGCGTCCCGGCGCGATGAGGGCGATCGTCGCGACGATGTAGACGATCGCCGACAGCCCGGACAGGGTGAAAGCGACGGGGGCCTGGTCGAAGCGCTCGATGATCTGCACTGCCGTGCGGCCGGTGGCTGCCAGGGCGAGGATGCCGTACACGACGACGAGCACACGGCCCACCCCGCTCATCCGGCGCGGATTCGGGGTGCGGGGTTCAGCACTGCGGGGAGCGATCGTTTCAGCCATGTCGCCTCCAATTATTGCAAGGCGCCGCTACACACCCTGCACGAACCAGATCTGCATCATCCGGTACAGCATCACGGCGACGGCCAGGCACACGACTCCGATGATCACCGTGCTCCAGCGCGACCGCTCGATGAGGGCCCAGAACCCGCCGGCGATCGGCAGGAGCGCGGCCGAGACGAGATACACCCAGAACTCGAGGACGCTGCCCGTCGGCTGGTTTCCGGCCAACGGCGCGATGATCGCCACGATCACCTGCGCGATCAGGAGCGCCTCGACCAGGGCGAGTCCGCCCATGGTGAGGTCGGTGGGCTTCCGCCCCGCGAGCCCGAGGACGACGGCCAGGAGCCCGGCCAGCACGGCCACCGCGATCTGGAGCCAGGCGAACCACTCGATCACGATGCGGCCTCGTGGTCCGTGGGGAAGTTGACGATGCTCCTGCCGACCGTGCCACGGAACTCGACGAGTCCGATGAGTCGGCCGTCGGGTGCGATCGCGGCATGCGGACCGGCAGGCCGGGCATCATCGGTGGCGATCCGCTTGCCGTGGCCGAGGTCGACGGCCTGCTCCGCGCTCAGCGCGTAGACCGGGAAGAGCGCCCGGGCGGCGTCGGCGGGAGCGATGAGCGCCGCGGCCACGTCGATGGTCTCGAGGGTGCCGGCATCCTCGACGCGGAACGGACCGACCCGGGTGCGGCGGAGGGCCGTGAGGTGCCCGCCGATGCCGAGCCCCATGCCGAGGTCCCTGGCCAGGGCCCGGACGTAGGTGCCGGACGAGCACTCGACGCGCACCTCGAGGTCGAGGTAGCCGTCGACGGGCGTGATCGAGGCCAGCTCGAAGGCGGAGACCGTCACGGGCCTGGCCTTCAGCTCGACGGACTCCCCCGCCCGGACGCGGGCGTAGGCGCGCTTCCCGTCGACCTTGATGGCGCTGACGGCACTCGGAACCTGCTCGATGTCTCCAGTGAGGATCGTCATCACGCGTCGGATGTCGTCCTCGGTCACCGCTTCGACCGCCGACGCACGCGCTCGCCCGAGCTCGTCGCCCTCCGCATCATCGGTCGTCGTCGACGAGCCGAGTCTCACGGTGGCCGTGTACTCCTTGTCGACGCCGACGATGTAGGTGAGCAGGCGCGTCGAGCTCTCGATGCCGAGGATGAGCAGGCCGGTCGCCATCGGATCGAGGGTGCCGGCGTGGCCCACCTTGCGGGTTCCGGCGAGGCGCCGCGTGCGGGCGACGGCGTCATGGCTGGTCCAGCCCTGCGGCTTGTCGAGGAGCAGGATTCCGCTGGAGGTCACGCCTTTCAGCGTATCAGCGCGGGATTGGCGGCCAGGCCCTCGAGCACGAGCGGGAGCTTGCCCTGGAACGTGCACTCGAACAGTTCGAGGGTCTCGGGATCGTCGTCGAGCGTGCCGGTGAGACCGGATGCGAGGAGCGTGTTGATGAGCATGCCGTTCGCGAGGAAGTCGCGGGTCTCGACGGGTCCGAACCCGCCCTCCTCCCGCAGCAGCCGGTAGATCCGCATGAAGCCGGCGCGGGCCACCGGTCCGATGCGCGGATCGGTGCCGAGCATGAACCCCTGCATGAGCGAGAGCATGATGCCGCGGTCGGAGACGAGGTCGACGTAGGCGGCTCCGATGCGGCCGCCGACGGGTCGCGGGTCGTCGGAGTCGGCGATCGCGGCGCGGAAGACCTCGACGATGCGATCGCAGGTGCGCTCCAGCACCTCGACGAAGAGATTCTCCTTGCTGCCGAACATGCGCACGACGTAGGGCTGGCTGATCCCGGCCGCCTTCGCCACCTGGTCGGTGGTGGCGCCGGCGTAACCGAGTTCTCCGAACACATTGGTCGCGGCATCGAGGATGAGCTCGCGCCGCTCGGCGGCAGGGATCCGGGTCGCCGGCGACCGATCGTCCTGGCTCTTCTCTCGTCTCATGCTTGACATGTTATCAGTCGATTACTACAGTCGGCGTTGTAATCATTCGATTACCTCAATCCCTCCCCTCCCTCCCGAAGGAATGCTCCCGATGTCCGCAACCGCCCGCCGACGCGTGCCGACCTGGCTCGCCATCGTCGCCGCCTCGCTGCCCATGTTCATGGCGACACTCGACAATCTCGTGATCACCAACGCCCTCCCAGCCATCCGGCTCGACCTCGGTGCGTCCATCGAGGAGCTGCAGTGGTTCGTGAACGCCTTCACGATCGCGTTCGCGACGTTCATCCTCGCCGCCGCCGCCCTCGGCGACCGGATCGGCCGGCGCCGGGTGTTCGTCATCGGCATCGTCGTGTTCACCGTGGCGAGCGTGTTCGCCGCCCTGAGCACCGAACCGTGGCAGCTGATCGCCGCCCGCGGCCTGCAGGGCCTCGGCGCGGCCGGGATCATGCCGCTGTCGCTCACGCTCCTGGCCGGTTCGGTGCCCGATCGCCTCCGGCCGGCGGCGATCGGCATCTGGGGCGGGGTGGCCGGCCTCGGTGTGGCCGTCGGCCCGCTCGTGGGAGGTGCCGTGATCGAGGGCTGGAACTGGGAGGCCATCTTCTGGCTCAACATCCCGATCGGCATCATCGCGGTTCCGCTCGCCATGTTCGCCCTGCCGAACACCCTCGGTGCGCGCCTCCGCATCGACGCCGTCGGCGTGCTCCTCGCCGGAGCCGGCGTGCTCGGCATCGTGTTCGGGATCGTGCGCGGCAACGACGCCGGGTGGGACAGCCCGCAGGTGCTGGGCGCCCTCGGCGTCGGCACGGTCCTCCTGGCCGCGTTCCTGGTCTGGGAGGCGCGCACGGCCGCCCCGCTGCTGCCGCTGCGGCTCTTCCGCGACCGCAGCTTCACCGTGGCCAACATCGTCGGCTTCGCCTTCAGCTTCGGCATGTTCGGATCGATCTTCATCCTCATCCAGTTCCTGCAGATCGTGCAGGGCCACTCGCCGCTGCAGGCAGCGGTGCTCACGATGCCCTGGACGCTCGCCCCGATGGTGATCGCTCCCCTCGCCGGACTCATCTCACCGCGGGTCGGAACGCGCGCCCTCATCGTCGCCGGGCTCGCGCTCGAGACGATCGCGCTCGTCTGGCTGGGCGTCACCCTCTCGGCCGACGTGCAGTACTCGACGCTCATCGCGCCGTTCCTGGTCGCCGGCGTCGGCATGGGACTGGTCTTCGCCCCGAGCGCCACCGCCGTTCTCGCCTCCATGCCGGAGAGCGACACGGCGAAGGCGTCCGGCACGAACTCGACGCTCCGGGAGGTGGGGATCGCCCTCGGCGTCGCCGTGCTCACGGCCGTCTTCGTGGGCGCCGGCGGAACGCTCACCCCCACCGGCTACGTCGACGCCGCGGTTCCGGCCGTGTTCACCGGTGCCGGTGTGCTGCTGCTCGCCGTCATCGCCGCGCTGTTCCTTCCGGCAGGACGGGTGTCCCGTCGCGCCCCGGATGCTGCCGCCGGACTCGCGGGCCACGCGGACTCCGGGTACGAGACGAGCGTGCGTGAGGCCATACCCTCGAAGGCATGAGGATCGGGATCATCGGGGCCGGGGGGGCGCGCCGGCGCCCGCGCCGGGGGGGAGCACAGGCGCGCCCCCACCAACACAACTA
>JBEVEO010000091.1:0-2750 GCA_040512695.1 Leifsonia sp. | reverse complement strand
CCCTCGGCGCCGCTGAGGGCGCCAAGTGGATCGCCCGCGAGCGGATGTCCGGCTCCTTCCTCCGCCAGCTCAACCTCGGCCAGGGAATCGACATCGAGCGCATCGCCGCGAACTACACGAACGGCGTGCTCAGTGTCACGATCCCGGTCAGCGAGCGCGCCAAACCGCGCAAGATCGAGGTCGCGGCAGGCAACGAGCAGGAGAGCCTGACGGTGCAGGAGTCGCAGAAGTCCGTCGACGCCTGATCGCGCGGTTGTTACGGCCGGGGCACTTCGCCCCGGCCGTCGCCGTCTGCGGGGGCTAGATCGGGATCGACGGGCCGGACTCGTCGTCCCGCAGAGCGACGGCGACGATCGCGACGATCGCGAGCCGGTCTGGCTTGCCTGAGGGAAGCACAGGGAGCGAATCGAGCCGCAGGATGTGGGCGGGACGCGACGGCTTGCCCAGGGAATCGGCCACCGCATCCGCGATCTCACGGAGCGACGGGTGGGAGCCGGCCGTGACGACGACGGGAACCTCGCCCCACTCACGGTGGGGCGCTGCGACGACGACCGATTCGGTCAGGTCGGGCAGCCCGCGGACGATGCGTTCGACGCGGTCGAGCGAGACATTGACGCCCCCGGAGATGATGACGTTGTCAGCGCGCCCGGTGACGCGCACGCGGCCCTCCTCGACCTCGCCGAGGTCGCCGGTGCGGTACCAGCGAAGGCCATCCGCCACGATGAAGGTGCGATCGGTGAGAGCATCGTCGCCGAGGTACCCCTCCGCGAGCATCGGCCCGGCCAGCTCGATCTGGCCGTCGACGACGCGCACGTGCACGCCGGGGAGCGGGACGCCGTTGTACACACAGCCTCCTGCGGTCTCGCTCGAACCGTAGGTGCGGAAGATCGGGAGCCCGAGCTGTTCGGTGCGCTGCAGCAACTGCGGAGGCGTGGCCTGGCCGCCGACGAGGATGCCGTCGAAACGGCGGAGCGCCATCAGCCCGGCCCTGCTTTCGAGCAGACGGGCCAGTTGCAGGGGAACGAGCGAGGTGTAGTGACGCTCTCCGGTGAGCGAGCGCGCCGCTTCGGCGAAGGCGGCGGGGTCGAACCGGCCAGGCGGAAGGACGACGGGAATCGTCCCGGCGGCGATCGACCGGGTGAGCACCTGGAGGCCCGCGATGTAATGGGCCGGAAGCGCGAGCAGCCACTGCCCCTGGCCCTCGAGCACCGTCGCGCTGGCCGCGGCGCTGGCGAGCAGGGCGTCGCAGCTGAGCGCCACCCGCTTGGGCACGCCGGTCGAGCCGGAGGTTTCGATGACGACGCCGACCGCTTGCGGCACCTGCTCGTCGCTGGAGGTCTCCGGCTCACCCGCCTCGACGGGCGTGAGTGCAGGGCCCGATCGGTCCAGGGCGCGGCGCAACTCGACCATGAGGTCGAGTGGGTCCGCGGCCGGCACCCGTACGAGCATCCGCGTCATGGTCTCAGTGTATGACCGCCGCCCCTCCGCTGATCGAGCGGCGACGGACACTCCCTCCCGCTGATCGAGTAGTGACGGAGAAGCGTATCGAGATCTCTGCGGCGGTCAGCGCTGCGGCCGGCGACTCAGATGAGCCACCGGTTCTTCTGCACCAGGGGCAGGCGCTTCCACGCGACTCCGAAGCCCCAGGTGTCACCGGCGTGCGTCACCGCGACGACGATCAGGGCGAGCGCGTAGATGATGTGGTAGTCCACGAGTGGGTTGGTGGATGCCGCGTTGGGCGCGAACGGCCACTCGGCGAGATACATCAGAACCATGACGAACGAGCCGACGACGGCACTGACCCGCAGCCCGATGCCGAGCATCACCGCGACACCGACTCCGAGCATGGCGAGCATGAACAGGACGTCGGTGGCCGGACTGGCGATCCCTGCGAAGAACGACTTCAGCGGACCGGTGACGGAATCACTGGCGAGGAAGCCCTGGCTGGGCGTTCCGCCGTTCAGCCACGCCCGTTCGGCCGGCGTCGAGAACCCCAGACCGAAGGTCTTGTCGAGGAAGGCCCAGAGGAAGATGAATCCGGTCGCCAGCCTGAGTACAGCCAGTGCCCGTCGTGCCGGCCGTGCGGTGAGACCGTCAGGGCTGGAGCCGAGCGGCGGCGCCTCTCCTGCTGTACTCGTGTTCGGACCGGCAGATGTTGCAGCAGTCATCCTGATTCTCCGTTCGTTCGTCATCGTGCAGATGCAGACCGAATGGGCCCTCGGCGCCAGTATGCGCCTATTCGGGCTGGATTATCGGGTTTCCTCAGAACTGCCACGGATACGGTGACCAGTCCGGCTCCCGCTTCTCGAGAAACGAGTCGCGACCTTCGACGGCTTCATCGGTGCCGTAAGCGAGGCGGGTGGCCTCCCCCGCGAAGACCTGCTGGCCCATCAGACCGTCGTCGACGGCGTTGAACGCGTACTTCAGCATCCTGATCGCTGTGGGCGACTTCGTCAGGATGGTGCGCGCCCAGTCGATGGCGGTGGACTCGAGCTCCTCGTGCGGGACGACGGCGTTGACCGCACCCATCTCGTAGGCCCGCTGGGCGGAGTACTCCTCGGCGAGGAAGAAGACTTCACGGGCGAACTTCTGCCCGATCTGCCTGGCGAAGTACGCACTGCCGTAACCGGCGTCGAATGATCCGACGTCGGCATCCGTCTGCTTGAACCTGCCGTGCTCACGACTGGCGATGGTGAGATCGCACACGACGTGGAGGGAGTGCCCGCCTCCTGCCGCCCAGCCCGGGACGA
>JBEVEO010000042.1:0-4252 GCA_040512695.1 Leifsonia sp. | reverse complement strand
GCCAGCGGCGCATCCTCGCGACAGCGCTCTGCAATGCCATCAACGTGTTGAACCCGTCGCTCGTGATCCTCGGCGGCTTCCTCGCGACGGTGGCGCAGAGCGATCTGGCGGCGCTGGAGGCTGCGGTGCTCGCGCAGGCGCTGCCGGTGGCGGGCGAGGAGCTCGAGATCAGGGTGGCCGGCCTCGGCGAGGACCGCCTGCTGATCGGAGCCGCCGAAGCCGCCTTCGCTGCGGTGCTCGCCGACCCGGAGTCGAGTACTCGCTGATCGAGTTGCCCGCGAGCGCAACCTCCTTACCCGCTGATCGAGGAGTCCGCGAGCGGAGCGAGGAGGCGTATCGAGATCACGCCCCGCCTCGCGCGACGTCGAGGGGTTTCGATACGTGTCCTCTCTCCGCTCGCGCATTATGCGAGCAGCGGAAGGAGTGGACCGGGCGGGCGGGCGACACGATACGTTGCCGTCACCTGCAAACCCCACGCAGCGCTCCCGGTGAGTAGGGTCGATCCCGTGTCGGCCATCACCCAGTCCCAGCGCTCGCTCCGAGCGGGCGGCGGTACCGCGGAGGACATCCGCGATCGCAACTTATCGAGCCTGCTCGGCTGGCTGCACCGCGACGGCGCGCTCTCGCGCGCGGAGCTGACCCGCCTGTCCGGCCTCAACCGCTCCACCGTCGGCGTCGTCATCGGCGACCTCGTCGCGCTCGGGCTGGTGAGCGAGGGCCCCGCCGTCGTCACCGGAGCCGGACGCCCCAGCAGCGTCGTGGTGCCGGATGCCGCGACGGTCGCCATCGCCGTGAATCCGGAGGTCGATGCCCTCAATGTCGGCCTCGTCGGCTTCAGTGGGCGGGTGTTGCGCCGGGCCCGAATCCCTTGGAACGGACCCGTCACCGTCGACGAGGTGGTTCAGGCGACAGCCGCCGTCGTCGCCGGCATGACAAGCGACACCGACGTTCCCTGGCGCATCCTCGGAGCCGGCATCGCGGTGCCCGGCCAGGTGCGCCTGAGCGACGGCCTCGTGCGTGAAGCCACCCACCTCGGCTGGTCGGAGGAGCCTCTCGCCGCCAAAATGTCCGCAGCCCTCGGAATCCCCGTGCAGGCTGCCAACGCGGCGGCACTCGCGCTGCGCGCCGAGAGTGCCTTCGGGGCCGGGCGTGACGCCGACGACCTGTTCTACATCATCGGCGGCGCCAGCGGCATCGGCGGGGGAGCCGTCATCGGCGGGCGCCTCGCGCTCGGCGCCAACGGTCACGCGGGCGAGGTCGGTCACATCTTCGTCGCTGACAACGGCACACTCTGCCACTGCGGGGCGAGCGGATGCTTCGAGACCGAGGTCTCGCGTGACGAGCTCCTCGCCGCCCTCGACCTCCCGGTCGCGCAGGCCGATTTCCTCGCCGAGCGCCTGCGGATCAACGCGGACCCGCAGGTGGCGGCACTCGTCGAGCGCTATCTCGTCATCATCCGCCGCGTCGTCAGCACCGTGCTCAACCTGTTCAACCCATCGACCATCATCATCGGTGGCTTCCTGGCCTCGGTGATCGACGGCGTCGATCCCGCCGACATCGTGGGGGAGTCGATCCGTTCCGCCCGAGAGGGACTGCGGGTGCTCACGGGTTCCACCGACGTCGATCTCCTCCTGGTCGGCGCAGCCGAACTGGTGTTCTCCGAGCTCATAGCGTCCCCCAGCGCCCTTCTGGAAGGCATCCGACAAGTCTGATTGTTGCCGGGTCAAACATTGTGTGGTCCGCCCGCAGAATCCCCGTTCCAGCCGCATTCCCGCCTTTTTCGCAGGTTGACGTTCGGCGGTGCCGTCGAATTCGTGCTTGCGGAGGACGCCGACTCGTGGTTATGTTGGCGACGCAAACAAAACGGCATCGGAGTGGCTGCCCCATCGTCCAGCACGACGGCATCCCTCCCGTACAAGGAGGTAGTGATGCGCACGAGGAACTTTGCGGCAGCAGCCGGGATCATGATCGGGGCATTGCTCCTGGCCGGCTGCTCGAGCGGCGGGGCGTCGAGCGATGACGCGAAGGTGAACACCGATCCCGACGGCAAGGGCAAGACCCTGACGCTCTGGCACTACGAGGGTGCCGACAGTGCGATGGGTAAGGCGTGGGACGCGGCGATCACGGAGTTCGAGAACGAGACCGGTGCCAAGGTCAAGTTCGAGGAGAAGGCCTTCGAGGCCATCCGCTCCACCGCGAGCCAGGTGCTCAACTCCGACTCCGCTCCCGACATCCTCGAGTACAACAAGGGCAACGCCACGGCCGGCCTGCTCTCCAGCCAGGGGCTGCTGAGCAACCTCGACAATGCCGTTAAGGCGTACGGATGGGACGACAAGCTCGCCTCGTCGCTGCAGACCACGGCGAAGTACGACGAGAACGGCGTCATGGGATCCGGACACTTCTACGGCATCCCCAACTATGGCGAGTTCGTCGACGTGTACTACAACAAGGACTTGTTTGCGAAGTGCGACATCGCTGTGCCGACGACCTTCGAAGAGTTCGAGGCCGCGCTCAAGACCTTCAAGGACGCCGGCATCACGCCGCTCGCCGAATCCGCAGCCGAGTACCCACTCGGTCAGCTCTGGTACCAGCTCGCCCTCAGCAAGGCCACGCGCCAATGGGTCACCGACTACCAGACCTACACGGGCACCGTCGACTTCCATGACGAGGACTTCACCTTCGCCACCGAGACCATCAAGGACTGGGTGGACAAGGGCTACATCTCGAAGAGCTCGACCGGCCTCAAGGCCGAGGATGCCGGAGTCAGCTTCATCAAGGGCGACGCCCCGATCTTCTACTCGGGGAGCTGGTGGTACGGGCGCTTCGCCAGCGAGATCACGAGCTTCGACTGGTCGACGTTCCTGTTCCCGGGCTCCGACATGGCTCCGGGATCGTCGGGCAACCTCTGGGTCGTGCCCGAGAACTCCGAGAACAAGGACCTCGCCTATAAGTTCATCGACATCACGATGAGCCCGAAGATCCAAGCCATCATCGGCAACAACGGCGGCATCCCCGTCGCGGCCGAGGCCTCGGACATCACGGATGCGAAGAGTCAGGAACTCATCACCAACTTCACCACCCTCACCGACCGCGATGGCCTGGCGTTCTACCCCGACTGGCCTACGCCCACGTTCTACGACCAGCTCAACGCCGGCCTGCAGGAGCTGGTGAACGGAACGAAGTCACCGGACGAGGTGCTCGACCAGCTCGGTTCCGACTACCAGGACGGCGTCGACGACATCGTCGGCTGATCGCCCTCGCCGACCGATCTGGACAGCTGATCGGCACCGACGGCGGGGAGGCTGCGTGCTCGTCTCCCCGCCGTCACCACTCCTCGCGCACGAGCGCGACCGCAGCACAGAAAGGCTCTCGTCATGACGACGCAGCTCATCACCCCTCCGTCACTGAAGGAGCGGAAGAAGCGGGCGGTGGAGGAATCCCTCCTGCCGAAGAGCGGCAAGAACGACCGGGCGGCCTTCTGGGTCTACCTCATCCCGGGGTTCATCCTGCTGGCGATCGTCGTGATCGTGCCGCTGATCTGGAACATCTACCTGAGCTTCACCGAGTACCGAGGCATCCGCCCGCCGATCTGGATCGGGCTCGACAACTGGATCGAACTGCTCGGCGACGACAAGTTCTGGATGTCGTTCGTCAACTCGATCGCCATGATCGTCGCGATGGTGGTCATCCCGACGCTGCTCGGCCTGGCCCTCGCCGCCATGCTGTTCGACCTCATCGGCCGCAAGTTCGGCGGCAGGCTCGCGAGCTTCCTGCGAGCCACCTACTACCTGCCGCAGATTCTCCCCGTCGTCGTGGCGGCCGTCGTCATCGGCTGGATCCTCCGGGCCGACGACGGCGCGCTCAACGAGATGCTCGCGGCCGTCGGACTCGGGTCCCTGCAGCACAACTGGCTCGGCAGCCCCGACACGGCGCTCGCCAGCATCATGGTCGTCATGGTCTGGGTGCAATTGGGCTACCCCGTCGTCATCTTCATGGCCGCCCTGCAACGCGTCGACCCTGAGCTGTACGAGGCTGCGGAGCTTGATGGGGCCAATTGGTTCCAGCGCTTCACGGCCATCACGGTGACGATCATCCGTCCGGAGATCTTCGTGGTGACCCTCACCGGCACGATCGCCGCCCTCACGGTGTGCGGCCCGATCTACACCCTCACCCGCGGAGGGCCGGGCAACGCGACGATCGCCACCGCGCTCACCGTCGTGATCGTGCTGCTCACCATCGTCTTCATCAAGGC
>JBEVEO010000004.1:0-3363 GCA_040512695.1 Leifsonia sp. | reverse complement strand
GAGGCGGGACAGCATCCTGACCAACGGCTTTCCACCGAAGAGGTCGCGCACCATGGCCATCGCGACGACACCGCCGGCTGCGGCGCCGAAGCCCTGCAGCACGCGGAAGATACCCAGCGACACGATGTCGCTGGAGAGTGCAGCGCCAACGCAGGCCAGCACATGGAAGCCGGTGGCAAGCAGCAGGGGCAGTCGGCGGCCCACCTTGTCGCTCCACGGGCCCACGATGAGCTGGCCGAGACCGAATCCGATCATGGTCCCCGTGAGGGTGAGCTGGATGACGGCGGCCGAGACGCCGAGCTCGTCCTGCAGCACCGGGAACGCCGGCAGGTAGAGGTCGATCGTGAACGGCCCGAGCGCCGTGAGCGCCCCGAGCACGAGGATGTACACCAGTCGCTGGCGCGCGGTCAGCCGGTCGCCGGGGTGGGCGTGGTTCACCGCTGAGTCTGGAGTGATGGCGGGGATGGAGCCGGTGTAGGTCAAGCGGGGTCCTCAGGAGGCGATGGCGGGTCGAGCCGAGCGCGGCAAGACGCCCGGGGCGACGGGAGCGGATGCGCAGCAGCGGTGCGACGCGAGGGACCGCGGTGCGGCGACGGCGGAGTCGCCCGAGTCGAATCGATTCGATCGCGGTCTTTGAATCGTACAGGAGGCATCCGTCCGATTCGACCGCTCCCGGGCGAGTCGGCGTGGCGGAGTCGACCCTTCAGACCGACTCCGGGTCGGACAGCACGCCCTCCAGGGCGGCCTCGGCCGCACCGATGAGCAGCCGATCCTCCCCGAGGGCGGCCACGCGGATGACCAGGTCCTCGCCGGCGGCCGGGAGGGCCTGGGCGGCGACCATGGACTCCAGCGCCTCCAGGTCGCTCGCCGCGACGGTCGCGAGGAAACCTCCGAGCACGACCATCGAGGGGTTCAGCACGTTGACGGCGTTGCACAGGGCGGTCGCGAGGATGCGGCGCTGCCGATCGAGCTCCCGCCCCACCGCCGCGTCGGTCGCGCCCGCGAGCGCCGCGGCGAGCGTCGGCTCGTCCGCCGACGCCAGGCCGACGACGGCCAGCAGCCTGGCGCGGCTGACCTCGTCCTCGAGCACGCCGTCCGGTGCGCGCCTGTCGGCGGAGGCCGCGATGCCGGGACGGTTCTGGCCGAACTCCCCCGCGTAGCCCGCCGCACCGCCGACCGGGCGCCCGTGCACGATGAGTCCGCCACCGATGCCGCTGGCTCCGCCGTTCAGGTACACGATGTCGTCGACGCCGCGGCCGGCACCGAAGAGGTGCTCCGCGAGGACGCCGAGGCTCGCGTCGTTGCCGACGACGGTGGCGAGCCCGATCGCCTCCTCGAGCATGCCGCGGATCGGGGCGTCCGACCAGCCGAGGTGCGGTGCCCAGCGCACGAGCCCGTCCGATGAGCGCACCTGGCCGGGAACGGCGACACCGCAGCCGACCAGGCGATGGTCGGCGAGGATCCCGGCCGACCAGACCGAGACGGTGCGAGCAACGATGTCGACCACTTCCTGTGGCGAGAGCACGCGATCGACCTCGATGCGCTCGGTGTGCAGCACGCGGCCTCCCAGGCCGACGGCGGCGAGCGTCACGGCGTCGACCTCCGGGTTGACGGCGAGGACGGCGAGGAGCGGATGCGGTCCGACGACGGGCGACGGACGACCGACGCGATTGGTCGGATCCGGGGCGCCCTCGACCACGAGGTCGAGCGCGGAGAGCTCGGCGACGAGCGTGGCGACGGTCGAGCGGTTCAGCCCGGTCGCCGCCGTGAGCTGCGCCCGGGACAGCGGCCCGTCGTGATGCACCAGCGAGAGGACTTTCGACAAGTTTCGGCGATGGACGCCGTCGAAGGTACCTGTCGTGCTCACGGCTCCCACTCTAGGGGCGGCGGTGAGGAGGCGGTCCAGGACGCGCCGAATATGTTGCGCTTGACGGCATATAGCCGCCGCCGTAGTATCGAACCGTCCAGATCACTTTCGACGCAGACGTCGAAACTTTCGAGAGGTTCAACGATGAACAGACGCAGCATGACACGGCTGCTCGCTGGCGCAGCAGCCATCGGCATCGCCGTCGCCACGCTCAGTGGCTGCAGCGCGAGCACCGGCGACGGCGATGACGGGAAGGTCAAGCTGACCTGGTGGCACAACGGCAACCAGGATCCGCTCAAGGGCCTCTGGGAGGACGTCGCACAGGAGTTCGAGAAGGCGCACCCCAACGTGACCGTCGAGGTCACCGGCTACCAGAACGAGGACCTCCAGAAGACCCTCATCCCGAACGCCCTCCGGTCCAACAATCCCCCGGACCTGTTCCAGGCGTGGGGCGGCGGTGAGCTCAAGGACCAGGTCGCCGCCGGCTACGTCAAGGACATCTCCGACGACGTGTCCGACGAGCTCGACGCGATCGGCCCGACGGCGAGCGGCTGGCAGATCGACGGCAAGACCTACGGCCTTCCCTTCAGCTACGGCATCGAGGGTTTCTGGTACAACAAGGACCTCTTCGCCCAGGCCGGCATCACCGAGACGCCGACGACCCTGGACGAGTTGAACGACGCCGTCGACAAGCTCAAGGCGGCCGGCATCGCGCCGATCTCCGTCGGTGCAGGAGACAAGTGGCCGGCAGCCCACTGGTGGTACAACTTCGCTCTGAAGAACTGCTCGCCGGACACCCTCAAGAAGGCCCAGTCGAAGCACGTCTTCGATGACGAGTGCTTCGTCAAGGCCGGCGAGGACCTCGAGGCGTTCCTGAAGACCGAGCCGTTCAACGAGGGCTTCCTCGCCACACCGGCCCAGCAGGGTGCGGGCAGCTCGGCCGGCCTCCTGGCCAACGGCCAGGTCGCCATGGAGCTCATGGGCCACTGGGAGCCGGGCGTCATCGGCGGTCTCACGGCCGACAAGACGGTTCCGTCCTTCCTCGGCTGGTTCAACTTCCCGGGCATCGACGGCGCGGACGGCGACCCGACGGCAGCCCTCGGCGGTGGCGACGGCTTCGCCTGCTCCCAGCAGGCACCGCCGGAGTGCGTCGAGCTGCTGAAGTACATCATGAGCACCGACGTGCAGAAGCGCTTCGGCGAGAGCGGCGCAGGCATCCCGACCGTCGCGGACGCGGCATCCAGCGTCGCCGACCCCAACCTGAAGCTCGTGCTCGACGGGAAGCAGAACGCGTCCTACGTGCAGCTCTGGCTCGACACCGCCTACGGCCCCACCGTCGGCGGCGCCATGAACGACGGCATCGTCAACCTGTTCGCCGGGCAGGGCTCCGCCGCCGACATCGTCAAGGGCATGCAGGACGCGGCAGCGACCGAATAGTCGGAACACATGACACTCACACGCACCACACCGGTCGGGCCCGCGGTCACCGCGGGCCC
>JBEVEO010000258.1:0-7352 GCA_040512695.1 Leifsonia sp. | reverse complement strand
GGGCAACACGCGCAGCCCGCTTCATGTCTTCTGCCGCACGCTGCCGTACGCCCTCGGCGTCGCCGTCACCCCAGGTGTAGTCGCGCACGATGGCCTGATGCCGAAAATCGATCGGGTCATCGCACACGGCCTGGCCGGTGAGGTGGTTGGAGATGGCGTGCACCTGCAGGCCGTGCCGGTCGAGGATCGCTCGGCGCTCGTCGAGATAGCCCGGCTCCTCCTCGGCGCGCTTCAGGTCGAGGTGGTCGCCCGAGCAGGCGATCTCGAGTCCGTCGTAGCCCCACTCCGCCGCGAGCCGTGCGACCTCCGCGAACGGGAGGTCGGCCCACTGGCCCGTGAACAGGGTGACGGGGTGGCCGGCCGACCGCGTCGCGGCCGGGTCTGCCGCTGGTGCGGAGTCGGTCATCGGAGTTCCCTTTCGTCCTGCAGGTCGGTGAGGTAGCGCAGCGAGTGGGCGGCCAGCGCATCCTGGGACTCTGCGAGCGGACGCCAGACGGACGCTGCGACGGCGATCGTCGCATTCGCCCCGGTGAAGCTCTCGAGGCCGAGCGGGCCGCGGTAGTCCGCGTCGTCGAGGGCGTCGAGGAACGACGACCAGTCGATGTGGTCGGCGCCGACGGCACCGCGGTCGTTGCCGCACACCTGTACGTGCACGATGTGCCCTCCCGCCGCCCGGATCGCATCCGGGATGCGCTTCTCCTCGATGTTGAGGTGGTTGCTGTCCAGGGCGAGGCCGATGCCGGGCCCGAGCAGTGGCCCGAGGGCGTCGAGCGCCTGGTCGACGGTGTTGACGAGACTGGTCTCGTAGCGGTTCAGCGGCTCGATCCCGAGACGGATGCCGCCCCGCTCGGCACGGTGGACCACGGGCGCGAGCGCCGCCCGCAGATCGCGGGTGTGCTCGGCGCGCTCGTCGGCCGTCATCCGCCAGGTCCGGCCCGTCGCGGCGTAGAACGGACCGGCGACCACCGTGGCTCCGACGGTCTCGGCGACCCCGATGCAGTGCACCAGGTAGTTCTGGGTCGCCACGATCTCCGATGCCGGAGCGGCGACCAGATTCCGTCCGGGCCCCATCGCGCCGACCACGACGGGGAGGAGTCCGTGATCCAGCAGCACGTCGCGGGCCAGCTCCGGCGACCAGTCTCCGACCGATTCGACGGGCAGCTCGATGGCCCCGAACCCGAGGTCGGCCGCCTTCGCGGCCAGGGCGGCAAGCGACGCGTCATCGAGCGGACTGGTCCAGACCCAGGTGTTGACGCCGATGGTGCGGCGCATCCTGCCTCCTCGGTGTCATCGTCGTCAGCCGGTCGGCCGACGAGGGCTGCCCCCGCATGCCGACTGGCAGGACGCGCGCGGCGTCCTGCCAGTGGGCAGCGTAGCGGCTTACGGGATCTGGCGTTCCTGCCAGACCGTCGGGTAGCCGGGCAGGTCCTCGCCGCCGAACTTGGCGTAGTGGCCGTCCGGCATGCCCTCGTTGGCCGCGAGGTACTCGTCGAGGTCCTCCGAGGTGATGGGGCTCTGCGGGAGCACCCATTCCTTCGGCACCTCTTCGCCCGCGAAGATCTTCGCGGCCGCGAGCAGCGGGGTGCGCCACTGGAAGTTGGAGTACACCGGGCCGAGACCCGTGAGTCCCGTCTCCTTCCACTTGCGCAGGAAGCTCAGCTCGTCCTCACCGGTCATGACCGGGTAGTCCTTGCCGGCATCCTCGAACGCCTCGATGGCGGCGACGGCACCGTCACCGGCATCCATCCAGACGCCCTGGACGTCGCCCTTCGCGAGCTCGTCCGAGATGATCTTCTTGATCTCGACCGGGTCGGCTCCCGTGAAGTAGTCGGTCGCCTCGATTCCGGCCTCATCGAACAGCTTCTCGGCAGCAGCCCAGCGCTGTTCGAGCACGTCGACGCCGGGGAGGATGCGCAGGGCCACGACCTTGTCACCCTTCTCGAGGTTGTCGATCAGGAACTCCGCCGTGTCGATGCCCCACGCGAATCCGCCGATGGGGTGGATGAACGTGACGGGGCAGTCGGTCTGCACACCGCGGTCGAACACGATCACCGGCTTGCCGGTGTCGCACGCCCGCTCGACCGCAGGAGTCATGGCCGCCGTGCTGTTGGGCGAGATGACGAAGAAGTCGCAGTTGCCCTCGTTGATGAAGTAGTCGATGTCCGCGATCTGGGTGTCATCGCTGTCCTGGGCGTCACGGGTCTCCAGTTCGCTGATCGCACCGGATTCCTGCAGCGCCTTGAGCTGCTCGTTCATGGTGATCCAGCCCGTCTGCCTCCACGGGTTGGAGATCGAGGCGTTCGCGAAGCAGCCCTTCTTGGCTCCGGCGCTCGCGTACTCGGTGGTGTCCACCATCTCGGCGTTGATGTGCTGCAGGTAGGGCTGCCCTTCCGGCCCCTCCGGCACCACGTCGCGCTCGGCGTCCTGCTTGTCGAACAGCGCCTGGTCGAACCAGTCCACTTCAGCTTCCGCCGTCGCCTCCTCCGACGGGGCGGTCACACTCGGATCTGTCGTGCAGCCGGCCAGTGCCAGAAGCGCGAGCGCCCCGACCATGGCCGACGCAACATGCATTCGTCGCATCACAAACCTCCTTGGTTGTGTTCGTGTCAGCCCTCTGCCTCGAGGGAATGGATTGCAGGTCGAGTCGCACCCTCCATCGGGGGCGCCTCCTTCTCCCGTGCGGGCGAAGCATTGGTGGGGTCGTCCGGTTCGGCCGGCGGACCGGCGATGTCCGTGCGGCCGTGGCGGCGAGCCCGGAACGACACCGCGGAGTAGGCGACCGCGGCGATGATGATGACGCCCTGGATGGCGTCGCGCAGCGTCGAGGGGACCCCCGCGAAATTGAGCAGCGTGAACAGGGCCTCGAGCGCGAAGGCGCCGGCGGCCGCCGCGACGACCCAGCCGCGCCCGCCGCCGAGCACGACCCCGCCGAGCACGACGGCGGTGATGGCGGTGAACTCGTACCCGCGTCCCACCGACGGGTGCACGCCGGCGTACCCGACGAGGAGCACCCCGGAGAGGGTCGCGGCCAGCGACGAGAGGATGAACGTGCTCGTGGTCACCCACCAGCTGCGCACTCCGGCGAAACGGGCGGCCGTCGGGTTGTCGCCGACGACGATGATCGTGCGCCCGAACGGCCGCTTGCTGAACCAGATCGCTGCGGCGAGCACGACGATGAGGATGAGCACCGACCACGGGATGAGATCGAGCACCGGCACGTCGCGGATGCCGCCGCGGCCGATCTCGCGGAAGCCGTCGGCGGGGTTGCCGGTCGCGGCTCCTCCCGTCCAGTACAGGACGCCGCCGAGAAGGGCGAGCATCATGCCGAGGGTCGCGATGAACGACGGCACCTTGAGCAGCGTCACGACGAGCCCGTTGACCAGGCCGACCAGCGCCCCGAACGCGATCATGAGCAGCAGCACCGGCACCGACCGGCTCTCGTCCTGGCCGATGAGGTTGCCGGCGATCACGACCTGCGCCGTCACCACCGACCCCATCGAGAGGTCGAACTCGCCGCCGACGATCACGAAGTACTGTCCGATCGCGGCGATCGCCACCGGAGCCACCCGCTGGATGAACCGCATGAGCTGGCCGGGCTCGGCGAAGCTCGGGTTGAGGATCGTGATCGCGACCAGCAGCACGATGAGCAGCAGGAAGACCGCGCCGCGCGGGCTCACCAGGGCACTGACGAACTTCATGACGCACCTCCCCGCACGGACTCCGCTTCCGTGGCCGCCGGCGATGGGTCGCCTGACGGTGCTTCGATGCGGTTGTCCGAGCCGTCCGACCCGAAGCGGGCACGGCGGCGCTCGACCTGGCGGCTGGTGTAGACCGCGACGGCGGCGACGATGACGACACCGCGCACGACGTCCTTCATGAACGGGTTGACCTGGAGCACGCTCATCACGTTGTCGAGCACCGCGAAGATGGCGACGCCGCCGATCGTGCCCCAGACCGAGCCGCGTCCCCCGGCCAGGATCGTTCCGCCGAGCACCACCGCGGCGATCGACAGCAGGTCGTAGCCGCCCTGGATGCCGACGGTCGGGCTGCCGACCCCGAGGCGGCTGGCGAGCAGGAGACCGGCGAAGCACGCCGTGACCGAGCACAGCACGTGGGCGACGATGATGGGCTGCGACGTGCGGATGCCGGACAGGCGGGCGACCTGCTCGTTGCCGCCGACCGCGAAGATGTGGTTGCCGGTCCTGGTGCGGCTGAGCATGAGGGCGGCGAGGAGGGCGACGACCAGCATGAGGACGGTCGAGACCGGGACCGGCCCGATCCCGGTCGCGCCGACCAGCTGGAACTCCCACGGCACATCGCCGCTCGTGCCCTTGTAGTTGGTGTCGAGGTACCCCTTGATGATGAGGCCGGTGCCCAGGGTGGCGATGAAGCCGTTCACGTGCAGCTTGGTGACGATGAGACCGTTGACGAGGCCCAGCACGGCCGCGACGCCGATCGCCGTGGCGACGGCCGGCGCGATGTTGGCCGCGCTGCCCTTCATGAGGTCCGCGGCGATGAGGCTCGACAGGCTCACGACGTACGGCACGGACAGGTCGAGCGACCCGCACAGGATCACGAGGGTCTGGCCGATCGCGACGAAGCCCAGCACGCTCATGCCCGTGAGGATGTCGCGGATGTTCCCTGCGCTGAAGAAGCTCCGGCCGACGGTCGCCACGAGGATGGCCCCCACGATGACGACCCCGAGCAGTGCGACGTAGACGAGCGCCGTCGAGTTCAGTCGTCGGCGTCTCACAGCGATGCCGCTCATGCCCCTCCTCCCGTCCCGCGAGCCGTGCCGGTGTGCCCCGTCGCTGCGGACAGCACGCTCTCCTCCGAGGACCCGGCAGGCAGCTCGGCGGCGATGCGCCCGTCGTGCATCACGAGGATGCGATCCGACATGCCGATCACCTCCGGCAGCTCTGACGAGATCATGAGGATCGCGACGCCGTCGTGCGCGAGCTGGCGCATGAGGCGGTACACCGCGACCTTCGCCCCGACGTCGATGCCACGGGTCGGTTCGTCGAGGAGGACGACACGGGGCCCGGTGGCGAGCCACTTGGCCAGGACCACCTTCTGCTGGTTGCCGCCGGAGAGGAACTGCACCTCCTGGTCGAGCCCGTGCGAGCTCACCTCGAGGGAGGACAGCACACCGGGGATCGTCCGCCGCACCTGGCTCGTGCGCCGCGAGAAGACGCCGCGGATGACGAGCAGCGCGTTGTCCATGACCGACTGGTTCACGGCGAGGCCCTGGGCCTTGCGGTCCTCGGTGATGAGGGCGATGCCGTCGCGCACGGCTGTTCGCGGGTGGGTGACGGTGACCGTTCCGCCGTCGAGGACGATCTCGCCCCTGGTGAATGGCGCGATGCCGAACACCGCCTCCACCAGCTCGGTGCGCCCGCTGCCCTGCAGCCCGGAGACCCCGACGATCTCCCCGGCGCGCAGTTCGAGGTCGATGCCGTCGACGAAGGCGTTGCCGCCGCCGCGCACCGCGAGGCGCACGTCGCCGAGGGCCGTGCCGTCGACGGGGTCGGGGAAGTAGCTCTCGATCGAGCGGCCGACCATGCGGCGCACGAGTTCGTCCGTGTCGATCTCGGATGCCGGACCGGTGCTGACCAGTTCGCCGTCCTTGAGGACGGTGATGGTGTCGCAGAGGTCGAAGATCTCCTTCAGCCGGTGCGAGACGTAGAGGATCGCCACGCCGCGCGCCTGGAGCCGGCGGATGATCGCGTACAGCAGCGCCACCTCGTTGTCGGACAGGGCGGCGGTCGGTTCGTCCATCGAGATGACGCGGGCGTCATAGGAGAGGGCCTTGGCGATCTCGACGATCTGCTGCTCGGCGACCGTGAGGGATCCGACACGGGCCGTCGGATCGACGAAGTCGATCCCCAGTCCCTCGAGCAGCGCCCTGGTCTGGGTCACCATGCCGCGCTGGTCGACGAATCCGGCCCGGCGCGGCTCGCGACCGAGGAAGACGTTCTGCGCCACGGTCCGCTCCGGCAGCAGGTTGAACTCCTGGAAGACGGTCGCGAGCCCGGCCTTCATGGCCTGCACCGGATGGCCGAAGTGCACGTCCTCTCCGGCGAACTCGATCGTGCCGCCGTCGCGCTCGTACACGCCGGCGAGGATCTTCATGAACGTCGACTTGCCCGCGCCGTTCTCGCCCACGAGGCCGTGCACCTGTCCCGGCACGAGCGTGAGCCCGACGCCCTTCAGCACGGTGACCCCGAAGAAGCTCTTCTCGAGTCCCGTCGCGACGAGGATGGGGGCCGTTGCGCTGTCGGTCACCGGCGCACCGCTCGTGGTCGGCATGCTCATCGGACCACCTCCGTCCAGCGACCGGACGCTGCGGACTCGAGCACCGCATCCGTCACGCGCGCGGCGCGGAGGCCGTCGGCGAAGCGGGGAAGCCCGTCGGGGTCCTGCCCGCCGACCGCCGCGTAGCTGTCGGCGACGAAGGCGTTGAAGGCGTCCTGGTAGCCCATCGGATGCCCGGCGGGGAGCACGGAGAGGCGGGCGGCGGATGGATGCAGCGCATCGGGATCGCGCAGCAGCCGTTCCGAGCCGACGCGGCGACCGATCCAGAGCTCATCGGGACGTTCCTGGTCGAAGCGGATGCTCTCGGCCGTTCCGGCGATCTCGAGGACGAGGCTGTTCTTGCGTCCGGGCGCGACCTGCGACACGAGCAGGCTGCCGACGGCGCCGCCCTCGAGCTCGACGACGAGGGCGACGAGGTCCTCGGTGGCGATGTCCCTGTGCTCGCCGCGCTCGGAGTGCGCCGTGCGGCTCCGGGCGGAGAGCCGCGCGATGCGGTCCCCCGTGACGAATTCGAGCAGATCGACGAGGTGCGAGCCGATGTCGGCGAACGCCCGCGACGGCCCTCCGAGACCGACGCTCACGCGCCAGTCGTCCGAGAGCGGTTCGGCGAGCCAGTCCTGCAGGTAGCCGCCGTGGATCGTGAGCAGGCGTCCGACCTCGCCGGCGGCGACCCGTGCCCGCGCCTCGCGCACGAGCGGGTGGAACCGGTACACGAACGGCACCGTCGCCGTGAGGTTGCGCTCCGCCGCGCTGCGGACCAGGGCCTCGGCATCGGCGGACGACGTGGCGAGCGGCTTCTCGCAGATGACGTGCTTGCCGGCGGCGAGCGCCGCGAGCGCGTACTCCGCGTGCGTGCTGTTGGGGGTGCAGATGTGCACGATGTCGATGTCGTCGTCGGCCAGCAGGTCCTCGACGCTCGAGTACGGGCGGCTGAGACCGAGCCGCTCGGCGCCGGCGGCGGCGCGCTCGGCACTCGATGAGGCCCCGCCACCGAGCTCGGCGCGCGCGGCGCGGGCAGCCCGGCTGTGCACGGCGGC
>JBEVEO010000257.1:0-7322 GCA_040512695.1 Leifsonia sp. | reverse complement strand
CTCGCCCGTCGCCGCATCGAAGTCGACCCAGCGCACGGTGGCGCCGGTGCGTTCTGCTGCCTGCACCCACGGACGGACGTTGGAATCGTGATCGAGCCGGGTGACGACGACCTCGTCGCCGGGTCCCCAACCGCGGGAGAGGTGGCGCGAGAAGTCGTAGGTGAGCTGGGTGGCGCTGCGCCCGTAGACGATGCCGCGCGGATCGGCGCCGAGCAGGTCGGCCATGGCGCGGCGGAAGGCGACGACGATCGCATCAGCGTTCCGCTCCGAGGCGCCGACGGTGCCGCGGTTCGACAGCGGCGAGGTGAGGGCGACCGAGATCGCCGCGCCGACGGAGAGCGGCGTCTGGGTGCCGCCGGGACCCTCGAAATGCGCAACGCCGTCGGCGAGGGATGGGAACAGCGAGCGGATGCGATCGACGTCGTAGGCCATGGCGATCAGCCTATGAGGGCGGCGATAGCATGACGCCATGTCGAGCGAGATCATGGTCGAGCCGCGATCGGGTGCCGCAGGGCGCCGCCGCTACTCGCTGAGCTCGTTCCTCGACGGCTTCTTCTTCGTCTTCGCCGCTGTCGCGGCGGTCTGGCTGGCGACCCTCGTGTTCGGCGAGAGCTTCCAGTGGCGCTGGACCTCGCTGGTGTACTTCATCGTGTTCTGGGCACTCATCGCCTACCTCGTGCTCCCGCGGCTGCACCGCATCCTCACCACGATCTACGTGCCCGACTACTTCATCGGCCGCGCCCGCACGAGCGACGGACTGCTCGGCGATCCGGTGAACCTCGCCATGCTCGGGAGCGAGGACGAGCTGCACGCCGCCATGGCCGCAGCCGGATGGACGCGCGCCGACGACGTGACCGCTCGTTCGAGCCTGCGGATCATCTCGTCGACCATCACCCGGCGCAGCTACGACGAAGCGCCGGTGAGCCCCTTGTTCCTGTTCGGCCGGCAGCAGGACTTCGCCTACCAGCAGGAGGTCGCCGGGAACCCGGCCAAGCGCCACCACGTGCGGTTCTGGCGCTGTCCAGATGACTGGCTGCTGCCCGGCGGTCGCCGCGTGGAGTGGCTCGCGGCCGGCACGTTCGACCGGGCCGTCGGCTTCTCGCTCTTCACCCTCCAGATCACCCACAAGATCGATGCCGACACCGACATCGAGCGCGACCACATCATCAGCACGATCACCGCGGCCGTTCCGACTGCCGGCTTGGACGTGATCCGCGATTTCTCGACGGGCTACCACTCGCGCAACGGCGGAGGAGACTCGATCTCGACGGACGGCGACATGCCGATCGTGGACCTGCGCGTCGCCCCCGACGGCACGGTGCTCCCGGATGCCGCGGCCGGACGGGGCATCCGCGAGCCGGTCGTCGGCAAGAGGGCGGCCTTCGAGAACACCCTCGACCTCGCGCTGCCCGTCCGCACGGCCACAGCGGCCAGGCGCCCGGTCACGATCGTCATGGGCGTCGTGCTCATCGTGCTCAGGGTCATCGGCGGGTCGGCGTGGCTGGTCGAGCTCTCGACCGGCTGGGACGAGGTCGTGCGCGAGGCGATCGATCCCGGAGACCCCGGGGCGCTGGCAGCGGCGAACGCGGCCATCTGGGTCATCGTCGGGATCGGCATCCTGGTGCTGCTCGTGCAGCTGAGCGTCGTGCTGCTGGTCTACCGCGGCGTCAACTGGGCGCGCATGCTCGTGCTCGTCGTCGCGACCCTCGGCATCGTCGTCGCGGCCGTCGACGTCGCGGCAGGGGGCGAGGCGATCACCTTCCGCACGACGCTCATCACGCTCTCGCTCGACATCCTCATCCTGCTGGCGCTGTCGAGTCGTTCGGCGCGGGCGTACTCCCGGCGCCGCCGCTGAGGTGGGCGACGGGTGCCACAACGCGCATCTCGACCCCGAGGTGCGCGCTCTGGCACCCGTCGTCGATGGATCAGGCGGCGTGGGCCGCGCAGAACACCGGCGTCGCAGCAGCACACGCATCGCAGACGACGAGCTGTTCGCGGCACGACGGATCCGCGCAGTTCTGCATCCGCTTCGTCGGCGCGCCGTCGACGACGCAGTGGCCGACGACCGTGGCGTGATCGCTGAAGTCGACGGACCCGCGCCGGTCGAAGACGTAGAGCGATCCCTCCCAGAGGCCGTCGTCACCGCGGGCCTCTCCGTAGCGGACGATGCCGCCGTCGAGCTGATAGACCTCGCCGAAGCCGCGACTGCGCATGAGGCTCGACAGCACCTCGCAGCGGATGCCGCCGGTGCAGTAGGTGACGACGGGTCGGCCCTTGAGGTCGTCGTACTTGCCGCTGTCGAGCTCGGCGACGAAGTCGTGCGTCGTCGCGACATCCGGAACCACGGCACCGCGGAAATGCCCGATCTCCGCCTCGAAGGCGTTGCGGCCGTCGAAGAACACCACCTCATCGCCCCGCTCGGCCACCAGCGCATCGAGCGCGTCGGGATCGAGGTGCTCCCCGCCGCCCACCACGCCGTGCTCGTCCACCCGGAGCTCGCCGGGCGCCCCGAAGGAGACGAGCTCGTCACGCACCTTCACGCTGAGCTTCGGGAAGTCGAGGCTGAGACCGTCGTCGTCGAGACCGGAGCCCTCGCTCCACTTCACGTCGAGGTGCTTGAAGGCCGGGTAGTCGCGCGTTCTGCGCAGGTAGCGCTTGACGGCTCCGAGCTCGCCGCCGATCGTCCCGTTGATGCCGTCCTTCGAGAGGATGATGCGCCCGCGCAGGCCGAGCAGGTCTCCGAGATCGCGCTGCCACAGCCGCACGGCGTCGGGGTCGGCGAGCGGCGTGAACGCGTAGAAGAGGATGATCTTGGCGATGGGCACCCCTCCATCTTCGCCGAGGCGCCCCGACCTGCGGGACGAGCGTCGCCGGACCGTGGCAACCGGGAGCGCCAGGGGGTTGTGCGCTGCACGTCCCGATGGTTGCGTAGGCAGCGACGGGTAGCCGAAGGAGCATGCATGCTGAATTACGACCCATACGCCGAGCTGGCCGGACTCAAGCGGTTCCCGACGTTGCAGCTGACGAGCGATGACGTCACCGACGGGCGGCCGCTCGCGCGGGCGCAGTGGCGGGCGGAGATGGGAGGCGGCAACCGGTCCCCCCAGCTGTCCTGGAGCGGATTCCCGCCCGAGACCCGGAGCTTCGCCGTCTCGGTGTTCGACCCGGATGCCCCGACGGGCTCGGGCTACTGGCATTGGGCGGTCTACGACATCCCGTCGACGGTGACATCACTGGCCGCCGACGCCGGAGCGACCGGCGGCGCCGGGCTGCCGCCCGGGGCGACGACGCTCGCGAACGAGGAACGGCTCACGTCGTTCCTCGGCGCAGGACCGCCGCCCGGCACGGGGACGCATCGCTACTTCATCGTCGTGACCGCCCTCGACGTGCCGCACCTCGACATCCCCGAGGGATCCACGCCGGCGATCCTCGGCTTCAACGCCCACTTCCACGGAATCGCGCGCGGCATCCTCGTCGCGACCGCGTCGAGCGACTGACCGCTTCGACCCTCCGTGGGGCCGGCGAGTCGGCGTCCGCCTAGTGCTTGGCGCCGCTGAGGGCGAGCACGCCGCCGAGGCCGATCATCATGACGCCGCCCGTCGCCGAGAGGGTCGAGATCCGCTTCGGGGAACGGGCGAACCAGTCCCTGGCCGTGCCTGCCGCGAGAGCCCAGACACTGTCGCAGAGCAGGGCGAGCACCACGAACACCAGACCGAGCTCGGCCATCTGGAGAGCGACCATGCCCTCCTGGTAGTCGACGAACTGGGGCAGGACCGCCACGAAGAACGCGATGGTCTTGGGGTTCGTCACGCCCACCACGAAGCCCTCGGCCAGAAGGCGCCAGGCCGGACGCGGGGCCACGTCGCCGACGGCGGCCGCTGCGGCGGCATGACGATGACGGATCGCCTGCACCCCGAGGTAGACGAGGTAGGCGGCCCCCAGCAGCTTGACGACGGTGAACACCACGACCGACTGCGCAACGACCACGCCGACGCCGAGCGCCACGGCCGCGACGAGCGGCACCATGCCGATGGCGTTGCCGACCACGCTGAGCAGGCCGCCGATCCTGCCGAGGGCGAGCGAGCGGCCGATCACGAACAGCACGCTCGGACCCGGGATGACGATGAGCAGCACGGACGCGAGGACGAACGCGAGCAGGCTGGACGGCGGCACCATCCGAGAATCGTACCGCCGGGCGACGGGTGGCCTAGCGTGGCATCCGTGAGCGACGAGACGCAGCCGATGCCCGAGACGACCGAGCCCGAGGTGCTCGCCGCCGTGGCGGACGGCGTCGGGCACCTCACCCTCAATCGACCCCGCGCCATCAACGCGCTGAGCCACGGGATGATCGGACTGCTCGCCGAACAGCTCGCCGCATGGCGCGACGACTCCGAGGTGACGCTGGTCGTCCTCGACGGCGCCGGTGATCGCGGCTTCTGCGCCGGCGGCGACGTCCGGGCGCTCTGGGACGGCGCTCGGGCCGGGGAGAATGCCGCTTCGCGCACCTTCTTCCGCGACGAGTACCGCCTCAACGCCATGATCGCCCGCTACCCGAAGCCCGTCGTCGCCATCATGGACGGCATCACGATGGGCGGCGGCATCGGCGTCTCCGGGCATGCCTCCATCCGCATCGTCACGGAGCGGTCGAGGCTGGCCATGCCGGAGACGCGCATCGGCTTCAGCCCCGACGTCGGCGGCACCTGGCTGCTCGCCAACGCGCCGGGCGAGCTCGGCACCTATCTCGCCCTGAACTCCGCGTCGATGGACGCCGCCGACGCCATCCACTGCGGCTTCGCCGACTACCTCGTGCCGAGCGCCGACATCCCGCACCTGCTGCAGGCGCTCGCCGAACGGGCCGATCCCGGATCTCCGTCGGAGATCGCTCTGCTCTTCGACGAGACTCCGGATGCGTCACCACTGGCCGCGCGCCGCGAGTGGATCGACGCCTGCTACGCGGCGCCGACGGTCGCCGAGATCATCGCTCGCCTGCGGACGCGTGCCGAACCGGAGGCCGTCCTCGCTGCAGACGAGCTCGAGGCGCTCTCGCCCACCGCCATCACGGCGACCCTCGCCGCCCTCCGGGCCTCCCGCGCGGCCGGGTCGCTCGAGGCGGCACTCGAGGTGGAGTACCGCGTGGCGGGCTGGCTCATCGAACAGCCGGACCTCGTGGAGGGCATCCGAGCGCAGGTCATCGACAAGGACCGGTCGCCGCGCTGGAACCCGCCGAGCCTGGCGGCGCTGGCGCCCGGAACGGCTGCCGCAGCGCTCGCCGGACGTGCTGGAGACACCGTCTTCGGCCGATGACGGTGCGCTCCTGCCCCCTGATCGCGGGGATCTCCGTTACCGTTGCATACGTGAAGACACATGAACTGCGCGTGCACCGGAGTGACGAGAACCTCGACGTCGAGGGTCAGCTCGCCTGGCAGCTGGCCGGAGTCGCCGTCGACTCCGTCGAGGTGTCGGACGACGTCACGGAGATGGTCATCAACCGCGTCATCGACAATGCAGCCGTCGCCGCGGCGTCCCTCACCCGCCAGCCGGTGACATCCGCCCGCAGCCAGGCCCTGGCGCACCCCGTCTCCGTCGGCGGCCAGGGGGCTACGGTCCTCGGCGTCGACGTCGGGCGTCGCACCTCTCCGGAGTGGGCCGCGTGGGCGAACGGGGTCGCCGTGCGCGAGCTCGACTACCACGACACCTTCCTCGCCGCCGAGTACTCGCACCCCGGCGACAACATCCCGCCCATCGTCGCGGTCGCCCAGCACCTCGCCGAGGCCCGCGGCATCACCGGACGCGACGTGGTGCGCGGCATCGCGACCGGCTACGAGCTGCAGATCGACCTCGCGAAGGCCATCAGCCTGCACCAGCACAAGATCGACCACGTCGCCCACCTCGGCCCGTCGGCCGCCGCAGGAATCGGAACCCTCCTCGGCCTCGACCAGGAGACCATCTACCAGGCCATCGGGCAGGCGCTGCACACCACGACGGCCACCCGCCAGTCGCGCAAGGGCGCGATCTCGACGTGGAAGGCGCACGCCCCGGCGTTCGCCGGGAAGATGGCCGTCGAGGCCGTCGATCGCGCCATGCGCGGCGAGACCAGCCCGTCGCCCATCTACGAGGGCGAGGACGGCGTCATCGCCTGGCTGCTCGGCGGCCCGGATGCGCGCTACGAGGTCGAGATCCCCGACGAGGGCGAGGCCAAGCGCGCCATCCTCGACAGCTACACGAAGGAGCACTCGGCCGAGTACCAGGCGCAGGCCTGGATCGACCTCGCCCGCAGGCTCCACTCCGAGTACCCGCTTCTGCTCGACGATGTCGACGGCATCGAGCGCATCGTCATCCACACGTCGCACCACACCCACTACGTGATCGGCTCCGGCGCCAACGACCCGCAGAAGTACGACCCGTCTGCGTCGCGCGAGACGCTCGACCACTCGATCCCGTACATCTTCGCGGTCGCGCTGCAGGACGGAACGTGGCATCACGTCGACTCCTACGCACCCGCCCGCGCCAACCGTCCCGACACCGTCGCACTGTGGAACAAGATCACCACCGTCGAGGACGAGGAGTGGACGCGCCGCTACCACTCGCTCGACATGAACGAGAAGGCGTTCGGCGGCAGCGTCGAGATCGTGCTCGCCGACGGCAACACCATCACCGACGAGATCGCGGTGGCGGATGCGCACCCCCTCGGCGCGCGCCCCTTCGGGCGGGCCGAGTACGTGAACAAGTTCCGCACCCTCGCCGACTTCGTGCTGGAGGAGGCCGAGATCGAGCGGTTCCTCGCCCTCGTCGAGCGACTGCCGGAGCTCACGTCCGATGAGCTGCTCGGCCTCACCATCACGGCGGCTCCCGGGGTGCTCGCGTCCGTCGAGAGTCCGCACGGGCTGTTCTGACCGACGTTCGCTGAGGCCCGCGCGAAGCGCGCGGTCGAAGCGCGGCTGGGTGTGCGCTTCGGCCGCGGACTGCGTCCGGGCCTCACCGAACGGTGGTCGGTGACGGCATCCAGTCGTCGGCGCGCGGGGCCGATTAGGCTGAATCCATGCTCTACGCCCAGAAGACCCCGGCCGACAAGCGCGCCGATTTCCGCACGGCTCTCGCGTCCGGCGAACTCCTCCGCCTGCCCGGTGCCTTCAACCCGTTGAGCGCGCGCCTCATCGAGCAGAAGGGCTTCGAGGGCGTCTACATCTCCGGTGCCGTGCTCTCGGCCGACCTCGGTCTGCCCGACATCGGACTCACCACCCTCACCGAGGTGGCCGGCCGATCGAAGCAGATCGCCCGGATGACCGAGCTGCCGGCCATCGTCGACGCCGACACCGGATTCG
>JBEVEO010000250.1:0-4514 GCA_040512695.1 Leifsonia sp. | reverse complement strand
GATCTCGGCGTAGAGCTTCGGGTAGAGCACGGCGAACGACAGGTCTTCGAGTTCCCACTTGATGGCCTGGATGCCCAGCCGGTGGGCCAGCGGCGCGTAGATCTCGAGCGTCTCGGTGGCCTTGCGGGACGCCGACTCGGCGGGCACGAAGCCCCAGGTGCGGGCGTTGTGGAGCCGGTCGGCCAGCTTGATGATGAGGACCCTGATGTCCTTGGACATCGCGACGATCATCTTGCGGACGGTCTCCGCCTGGGTGGAGTCGCCGTACTTGACCTTGTCGAGCTTGGTGACGCCGTCGACGAGCATCGCGATCTCGTCGCCGAAGTCCCCGCGCAGCTGCTCGAGCGTGTACGCGGTGTCTTCGACGGTGTCGTGCAGCAGCGCGGCGGCGACCGTCTTGGAACCGATACCGAGGTCGGCGAGGATCTGTGCGACCGCGAGCGGGTGCGTGATGTACGGCTCACCGCTGCGGCGCTTCTGCCCGCTGTGGGCGCGCTCGGCAGCGGTGTATGCGCGCTCGATGACGGTGAGGTCGGCCTTGGGGTGGTGCATGCGCACCGTGCGGACCAGGGTGTCGACGGCACCGGCCGGCTGCGCCTTGGAGAAGATCCGAGGCACGAGACGGCGCAGGGAGGCTGTCGATGACGTCGAATCGCTCATCTTGACACCTCCCTGCGTCTCACGGGCTCAGTCAGCCTACGCCGTGACGGCTTCGGCGGCAGCGGCGGCCGCTGCCTTCTCACGGGCCGCGAGAACCGACTTGTCGTGGAGCACGACCTCTTTCTCGCCCTGACGGAACTGCACGTACATCGGCGCCGCGAGGAACACGGTCGACCAGGTTCCGACCAGGATGCCGATGAACAGCGCGAGCGAGATGTCGCGCAGCGTGTCTGCGCCGAGCACGAACGACCCGATGAAGAGGATCGCTGCGACGGGCAGCACGGCGACGACGCTGGTGTTGATCGATCGCACGAGGGTCTGGTTGACGGCGAGGTTGGTCGACTCGGCGAAGGTGTGCTTCGACTTCACCGCGTCTTCCGTCGTGTTCTCGCGGATCTTGTCGAACACCACGACGGTGTCATAGAGCGAGTACGCGAGGATCGTCAGGATACCGATGACGGCAGCAGGCGTGATCTCGAAGTCGGTCGCCGCGTAGACGCCGACGGTGATCACGAGGTCGACGAGCAGTGCGGCGATCGCGGCGAGCGACATCTTCCAGGTTCGGAAGTACAGCGCCATGCCGACGGCTGCCAACAGCAGGAACACGACGAGTCCCTGGATCGTCTGGCGCGTGACGTCGGCACCCCACACCGGTCCGATGAAGGAGGACGTGACCTCCGACTCCGGCACGGAGTAGGCCTCGGCGAGGGCGGCCGCGACCTCACGGTTCTCCTCCTGGGTCAGCTGGTCGGTCTGCACACGCACGCCGGAGTCACCGACGGTCGTGACGCGGGCGACGGCATCCGGGACCACGGAGGCGACGGCATCGATGGCCGGCTCCTGGCTGGCGTCCTCGACGCTCGTGACGACGAACTGCGATCCGCCACGGAACTCGATGCCGAAGTTGAAGCCACCCTTGGCGATCGGGATGGCGATCGAGAGCAGGACGAGCAGGCCGATGATGAAATACCAGATGTTGCGCTTGCCGACGAAGTCGAAGGAGCGCTTACCGGTGTAGAGGTCGTTTCCGAAGGTTGCCAGGCGGTTGGCCATCAGGATTCCTTGCCTTCCGTGGTCTTGGTTCCGGTGCTCGCCGCGGTCAGCTCCGCGGCCTTGCGCTCGGCGATCGTCTGGCGCTTCTCGGCTTCCTTGGCGCTGGATGCCGCCTTCTTCGCGTCAACGGATGCCGCTGGCTTGCGGAACTCCGCACGCCCACGGTAGATCGCGCCGAGCGCCTGCGGGTCCAGTCCGCTCCACGGGTGACCGCTGGAGAAGAACTTCGTCCGCGAGAGCAGCTGAAGCATCGGGTGCGTGAACAGAATGACGATGATCACGTCGATGATCGTTGTGACACCGAGCGTGTACGCGAAGCCACGCACGTTGCCGACCGCGATCAGGAACAACACGATGGCGGCGAGCAGGTTCGTCGCCTTGGAGGCGAAGATCGTTCTGACGGCGCGCTTCCAGCCTGCCTCGACGGCCGAGGTGAGAATGCGACCCTCACGCAACTCGTCTCGCACGCGTTCGAAGTAGACGATGAAGGAGTCCGCCGTGAAACCGATGGCCACGATCAGACCGGCGACACCGGCCAGCGAGAGCCGGTAGCCCTCCCGCCACGACAGGATCGTGATCACAATGTAGGTCATGACTCCGGCGACGACGAGCGACGCGATCGTGACCAGGCCGAGGAGTCGGTATTGGAAGAGCGTGTAGATGACGACGAGGAGCAGACCGATCAGACCCGCGATCATTCCGCTCTGCAGCTGCGAGCTACCGAGCGTCGGCGAGATGGTCTCGGAGCTCTGCACCGTGAAGCTGATCGGCAGCGCGCCGAACTTGAGCTGGTCGGCGAGGGCCTTGGAGCTCTCCTCGGTGAACTGACCGGAGATCGACGGGCGACCGTCGGTGATGATGCCGTTCATCGACGGAGCCGAGAGCACCTGGCCGTCGATCACGAAGGCGAACTGGTCGAGCGGCGGGGTGGCCTTCAGGCCGTACAGACGCGTGCTGACCTCGGCGAAGTCCTTGGTGCCCTGGTCGTCGAAGACGAGGTTGACGACCCAGCGGCCCGTCGTTGCGCCGGACTGCGTGGTCTCCATGCCTGCGGAGGCATCGGAGATGTTCGCTCCCTCGACCTCGACAGGGCCGAGGATGTACTTGACCGTGCCGTCGACGTCACAGGTGACGAGCGGCTCGTCGGCCGGCGCGGCGTTGGCGGTGGCGGCCTCGGTCGACGCGCAGTCGAAGCTCTCGTACTCGGCCTGCAGCGCCGGGGTGACCCAGTTGAGGTCGCTGCCGTTGCTGGGGGTGACGCTCGGAGTCGTCTCCAGCTCGGGGTCAGGCGTGGCGCTGGGCTCCGGCGTAGCGGTGGACTCACCGTCGATCGACGCATTGGTCGGCGCACCGGCGACGAGCACAGGGCGCAGCTCCAACTTGGCCGACGACTGGATGCGGTTGCGTGTCTCGTCGTCGAGCTCACCGGGGATCGCCACGACGATGTTCTGACCGCCCTGGGTGTTGATCTCCGCCTCGGAGACACCGGAGGCGTCAACGCGCTGACGGATGATCGTCACGGCCTGGTCAAGCTGCTCCTGCGAGACGGTCTGACCGCTCTCGAGCTTGGGCGCGAGAATGATCTGCGTTCCGCCCTCGAGGTCGAGTGCGAGCTTGGGCGTCCACGAACCACCGCCCCAGATGACGCCTGCTGCATTGACGGCGAACAGGCCGACGATGATGACGGCAAGCCAGGTGAGGGAACGCCAGGCTTTCTTGACCGGGGTCGACTTTGCCACCGCGGAACTCAGCTTTCTACGTTCGTGCCCACCCCGTCAACCGCGTGGGCACGGAAAACAGACTATTTATTCGTTCGACTTCTTGTCGGTCGAGCCGTCGGCATCGCCGTGCTCGGTGCCGGGCTCGGTGCCGGCGCCCTCGATGCGCTCACCGAACTCGGGAGCGGCGTCATCGATGGCGGAGTCCACTGCATCCGGGGCGGCCGCTGCTGCGACGGGGGTGACGACGCGGGCGATCGTCTGGCGGTGCAGTGCCAGGACGGTGCCGGGGGTCGACTCGAGGAGAACCTCGTTCTCCTCCTCGTCGATCGAGAGGATGGTTCCGTAGAGGCCGGAGTTGGTCATGACCTTGGCACCGGGAACGACCTGGGTCTGCAGCTCTGCTGCATCCTTCTGGCGCTTGCGGCTGTTGCGGAACATGAAGAAGATGAGCACCGCGAGAACGGCGAGCATGATCATTGTCAACGGATCCATAAAGTTGGAAAACCTTCCGAGTTGCGGCTGGGCAACCGCAGCTGTCTAGCGCGGTCCATGGTGAGCCAGCTTGAATTATAGGTCATCCAGCAGTGTCCCAGCCGACGCCGGGTGCAGGCCGAAGTGCTGCCATGCGTCCGGGGTGGCGACACGCCCGCGCGGGGTGCGGGTTAAGAGTCCGATGCGCACCAGAAATGGTTCGACGACGGCCTCGATCGTCTCGCTCTCCTCGCCGACAGAGACCGCGAGCGTGTTGAGCCCGACCGGTCCACCGTTGAAGCGCGTGAGGATGATCTGCATCACGGCGCGGTCGAGACGATCGAGCCCGAGCGCGTCGACGTCGTAGAGCTCGAGGGCCGCGCGCACCGAGTGGATGTCGGCCCTGCCCGTGCCGTCTGACCCGCTCCTGTCCGAATAGACCAGGGCGTAATCGCGCACGCGGCGCAGCAGTCGGTTGGCGATGCGCGGCGTTCCCCGGCACCGGCCGGCGATCTCGGCCAGCGCCTCGCGGTCGATGTCCAGGCCGAGCAGGGATGCCGCGCGGGTGAGCACCTGTTCGAGCTCGTCATCGGCGTAGAACTCGAGGTG
>JBEVEO010000235.1:0-10454 GCA_040512695.1 Leifsonia sp. | reverse complement strand
ATCGTCGATCCGTACGCCTTCGTCACAACCAACACGTTCGGCACCAATGTCCTGTGCGACGTCGCTCGTCAGGTGGGCGTGGAGCGCTTCCTGCACATCTCGACCGACGAGGTCTACGGCTCCATCGACGAGGGCTCGTACGCCGAGACCGACGTGTTGACGCCCCGGTCGCCGTACTCGGCCTCCAAGGCGGGGTCGGACCTGATCGCGCTCAGCTACCACACCACGTACGACCTGCAGGTCGTCGTCACCCGGTGCTCCAACAACTACGGGCCGTACCACTTCCCGGAGAAGGTCATCCCGCTGTTCGTCACCAACCTGCTCGACGGCCTCCACGTGCCGCTCTACGGCAACGGCGAGAACATCCGGGACTGGCTGCACGTCGACGACCACACGCGCGGCATCGCGATGGTGCTCGTCAACGGCCGCGCCGGTGAGATCTACAACATCGGCGGCGGAACCGAGCTCACGAACAAGGAGTTGACCGCCCTGTTGCTCGAGGCCACGGGCAAGGACTGGTCGTACGTGGATCGCGTCGCCGACCGTCTCGGCCACGACCTGCGCTACTCCGTCGACATCTCGAAGATCCGGACCGAGCTCGGCTACGAGCCGCTCGTGCCGTTCGACAAGGGACTCGCCGACGTGGTGCAGTGGTACCGCGACAACCGGTCGTGGTGGGAGCCGCTCAAGGCCCGCGCGGCTCTGAACTGAGTCATCCGTGACCTCCTTTCTGATCACGGGCGCTTCGGGCATGCTCGGCCAGGACCTGCAGCTTGCACTGGCACGCCGCGAGGTCACCGCACTCGGGCGTGCGGACCTCGACGTGACGGATCTCGCGGCCGTCAGAGCAGCGGTCGCTGGTCATGACGTCGTCATCAACGCCGCTGCGTACACGCGGGTCGATGACGCCGAGTCCGATGAGGAGGCCGCGGCGGCCGTGAATGCGCGGGGCGCCGAGAACCTCGCGATGGCAGCGGCCGAGAACGATGCCGCCATAGTGCAGATATCGACTGACTACGTCTTCGACGGGCGTGCGACGAGCCCGTATCCCGAAGACGCACCGCTCGATCCGGTCTCGGCATACGGCCGCACGAAGGCAGCCGGCGAGGTCGCCGTCGCCGCGGCGAACAAGCGCCACTACATCGTCCGCACTGCGTGGCTGTACGGGGCCGGCGGAGGCAACTTCGCCAAGACGATGCTCATGCTGGCGGGGTCGAGACCGACGTGGAGCGTGGTCGATGACCAGATGGGGCAGCCCACCTGGACGGGCGATCTGGCGCGCCAGATCGTGAGCCTCGTCGACGCGGATGCTCCCGCAGGCATCTACCACGGCACGAACTCGGGCTCGACGACCTGGTTCGGGTTCGCCCGCGCCGTGCTGGAGACCGCCGGCCTCGACCCCGAACGGATCAGCCCGACCGACAGCACCCAGTTCGTGCGCCCGGCGCCGCGACCGGCTTACTCCGTGCTCGGCCACGGCGCCTGGGCCGCGGCCGGCCTCGAGCCGATGCGCCCCTGGCACGAGGCGCTGGAGGCGGCCGTCGCCGACGGCGCCCTGCGCTGAGCCACGACCAGCTGGCGATGGGTCCCAGACGACCGACGCCTAGAATCGAATCGACCGCCACGACGAAGGACGAGCCAGATGAAGACTGCCCTGATCGGCTACACGGGGTTCGTCGGCTCGAATCTCGCGTCCAGGTACGAGTTCGACGACGTGTACAACTCGATGAACATCGCGGAGATCGCCGGCCGCTCCTACGACCTCGTGGTGACGGCGGGCAACCGCGCGGACTCGTTCAGGATCAACCGCGACGAAGCAGGTGACCTCGCCGAGGTCGACGCCCTCGGCGACCACCTCGAGTCCGCTCGGATCGACAAGCTCGTGCTGGTCTCGACCGTCTGCGTCTACCCCGCCGGCGGCACTCCCGACGAATCCACCCCGCTGACCGACGCCGCGCTCACCCCGTACGGCCGGAACCGATTGCACCAGGAGCGACGTCTCAGCGCGGCATTCGACACGCTCGTCGTGCGCCTGCCGCAGCTCTACGGTGACGCCCTCAAGAAGGGCCTGATCTACGACCTGTCCAACGACTACAGGGTCGAGTACATCCGTCCCGAGAACGAGTTCCAGTACTACGACGTCCGCCGACTGTGGAGCGACATCGGCATCAGCCTGGATGCGGGTCTGGCATCGATGAACATCGCCACAGAACCGGTGCGCAACGCCGAGGTCGCCGAGGCCGTGTTCGGCCGCGACATCACTGGGAACACGCCCCCCGGACCGGTCGACCCCTTCGCCGCGATGTACACCCGGTCGATGACCACCCTGCACGCCGCGCTCTTCGGCGGCTCCGGCCCGTTCCTCGCCTCGAAGGACCAGGTGCTCGCCGACATCTCCGAGTTCACCCGCCGCACTGCGGCGTCCGATCGCTGAGGCCCGGAGATGTTCGACAGCTACCGCGTCTCGGCGATCGTCACCTGTGCCGGCAGGGGAACACGATTCGGCGGAAACAAGCTCTTGGTGACGATCGACGGCATCACCGTACTCGAGAAGACCGTGCGCGCCTTCGACATCCCCCTCGTCGACGAGATCATCGTCACGGTCAGTGCCGACAATGAGGACACCTACCGGCGCATCCTCGTTGACGCCGGCATCGATGCCACCATCGTCGTCGGGAGCACAGAGCGCCACCTGTCAGCGAAGAACGGTCTCGACGCGACCAGCGGCGAGCTCATCCTGGTGCACGACGGCGTTCGACCCTTCGTCACGCCCGACCTGATCGACAGGGTCGCCGCGGCTGCCGTCGAGCACGGTGCCGCGATGCTCGGCCTGCCCAGCACGGTGCAGGTGAAGCTGATCGGCGACGACGGCTTCGTCGAGGGGTCGCTCGATCGCTCGCACTCCTGGCTCGGCCAGACGCCGCAGGCGTTCCGCCGCGAACTGCTGGCCAGGGCATACGACACCGCCATCGCCGGGAACTACGCACGGGTGAGTGATGACGCCGATCTGGTGGCCGAATTCTGCGGTCACCGTGTGAAGATCGTGCCCGGGCACGTGAACAACATCAAGATCACCACACCCCAAGACCTCGGAACGGCCCGTCTGATCGCCGCCAACCTCGTCGAAGAAGATGACTGACCCGATCATGCGCGGCGTCGGATCGACGGATGCCGGTACCGCAGCGCCCCGGGTGAGCGTCGTCATCCCGACGTACCGACCGAGCGCCGCTTTCGACGCCCTGGTCGCTTCGCTCGATGCGCAGACACTGCCCCAGTCGGAGTTCGAGGTCGTGGTCGTGGATGACGGCTCGCCGGACGTGGACACGTGGAATCGCCTCACGGCGATCGCCGCGGCCCGTCCGAACTACCGGCTCGAACGGATCGAGAACTCGGGGTGGCCGTGCCGTCCGCGGAATATCGGTGCGGACCTCGCCCGAGGCGAGTACATCGCCTTCATCGACCACGACGACCTGCTGTATCCGGATGCCCTGCGTGGTGCCTCGGAGTACGGGCGACTGCATCGCGCCGACGTCGTCAACGGCAAGGAGGCGCGCACCCACGACGCCGAATGGGCCATCGACACCTACCGACGGAATCTTCCGCAGTCCGTCGGGCGCGAGGACCAGCATCCCCTCACCCCGACCAACCCGCACAAGCTGTACCGCACCGCTTTCCTGCGCGAACACGACATCCGTTTCCGCGAAGGCGGGCGCGTGCTCTGGGAGGACATATTCTTCAACGTGCGGGTCGCGCGTCACGCCGAGCGGATAGCGACTCTCGCCAGCACGCCGTACTACCACTGGGTGACTCACCCTGGAAGCGGATCGACCACCTTCCTCCGGAAGAACGAGGACTGGTGGCATTGGCTCGACGAGGTGCTGGCGGCGATCACGACCGAGCTGGCCGACAAGCCCGACGAGCGCGACCAATTGCTGCTTCACCAGTATCGCGCCAGAGTGCTCGCATCCTTCAACGTCGCCTTCCTCGAGCGGGACGTGACGGAGCGGGTCTTCATCCTCGACCACGCCAGGCGACTCGTCGACACCTACCTCCCCCACCGCTTCGACGCACTGCTCACCCGATCGCAGCAGATCAGGGCACGGTTGCTGCGCGCAGGCGATCTCGAGGGCCTCCAGCTCGCCTGTGACGAGGATCGCGCGGTCCCGGGCAGCGGCAGGCTCGTGTCCACCGCGTGGCAGGACGGGGCGCTGCAGATCGTCGTGAATGCCCAGTGGCGCTCCGGATCGGGCCGTCCGCACGCGCTGAAGACTGCTGACGACCGGCTGGTGAAGGCACTCTCCCCCGCGTTGGCTGCCGCCGTCGGCGCTGACGTCCTCGACGTCACCGCCGAGGTCGAGGCGGCCCGGGCCGAGGTCGGCATCCGTTCGCGGTCTTCCCGCGTCACCTGGATGCTCCCGTCGTCGTCGACCGTGGCCATCGACCACGGAGCCGCTACCTTCGAGGTGGCGGGAACAGCGACGCTCGATGTCGATCACGCCGTCTTCGGATCCCCGCTGCTCGATCCGATCTGGGATCTCAACGTCCGAGCGACGTTGGCCGGGGCGAGCCAGCAGCGTCGGCTCGACGCCGACAGCGGGCTGCAGGTGGTACCCGCCATGGTCAACGGGCGCTCCGTCATCCCGTACGTGAACGCCGACGGCTTCCTCAGTATCGCCATCGGACCCGCGTCCGCCATCCTGGGGTCGCCCGGCATCGAGATCGCGGATGCCGCGGCCCGGCGGCACGGCGACCTCACGGAACTCCGGCTCGAGGTGCGCGGGGCCCACCAGTATGGCGAAGCGACAACCGACGCAGTCGTCGGGGTCCGGCCGATCCGCAGCCTGGTGCAGAGGGCTGCAGGCCGGGCCAGGCGGACGGCCGGACGCGCACTCGGCCGTGACGTCCGAGAACCGGCCGCCACTGTGGCCGCGACCGTCGACGCCTCGGACGACCGCATCGTCATCAGCTTCACGGTCCCGAAGGGCAGCCGGGACTTCGTGATCAGGGGTGGAGACGCGCCGGTCGGACCGCGGGAGTGGCAGATCGAACTGAGTCGTTCAGGTCCGGTGACCGTCACGCCCCTCAGAATGGACTCGTGAACACCGCCTCCCCCTCACCCAAGGTGACGGTGATCGTCCCGACGTACGCGACCGGCGATGCACTCGGGCGGGTCATGTCGTCTCTCGACGGCCAGCTTCTGCCTGCCGCCGATTTCGAGGTCATCTTCGTCGACGACGGCTCGCCTGACGACACCCACGCCCGGCTGCTGGAGTTCGCCTCCACCCGCGCGAACGTCAGGGTGGAGCGCATCGAGAACTCGGGCTGGCCGAGCGCCCCGCGCAACCTCGGCGTCGGCATCGCCCGCGGCGAGTACGTGCTCTTCCTCGATCACGACGACGAGCTCTACCCGAACGCCCTCTCGGCGGCCTACGACTGGGCCACCCGCACCGGCGCCGACGTCGTGAACGGCAAGGAGGCTCGCACCGACCAGTCCAAATGGGCCCTGCCGACCTACAGAGCCAACTTCGAGAACGCAGTGGGGCGGACCGATGTCCATCCGCTCGTCCCGACCAACCCGCACAAGCTCTACCGCACGGCGTTCCTCCGGGAGCACGGCATCCGGTTCCCCGAGGGCCGTCGCGCCATCTGGGAGGACGTGTTCTTCAACATCGATGTCGCACGCCACGCCACCAGGATCGCGATCATGGCCGACGAGCCGTTCTATCACTGGGTACGAGGGGCGAATACCTCGTCCTCCGGCTACACGGACGACCAGGCCGAGTGGTGGTCCGCTCTGCAGCGCATCTTCGAGTACATCGATGAACGGCTCGACGGCGACGTCCACGCCTTCCAGCGTCGTCAGCTCATGATGGAGCAGTACCGCTCGCGCCTTCTCCCCGCCCTGGGAGCCGGGCTGCGGTCGCGACCTCCGGCCGACAGGGCGATCGCGCTGGCTACCGCCGAGCACATCATTCGGGAGCACATCCCCGCCGCGTGGGACGCCGAACTGGCGCGACACCTGCAGGCGCGCGCGCACCTCATCCGCACCGGTCGCGCCGACCTGGTCACCAGCCTCGGCCGCTACGACGTCGACATCACAGGCAAGGCATTCTGCACCGGAATCTCCGTGGATGACGGCCTCATCGAGGTGCGCATCAAGACCACGTGGTTCACGGCGCAGCACGGCTTCCTCGACCTGATGCCGTCATCCGGACGGGTGCTTCGTAGCCTGTCGCCGGAGCTTCAGGATGCCCTTCCCATCGAGCTCCTGGACGTCACGGAGGACCTCCTGGCGGCTCAGGTGACCCTCGGCGTCAGGTCGAGGCGCGATGCCATCACCTGGCTCGCCCCGACGACCACGCAGGTATCGATCGCCGATTCGACGGCCTACCCCGACGTCACCGCACAGTCGGTTGCGGTCATCGATCCCGAGCGGGTCGCGATCGGCCGAGCTCTGGCGTCGGGACGCTGGGACCTGCATGCCCGGACCGAACTGTTCGGCGTGCTCAACCAGCGCGGTGTGCGCAGCGCGCACCCCACCGTGGTGGGCCGCTTCGACCGGGGCACCATCGACGTTCCGGCGACCTCGTCCGGCGCCATCGGGTTCACGTTGCGCGGTCGCTGACGCGCGTAGATCCGACAGCGTGGAGCGGATGCTCTCAGACGAGAGGGTTGTCGGACCGGATGCGTTCGAACACGGCGTCGTAGAGCTCGGTCACGCGCCGGTTGTCCCGCCGCAGCTCGTTGACCTCCGCCCGCAGCTCGCGCACCTCGACCTGGTGGCGCGCCAGCATCACGGCGACGGTCTCACCCGTCCGCACATCGACGGTCGCGAGTAGCTGGAGATTCTCGTACGTTCGAGGCGCCAGGCGCGAGGCGAGCTTCGAGATGAGGTTCTTCATGAGTGCTCCACTCCTTGAGACGAGGCGGCGAGTTCGTCGAGTCGCCGGATGGTCGCCGCGACGGTGCGGCGTTCGATGCCGTAGCGGTTCGAGATGCCGGCCGACCGGGTCTCGTACCGCAGGCCGTAGCCGACGATCTCATCATGCAGCCACTCGACCGGCAGGTGCCACGTGGTGGGGTCCTCGCGTCGATAGCTGTCGGGCAGTTCCGTGTCCATCGTCACGTAGGCCTCGGCGTCGCCACGGAGGACGAGGTTCAGGAAGAAGAACACGTTCCGGCGATTGGTCTTCGTCATTCCCTGCAGCAGCTGGTGGCCGAACACCCACCACGGTTCGCGCGTCTCGATCAGGTCGAAGCCGAGTGTGAACAGCGCGTGCCGGTCGTTGAGATTGACGAAACGGTAGTCGGTCGCGGTCTTCGAGCTCGAACGCGCCAGGTTCAACGCCTCGTTGCTGTAGTCGACGCCGACGACGCGATGGCCGGCGCGGGCGATCCGCTCGGTCACGGCACCGTCGCCGCAGCCGAGGTCGAGCACATTGGCTCCTGCCGGAAGTCGATCGAGGAACTCGTCGACCCACTGGTCGTCGGTCGACTGCGACTGCAGGCCGTCCTGCTTGGCGTACCGCTTGTCCCAGAACACCCGCGCCCGGTTGTAGACACCGAACCAGGTCTCGAAGCGGTCCCGGGTCGAGCGCGGTGTGACGAACTGGAACGTGGGGTCCGGCACGCGCCATCCGGGACCGTAGGCGTACTCGAGCCAGGCCTCGGGACGGGCGGGTGCGGGAAGTACGACACCGTCGACCTCGATGCGCTTGACGGGCACGAGGTCGGCAGGAGTGACCTGGTCGCCACGCAGGGCGAAGGGCTGGCAGTACTCGCCGTCTCGGAAGTACCCCGTGAATATGTCGATGTAGTAGTCGACGTGGCCCGCTTCGTCGAAGAAGTCGAGCTCCAGGTGAGCGAGGCTGTGGCGCACCACGACGAAGCCGGCAGCCTTCAGCGTCCGCTCCATTCGATAGCTCGTCAGCGAGATGTCGGCCGGATCGGACTCCTCGCACAGGTAGGCGAGGTCGATGTCGTCGTCGTGAGGAAGCAGCCCGCCGTTGCGCATGTAACCCAGCAGGGTCCCGCCGACTATGTAGACGGGGTAGCCCGCTCGCTCCAGCACGTCGACCGCCGCTGCGGCACTGGCCAGCAGGCGCTGCTTCACTCCACTGTCGTTGCCCTCGAAGACCACGCCGAGGCGATCCCACTTGTTCATCGCCAGGTGTCGGCCCTGGGCGTCGACCACGGCGATCCTCGATGTCGCGGATCCCAGCCTCGCCTCACCGGCGGCGAGAGGGCGCCCATTGGCCGAATCGCGGATCTCGACGGCCGTGCGGCCGTTGAGATAGGGCATGAGGGCGGCGGGCCAGGCGAGGAAGATCTCGGGGTCGTCGGCATCCGTCGATTCGGAGTCCGAGTCCGACTCCACACGAGTCGACCACACGCGCTGGCCGTCGAACGTCACGTCGATGGTGGCAGCACCCTCGATCTCGTGACGAAGGATCGAGAGGCCTCGCTCGTCGATCCTCATTGAGAGAGGGCCGCGATCGCTTCCTCGATCGGCCCATCGAAGACCTTGTGGCCCTTGCGGAGTACGACACCGCGATCGCACATCTCGCGGACCATGCCGAGGTTGTGGCTCACGATGAGCATCGTCTTGCCCTGCGAGGTCAGCTCGGCGATCTTCTGCTTGCACTTCTCGCGGAAAGGGGCATCGCCGACGGAGAGGATCTCATCGACGAGAAGGATGTCGAGCTCGACGTGAATCGCCACCGAGAAGGCGAGACGCATGAACATGCCGGAGGAGTAATGCTTCACCTCTTGGTCGATCTTGTCGCCGATCTCGGAGAACGCGACGATGTCATCGAACCTCGCGTCGGTCTCGGCCGCATTCATGCCGAGGATTGCGGCGTTCAGGTACACGTTCTCGCGTCCGGACAGGTCGGGATGGAATCCGGCCCCGACCTCGATGAGACCAGCGACGCGGCCTCGGGTGAGGACCTTCCCGCTATCGGGTTCGAGCACTCCGGAGATGACCTTGAGCAGGGTGGACTTGCCGGAGCCGTTGTAGCCGAGCACCGCGAGGGACTCGCCCTCCCGGACCTCGAAGCTCACGCCCTCCAGCGCTTGGAAGGTGCTGGAGCCGACCTTCTTGCGCTTGATCCACCCGATGAAGGCTTCCTTCATCGAGTGCGTGTGTCGGAGCAGGAAGTCCTTGCGCACCGAGTCGACGATGATGCTCGGACGGGTATCGGTCAGTGTTGTCATCACAGGTCCTGTGCGAATCGGCGCTCGAGGCGGCGGAAGGTGAGCTGACCGATGACGATCACGACCAGGCAGAACACGAACGCCTGGATCACGTAAAGCGTCATCCCGGGCGGGAATCCGTGATTGCCGAGCTGGTCGGCCGTGACCGTCGTCTCCCAGAAGGCACGGTGGAACAACTCCACGGCCACAGCGAGCGGGTTGAGCATGTAGATGTCGAATGCCCACGCCGGAAGCGTGTCCTTGACCATGACCCACGAGTAGAGCACCGGCGCGCTCCAGGTCGAGAGCATCCGGATGATCTCGACGAAGTTCTGAGCGTCGCGGAAGCGCACGTTCAGGGCCCCGAAGAGGAGTCCGAGTCCCAGCGAGAAGAACAGAATGATGAGAGCGCCCAGAATGAAGAATCCGAGCGACGCGAACGTCGGCAGCCATCCCACGAGGAGGCAGGCGAGTATGAGGATCGCGATCTGCGGCAGGAAGTGCACCAGCGCGATGATGATCGACGCGATCGGGAACAGCTCGCGCGGCAGGTAGATCTTCTTCACCAGCGCACGGTTGTCGACGATCGAATGGGTCGCGTTGCCGAAGGCCTCATTGAAGAGGTTGATGATGACGACCCCGGAGAACAGGAAGATCGCGAAGTTCGGGATGTCCTTGTGGAACTGGAGGATCACGCCCATGACGAAGTAGTAGACGAGGAACTGCGCCGCCGGCTTCAGGTACGACCATGTCCACCCCAGCACCGAGTTGCGGTAGCGGGTGGACGTGCCTTTGCGGATGAGCAGGCGAAGCAGATAGTGGTAACGGAAGACGTCGAGGATTCCGCGGCCTCGCCCAGGGACTTTGAAGTCACTGAGATCCGTTTGTGGGTCAGTTCGGGTCACGTGCTACTCGACAACTTTCAGCTCTTGCGTCTCACAAGGACCATGAGATGGCCAGCTGTAATACTAGCCGACAGCATCCACAGCACCTTGAAGCAGCCTGAGCGTGTGGGTTCAGCCCCGCGGCATCGCCTTGAACGTGCGGGAGTCGATCCGGAGCACCACCGCACCGGCCGGGACCGTACGGACGTTCCCCGCGAGCACGTACTTCCCGTCCGTCGCGAGCCATGCGGCCGTTCCGGTCGGCGCTGCGACGTACACCTTCGAGAGCGGCGCACTGCTCGCCCGGGTGAACGTCGCGCACGCGGTCGCGTCGAGGTCAGCCACCGCGAAGCCTGTCGCCGCCGACTTCACCAC
>JBEVEO010000178.1:0-5966 GCA_040512695.1 Leifsonia sp. | reverse complement strand
TGGCCAGCCCCGCCGGGGGGGGGGGGGGGCGCCGGGGGGGCCGCGGCGGCCCGCCGCGGCGGGGGGGGGGGGGGGGGGGGGGGGGGGCGGGGCGGCCGCGCCCCCCCCCCCCCCCGCCGCACCGCGGCGCACGAGGGAACGAGGATGACATGAGGGTGCTCGGATTCGGCGACAACATCGTCGACCGCTTCGTCGATCGCGGCATCGACTACCCCGGAGGGAACTGCGTCAACGTGGCGGTCTTCGCCCGCAGGCTCGGAGCGGACGCCGCGTACCTGGGCGTCTTCGGTGACGACGGCCTCGGCCGGTTCCTCCGAGATGCCGTCGCGGAGCAGGGCGTCGACGTGTCGCGCAGTGTCTTCCGCTCCGGCCCGAGCGGCATCTCGACGCTGCGCGTCGACGACGGCGAGCGTGTCTTCCTCGGCTGGAACGGCGGAGGAATCACCGTGAGTTCGCCGCTCGGACTCGACGGGAGCCTGCTCGACTACGTCGACTCCTTCGACCTCGTGCACACCAGCGTCTACTCACGGTCGGAAGCCGAGCTGCCTGCTCTGGCCGCCCGATCTGCCCTGGTCAGCATGGACCTGTCGAGCGAGGACGAGTTCCGCACGGCGGAGTACCTGCAGCGCACGTGCCCGCACGCGGACCTGGTGCTGCTGTCGTGCTCGCATCTCACGGTGCAGGAGACGCGAGATCTGCTGGCTCGAGCCATCGCATCCGGAGCCGGAATGGCGCTGGGCACTCGGGGGGTCGACGGCTCCATCGTCACCGACGGCGTCGTGACGATCGAGGGGGCGGCGCACCTGGTCGACGCCGATGGCGGCATGGTCGACACGATGGGATGCGGCGACGCCTTCCTCGCGGGGTTCGTGGTCTCCCTCCTCGGCGCCGGCTGGCGGAAGGGCGATGCGCTCGATCCGATCGCGCTCGAGGCGGCGCTCGCGGCGGGTGCGGATGCGGCGTACGAGCAGTGCTTCGTGGAGGGCGCGTTCGGTGGCGGTAGGGCGTTCGGGGATGCCGTCGCCGCTAGCATGTGGTGAGCGCCAGAGCGGCGCGCGTGAAAGGTCGAACCGTCGGAATGAGCTCTGAACGCGACCGGATCGCTTCCCCGCCGACCATCTCCGAAGTGGCGACAGCAGCCGGTGTCGGCCGCGCGACCGCCGCCCGCACTCTCGGAGGCTACGGCTACGTCAGCCCGGAACTGCGCGAGCGCGTCCTCGCGGCCGCCGACCGGCTGGGCTACCGGGCCAACGCCATCGCCCGCAGCATGTCGACCGGGATCTCGCACACCCTCGGAGTGATCGTCGCCGACATCGGCAACCCGTTCTTCGCCGGCGTCGTGCGGGGCATCGCCGACAGTTCGCGAGAGCGCGGCTTCGACACCATCGTGCTCAGTTCCCACGAGGACCTGCCGGTCGAGATCCAGGCCATGGACGTGCTCATCGACAAGAGGGTCGACGGGATCATCGTCGCGTCGGCCGCCGTGGAACGGGCCGAGGTCGCTCACATCCAGGCGGCGATCGATCGCGGCATCCCCGTCGTGCTCATCGACCGCGCCATCGAGCACCTCGTGCTGGATGCCGTCGTCATCGACAACCGTGAGGCGTCACGCGAAGCTGTCGACCTGCTCATCCGCGCCGGGCACTCCCGCATCGGCTTCGTCTGGGGCCCCTCGGTCGACGAGCGGCCGACCACCCGCCGCGAGCTGCTCGCTGCAGCCGCCGCCGGGCTCTGGACAGACGGTGAGCGGCTGCGCGGCTACCTCGATGCCCTCGACGACGCCTCGATCCCCTTCGACGCCGAACTCGTCATGGTCGGGCCGAAGACCGAGGAATGGGCCCAGGAGTCCGTGACCCGGATGCTGGCTCTGCCCGATCCGCTGACCGCGGTGTTCTGCACCGAGACGGATGCCGTGACCGGCGCGCTGCGCGCGATCAAGTCGTCCGGGCTGCGCTACCCCGATGACGTGTCGATCATCGGCTTCGACGACAGCTCGTGGGCCACCGTGATGGACCCGCCGCTCACCATGATCGCGCAGCCGATGCACGAGCTCGGTGCCCGGGCGGCCGAGACCCTGCTGGCCCGCATCGACGGCGAAGAGGGCGAGCCGGCCGCGCTCACGCTCGATACCCGGCTGATGCTGCGCTCGTCCGTGGTCGCACCGCCTGCCCGCTGAGCCGCCTCGCCATCCGCCTGCGGTCTGTCACCTCCAAGTGGCGCGCTCGGTTCTCAGCTGTGCGGGGGAGCCACCGAGGCGCGTTCGAGCAGGGATTGCGGGAGCCGGACCTGCGCGGCGGGGCCGCGGTCGCCGGCGATGCGTCGGAGCAGCATCCGTGCGGCCTCCGCCCCGACCTCGTAGATCGGTTGCGCCATCACCGTGATCGCCGGGGTGGTGATGGCGGTCCAGTCGGCGTCGTCGAAGGAGACCAGCGACACGTCACGGGGGATCTCGAGTCCGAGTTCGCGGATCGTGCGGAAGACGGCCAGGGCGACCAGGCTGTCCGAGGCGATGATCGCCGTGGCACGATCCGGCCCTGCCAGTACGGAGCGGGTCACCGTGTCGATGCCGTCCCGCCGCGCGTTCAGGCGAATGACCGGTTCGGACGCCTCCGACCCGTCCGCGGCCCGGAGCAGCCCCGCGACACGGTCGCCGACAGAGGTGGAGCCCAGCTCATCACCACGCACGTAGTCGCCGTCGTGCGCGATCGTCGAGATGAACGCGATGCGGCGGTGACCGGCTGCGATCAGAAGCGTCGCGAGTTCGAACGCCCCGACCTCGTTGTCGGCGACCACGGCATCGACGTCGAGGGCGGGCGCGCACCGGTCGAACAGCACCAGGGGGCGGCCGACATCGAGCACGGTTTGTAAAGTCTGGGTTTCGATCGAGGAGGCCGGCGACACCAGGATGCCGTCGACACGCTTGTCGAGGAGCACGCTGATGGCGTCGGATTCCGCCCCCATCTCCTCGTCGGAGTTCGACACGATGAGGTCGTATCCGGCGGCCCGGGCGACGTCCCACGCTCCGCGTGTCGCGTGGGCGAAGAAGGGGTTCTCGATGTCTCCGACGACGAGTCCGATCGTATTGGAACGCCCGGTGTTCATGGATTTCGCGAGCGCGTTCGGACGGTAGCCGAGCTCGTCGGCGGCGAGCAGCACCCGGTCGCGAACGGCCTCGCTCACCGCACCGTACCCGCCCAGCGCGCGCGCCGCCGTGGCCTTCGAGACCCGGGCGGCTGCGGCCACCTCGGTGACCGTCACCTCGCGCCTGCCATTCGTCGGGTGGCTGCTCATGCGACTCCTCGAGGGTGTTGACGGAAGGGAACAGGACGTGTAGCGTCCTCGGAAACGAACTGAGACCGGTCTCAACATACGACATTGAGACCGGTCTCAACAAGAAAGACACCGCTGTCCTGTTCGAAACGGTCCCCTCGATCGAATCGCAGAGCCGCGGGTTCGACCACAGCACGAACAACGAGAATAGGAACAACGTGACCCTTCGTAACTCCCTTCGTCGGTCAGCGGTCGTCGCAGCCTTCGCTGCCGCGGCGCTCGCTCTCTCAGCGTGTGCCTCGGGCAGCGCATCCTCCTCCGAGAACGCGTCAGCCGACAACGAGTACGGCCTCATCACCCCGGGCGAGATCCGGGTCGCCAGCCTCGGCGATGCCAAGCCCTACACGTTCACCGACGAGTCCGGGTCGTTCACCGGATTCGACGTCGAGCTCTTCACCGACGTGGCCGAGCGCATCGGCATCGACAAGGTGACCTTCACCGGTCAGGACTTCTCGGGCCTGCTGTCGGCCGTGGCGAACGGGCAGTTCGACGTCGGCGTCGCCGCCATCGGCATCACCGACGAGCGCAAGCAGACCGTCGACTTCTCCGACGGCTACCTGGCCGGATACCTCACGGTGATGGCGAACCCGGATGCCGGCATCTCCGACGAGGACGACCTCGCCGGCAAGCGGCTCGGCGTCGTGCAGGGGACCCTGCAGGAGGCCTACGCGGTCAAGCACTTCACCGAGACCGACCTGGTGCGCTTCCCCGACAACAACGCCGCCATCTCCGCCGTCAACAGCGGCTCGGTCGACGCGCACTTCCTCGACTACGAGGCAGCCAAGGAGTACGCCGAACAGTACGGACTCGTCAACGCGATCGACATCCCGTCGTTCGACGCTCCGGCAGGCTTCGCCGTCGCCAAGGACCACGCGGCGTTCGTCGAGGCGCTGAACGGCGCCCTGCACGACGCCATGGAGGACGGCACCTGGAAGGAGCTCTACGAGAAGTGGTTCCCGGGCTCCCCGATGCCCGACCAGTACCTCCCCTCGGCCGAGCAGACCGAGACCCCGACTCCGTCCGAATAGACGACAGGTGGTGCGGGCCGCCCGCTGAGCGCCCGCGGCCCGCACCGCATCCGTCACCGATCGAAAGAGCACCGCAATGGACTGGCTCGACAACATCGTCAAGACCTTCTTCGACTTCGATGCGATGTGGCAGGTCTTCCCCCAGCTGCTCGGCATCGGCCTGGTCAACACCCTGATCATCTCGATCTGGGCCACCGTGATCGGGGTGATCCTCGGCATGGTGATCGCCATCATGGGCATCTCGCCGTCTCGCTGGCTGCGGGTACCCGCCCGGGTCTACACCGACATCTTCCGCGGCCTCCCGGCCATCCTCACCATCCTGCTCATCGGCCAGGGCTTCGCCCGCTTCAGCCAGAGCATCTTCGGCCCGTCGCCCTACCCGCTCGGCATCCTGGCACTCAGTCTCATCGCGAGCGCCTACATGGGTGAGATCTTCCGTGCCGGCATCCAGAGCGTCGACCGCGGACAGCTCGAGGCCTGCCGCGCCCTCGGCATGAGCTACGGCAGCGCGATGCGCCTCGTGGTCGTGCCGCAGGGGATCCGTCGAGTGCTGCCCGCACTCGTGAACCAGTTCATCGCCATTGTGAAGGACTCCTCCCTGGTGTACTTCCTCGGCCTGCTCGTCACGGAGCGCGAACTGTTCCGCGTCGGTCAGGACGCCGCCGTGCTGACCGGAAACCTGTCACCGCTGGTGATGGCCGGCCTGTTCTACCTCGTCATCACGGTTCCCCTCACCCACCTCGTCAACTACTTCGACAACCGCTTCAGGACGGGTCGGCGCAAGCCGGCGCCGCCGAAGAGCGGACTCGATGAGGTCGAGGAGACCACACCACTCCAGCCCCTCACCTACGGGAGCAACACATGACCTACACCTCGCCCCTCCCCGTGGCCGAGCCGCACGTCTACGCCGGCTCGAGCCTGGAACTGGTGGACCTCACCATGGCCTACGGCGACATCGAGGTGCTCAGCCAGGTGAACCTCACCGTCGCGCCGGGCACCACCACCTGCATCATCGGGCCGTCGGGCTCGGGCAAGTCCACGCTTCTCCGCGGAGTCAACCGGCTGCACGAGCCGAAGAGCGGTGAGGTGCTGTTGGCCGGACAGAGTGCGCTGACGCAGAAGCCGGATGCCGTGCGCAAGCGCATCGGCCTGGTGTTCCAGCACTTCAACCTCTTCCCCGACCACTCCGCCCTGGAGAACGTCGCGCTGTCGCTCCGCAATGTGAAGGGACTCTCGAAGGTGGAGTCACGACGCATCGCCCTCGAGCGGCTCACCGAGGTCGGGCTGGCCGAACGTGCCGATCACAGGCCGCGCGACCTCTCCGGCGGACAACAGCAACGCGTCGCGATCGCCCGGGCCTTAGCGATGGAGCCCGAGGTCATGCTCTTCGACGAGGCGACGAGCGCCCTCGACCCCGAGCTGGTGAAGGGCGTGCTGAACCTCATGGCTACCCTCGCCCGGCGCGGGATGACGATGCTCGTCGTCACCCACGAGATGGGCTTCGCCCGTAAGGCCGGTGACCGGGTGTTGTTCATGGCCGACGGCGAAATCGTCGAGGACGCGCCACCGGAAACGTTCTTCACCAACCCGACGAGCAATCGTGCGAAG
>JBEVEO010000088.1:0-12230 GCA_040512695.1 Leifsonia sp. | reverse complement strand
ACATCTCGACCCTGCTGCTGACGCTCCTGTTCCGCTACATGCGTCCGCTCATCGACCTGGGCTACGTGTACCTGGCGCAGCCGCCGCTCTACCGCCTCAAGTGGACGAACGCTCCGCACGAGTACGTCTACTCCGACCGGGAGCGCGACGCGCTGCTGGTGGATGGGGCCGCCGCCGGCAAGCGCATCCCCAAGGAGAATGGCATCCAGCGCTACAAGGGTCTGGGCGAGATGGACTACTCGGAGCTGTGGGAGACCACGATGAACCCCGAGACCCGCACCCTCCTGCAGGTGACCCTCGACGACGCCGCCGCGGCCGACGAGATCTTCTCCACCCTGATGGGAGAGGACGTCGAGAGCCGACGCAACTTCATCCAGACGAACGCCAAGGACGTCAGGTTCCTGGACATCTGATCCGGCGCCCCGCGTCGGCGGCGTGCCGATGACGGTCGAGTAGCGAGCGAAGCACGCGTATCGGGACCCGAACGCACAGAGACTGAAGAAGAGAAGGACAATGGCAGACGAGACACCGACCGAGACCACAGAAGACGGCCCCGGCGTGCACGGCAGGATCGACCAGGTCGACCTGCGCCTCGAGATGCAGAGGTCGTACCTCGACTACGCGATGAGCGTCATCGTCGGTCGTGCCCTGCCCGACGTGCGCGACGGCCTCAAGCCGGTGCACCGCCGGGTCATCTACGCCATGTTCGACGGCGGCTACCGTCCCGATCGTGCCTTCTCGAAGTGCTCCCGCGTCGTCGGCGACGTCATGGGCCAGTTCCACCCGCACGGCGACACGTCGATCTACGACGCCCTCGTGCGACTCGTCCAGCCCTGGAGCCTGCGGTATCCGCTCGCGCTCGGCCAGGGCAACTTCGGCTCTCCCGGCAACGACGGCGCCGCTGCCCCCCGGTACACCGAGACCAAGATGGCCCCGCTCGCCCTCGAGATGGTGCGCGACATCGACGAGAACACCGTCGACTTCCAGGACAACTACGACGGCCGCACGCAGGAGCCGGCTGTTCTGCCGGCGCGATTCCCGAACCTGCTCGTCAACGGATCCGTCGGCATCGCCGTGGGAATGGCGACGAACATCCCGCCGCACAACCTCCGCGAGGTCGCCTCCGGCGCCCAGTGGTACCTCGAGAACCCCGAGGCCACCCGCGAGGAGCTGCACGAGGCCCTCATCCAGCGGATCAAGGGACCCGACTTCCCCACGGGCGCCCAGATCCTCGGGGTCAAGGGCATCCAGGATGCGTACCGCACGGGCCGCGGATCGATCTCCATGCGTGCCGTCGTCAACGTCGAGGAGCTCCAGGGCCGCACCTGCCTCGTCGTCACCGAACTGCCGTACCAGGTGAACCCCGACAACCTGGCCATCAAGATCGCCGACCTCGTCAAGGACGGCAAGCTCTCGGGCATCGCCGACATCCGCGACGAGACCTCCGGCCGAACGGGCCAGCGGCTCGTCATCGTGCTCAAGCGCGACGCCGTCGCCAAGGTCGTGCTCAACAACCTCTACAAGCACACGCAGCTGCAGGAGAACTTCGGCGCGAACATGCTCGCCATCGTCGACGGCATCCCGCGCACGCTCGCGATCGACGGATTCATCACGGCCTGGGTCGACCACCAGATCGAGGTCATCATCCGGCGCACCCAGTTCCGGCTCGACAAGGCCGAGGCGGATGCCCACATCCTGCGCGGTCTCGCCAAGGCCCTCGACGCCCTCGACGAGGTCATCGCCCTCATCCGCCGGTCGCCGAACGCCGACGAGGCGCGCACCGGCCTCATGGACCTGCTCGACATCGACAAGCTGCAGGCGGATGCCATCCTCGCGATGCAGCTGCGTCGCCTCGCCGCCCTCGAGCGCCAGAAGATCATCGACGACCTCGAGAAGATCGAGCTGGCGATCGCCGACCTCAAGGAGATCCTCGCGACCCCCGAGCGCCAGCGCACGATCGTGCGCGAGGAGCTCGCCGAGATCACCGACAAGTTCGGCGACGACCGCCGCACCGAGATCATGTACGGCTACGGCGGCGACATGACGGTCGAGGACCTCATCCCCGAGGAGGAGATGGTCGTCACCATCACCCGCGGCGGCTACGTCAAGCGCACCCGCAGCGACAACTACCGCAACCAGCACCGCGGCGGCAAGGGAGTCAAGGGCGCGCAGTTGCGCGGCGAGGACGTGGTGGAGCACTTCTTCGTCACCACCACGCACCACTGGCTGCTGTTCTTCACGAACATGGGCCGCGTCTACCGTGCCAAGGCCTACGAGATCCAGGAGGCCGGCCGCGACGCGAAGGGGCAGCACGTGGCGAACCTCCTCGAGCTGCAGCCCGACGAGCAGATCGCGCAGGTGCTCGACATCCGCGACTACAAGGTCGCCCAGTACCTGGCCCTCGCCACCCGCGACGGCCTGGTGAAGAAGACCGCCCTCGAGGAGTACGACACCAACCGCTCACGCGGCGTCATCGCCGTGAAGCTGCGTGAGGGCGACGAGCTCGTCTCCGCCATGCTCGTCGACCAGGGCGACGAGATCCTCCTGGTCTCGCGCAAGGGGATGTCGCTGAAGTTCGCCGCGACCGATTCGGCACTGCGCCCGATGGGTCGGAGCACCTCCGGCGTGAAGGGCATGGACTTCCGGGCCGGCGACGAGCTGCTCAGCGCATCCGTCGTTCCCGCGATGCCGGAGACGGCGGATGCTCCGGCGGACGGCGCGACGACGCCGGTCGGAGCCCCTTCCGTGTTCGTGGTGACCGAGGGCGGATACGCCAAGCGGACCACTGTCGACCAGTACCGGGTGCAGAACCGCGGCGGTCTCGGCATCAAGGTGGCGAAGCTGAGTGAAGACCGTGGAGACCTGGTGGGTTCCCTCATCGTCGGGGACGAGGACGAGGTTCTGGTGGTTCTGGCAAGTGGCAAGGTGGTACGCTCTGACGTCGCCGAGGTCCCCGCCAAGGGCCGGGACACCATGGGCGTCGTCTTCGCGAAATTCGCGGACCAAGACAGGATCATCGCGATTGCGAAGAACACCGAGCGTGGTCTCGACGGTGCGGAAGCACCCGAGTCGGACAGCGAATCGGGAAAGGAAGAGTCAGTAGATGAGTAGCGTTGCCGAGAAGCTCGCGAAGAAATCCCCACGACGATCGCCGTCCAAGCAGGTGCGCCTGCGGCTGGTGTACATCGACTTCTGGTCGGCCGTCAAGCTGTCCTTCCTCGTGGCGATCTGCCTCGCGGTCGTGACGATCGTCGGAACCTTCCTGGTGTACACGGTCATCAGCCAGACGGGCATCTTCGATGCGGCCAACAAGCTGTTCAAGGACGTCGCCGGCGGTTCGAGCGACCTCAAGAGCATCCTCTCGCTCGGCCAGGTGATGGGATTCGCCGTCGTCGTCTCCCTGCTGAACCTCGTCGTGACGACGGCGCTCGGCGCCATCGTCGCGCTGCTCTACAACCTCAGCGTCAAGGTCACGGGCGGCGTGCTCGTGGGGTTCACGAACAACTGAGCGACGAGCGGGCTCGATTTCACCAATCGACCATGGTCAGGTAGTCTTTCATCTGGCCATTTCGGGGATATAGCTCAGGCGGTTAGAGCGCTTCGCTGATAACGAAGAGGTCCGAGGTTCAAGTCCTCGTATCCCCACACGAAAACTTCACACAGCTCGACCCGTTTCACGGGGCCTTAGCTCAGTTGGTAGAGCGCCTGCTTTGCAAGCAGGATGTCAGGAGTTCGATTCTCCTAGGCTCCACTCTCGTCAGTCCCGTCACACCGGGGCAGACCTCTCCGCCCGGTGCTCGACCATCGATCTCGCCGACACGCCTTGTAGTGTTGCCGCATGGGCATGGACATCAGGGTCGCTGCGTACGGGGTGATCATCCGCGAATCGCAGATCCTGCTGTCCCATTGGAACGAGCACGGCCGCAGCGGCTGGACCCTGCCCGGTGGAGGCCTGGAGCCCGGCGAGCATCCGGCGGACGCCGCGGTGCGGGAGATCCTCGAGGAGACGGGCTATCACGCCACCCTCGAGCGTCTGCTCGGCATCGACACGCATGTCATCCCCGCTCGCAACCGGCCGGGACTGACCAATCGGCCGCTGCAGGCCCTGCGCATCGTGTACCGCGCCACCATCGTGTCGGGCGACCTCACCCACGAGATCGGCGGCAGCACGGATGAGGCGCGCTGGGTCGATCTCGACGACGTCGCCGGGCTGCAGACGGTGGAGCTGGTCAGGGTCGGACTCACGCTCGACGCGACCGAGCCGCCGACCGGGACGTACGTCCGCAGATGACGGATGCCGCCACCCGAGGGTGACGGCATCGCGTTCGTGGGAGTGCTGGCGACCTCAGTCGGAGGTGGGCACCTCGGACGGGCCGACGGGCTCGTCGGCGATCCACAGCTCGTCATCGGCGCGGAACGTCTGCCAGACGGCGTAGGCGACGCCGGCGACCGCGACGACGCCGGCGGCGACGGCCAGGTAGGTGCCGATCCCGGGGCCGGACTTGACCGGAACGACGACCTTGCCGCGGTTGAGACGGTCGATGGCCGCCCGCACCCGCTTGTCCTTGGCGATGTCGCCGATGGTGAGGACCGAACCGAGCACGGTCCCGACGGCGGGCAGAACGGTCTGCTCCAGGGCGTGTCCGGTCTCGGATGCGAACTGCCGGGTGGCGTCCACCCGTGGCTGCAGGTACTGGTTGTAGCCACTGCGCACGCGAGGGGCGACCTCCTCACGGGACAGGTAGCCGACCTGACGGCCGGCCTCCCGTGCGACGGAGTTGGCACGATCCAGCACGTCCTGCTGGTGACTCCACAGCTCTTCTGCACTGGCGCGCAGCTTATTCAATTCCTTGCGACGCTTGCGAGTCAAGCTCATCTGGACCTCCAGGTCGTTGGGGGCGAACTCACCCCATCTTGCCACCGATCGATGGGAAACCCACCGGTGAGTTCACAGTTCGTCGCGGGCGAACAGCCACGGATCCCGCTGGTGCCGCTCTGTAGGATTGTCTGCATGTCCAAGCACACGGCTGTCGCCACCCTCAATACGACCCTCGGACCGATCAAGGTCAACCTCTACGGGAATCACGCCCCGAAGACCGTCCGCAACTTCGTCGGACTGGCCACCGGCGAGATCGAGTGGACCCACCCGCAGACCGGTGAGAAGTCGACCAAGCCCCTCTACAACGGTGTCATCTTCCACCGCATCATCCCCAACTTCATGATCCAGGGCGGCGACCCCCTGGGTCAGGGCATCGGCGGTCCCGGCTACCAGTTCGACGACGAGATCAACCCCGAGCTCGACTTCACCGAGCCGTACGTGCTCGCCATGGCCAACGCCGGAATCCAGGGCGGCCGCGGAACCAACGGCTCGCAGTTCTTCATCACGACCGCTCCCACCACGTGGCTGCAGGGCAAGCACACGATCTTCGGCGCCGTCGAGGATGCCGACTCGCGCGCCGTCGTCGACAAGCTCGGCGCCGTCCCCACCGACGGCCGTGACAAGCCGCTCCAGGACGTGGTGATCGAGAGCATCACCGTCGAAGAGGTCTGATCACGTGAGTGAATCACCGGATGCCGGTAACTACTGCTACCGGCATCCGGATCGGCAGAGCTACATCCTCTGCCAGCGGTGCGGGCGCACGATCTGCCCCGAATGCCAGACCCCCGGCGCCGTCGGCGTGTTCTGCCCGGAGTGCATGAAGGAGCAGCGAGCGTCGGCGCCCCGCACGAAGCCGGCGGTCCTGACGCGACTGAACACGCGCGGCGCCCCGGTTGTGACGTACTCGATCATCGGCGTCACCGTGTTCACCTTCATCCTCCAGCTGATCCCCGCCTTCCACATCACCGAGGCGCTGCAGTTCGCCGGCGTCTACGCCTTCCCGCAGATGTTCGAACCGTGGCGGTTGCTGACCAGCGTCTTCGTGCACTCCACGGGCTTCCTGCTCCACATCGCCCTGAACATGTACACGCTGTGGATCTTCGGCCAGCTGCTCGAGGGACTGCTCGGTCGAGTCCGCTTCCTCACGCTCTACCTCGTGAGCGGGCTGGCGGGTTCCGTCGGCGTCCTGCTGCTCGCCGACCCGCGCATCCCCGTCGTCGGGGCATCGGGGGCGATCTTCGGCCTCATGGGGGCGTTCCTGGTGATCCAGCGCCGTCTCGGCGGCAACATGACCCAGTTGCTGATCCTCGTCGGCATCAACCTCGTGATCGGTTTCATCCCGGGAACGAGCATCGCCTGGCAGGCGCACGTCGGCGGGCTCGTGGGAGGCGCCGTCATGGGACTGATCTTCATCGAGACGCGTTCCCCGCGCCGGAAGTGGCTCCAGATCTGGCTGATCGTGGCGTTCGTCGTCGTGCTCCTGCTGCTGAGCCTCCGGTACGTGCTGTTCCCGGTCCTCTGAGGCGCGGGATCCACCGCTGCGGAGCGCTGACTCCACTTATCCACAGCCTTATTAACAGATGGGGATAATTACACGGGTGTAATTGCCGGGGGAGGAATTCTCGCCATCCGCGCCCCGCAATGACGAAGCCGCCGGCACCATCATGGCGCCGGCGGCTTCGAGGTCGTGTGGGGGTGGGTCAACGCCACCGTGTGGTCATGAGGAAGCCGATGAAGGCGATGCCGAAGCCGACGAGGATGTTCCAGGATCCGATCGCGGGAATCGGCAGTGCCGCCTGGCTCACGTAGAAGACGATGATCCAGATGAGCCCCAGGAGCATGAAGCCGAACATGACCGGCTTGAACCAGACGGGATTGGGGGTGTCCGCGTTCGACGTGGACTCGACCGCGCGCGCGGGCTTCGTTGACTTGGTGCGTGCCATGCCCGCGATTCTATCGTGATCAGCCGTCCAGCCTAGAATCGAGGGATGGAAGACGTCGGAGGTGGACCCGTCGCCGATGGCGGCCCGTCGACCGAGCCGGCCGGCACCGACCCACGCCCGCCGCGCCGCCGCGGCAAGGCCACCGTCCTCAGCGTCCTCGGCGAGCTGCTGATCACCGCCGGGGTGGGCGTGCTCCTCTTCATCGCCTGGCAGCTCTGGTGGAACGACTGGATCACCGCCGACCAGCAGACGAAGGCGGCCACGTCGCTCAGCGAGGACTGGATCAACCAGTCGCGAGCGACCGACCATGCCGAACCCACCGAGACGCCCCCGCCGAGCACCGACTTCGGCGAGCCGGCCGTCCTGGCACCCGTCGGGCCCGGAACGGCGTTCGCCGTGCTCTACGTGCCGCGCTTCGGGGACACCTATCGGCGCACCATCGCCGAGGGCACGGGGACCGACGTGCTCAACAGCACGACGCTCGGCATCGGTCACTATCCGAACACCCAGATGCCCGGCCAGGTCGGCAACTTCGTCGTCGCAGCACACCGCAGCGCCTACGGCGGCGGCATGCACCTCATCAATGAACTGCAGCTCGACGATCCGATCGTGGTGCAGACCCAGGACGGCTGGTACACCTACCGGTTCCGCTCCCTGCAGTACGTGCATCCGACCCAGGTCGAGGTGCTCGCACCGGTGCCCGGCGATCCGAGTGCGCAGCCCACCGATCGCATGATCACGCTCACCAGCTGCAATCCGCTGCTGTCGACGGCCGAGCGCATCATCGCGTACGGGGTGTTCGAGAGCTGGCAGCCGACGTCGGCAGGCCCCCCGGCCGAGATCGCCGCGCTGGTCGCCGCCCAGGCGAGTGGAGGATAGACCCGTGTACGCAGCCCTGTGGCGCATCCTGCCCGGACCGGTGTGGGTGCGGATCCTCCTCGTGATCGTCCTCCTGGTCGCGGTGCTCTTCGTGCTCTCCACGTGGGTGTTCCCGTGGATCGACCTGATCGTCAACCCGCAGAATGTGACGGTGGACCAATGACCCGCGTACTCGTGATCGACAACTACGACAGCTTCGTCTACACGCTGGACGGCTACCTCCGGGAGCTCGGAGCCGAGACGGAGGTGGTCCGCAACGACGACTTCGCCGCGGCGGAGGCCGCCGAGCGGATCTCCGGCTTCGACGCCGTGCTGGTCTCGCCGGGGCCGGGGAAGCCGTCGGATGCCGGCGTCTCCATCCCCGTCGTCCGTGCAGCCTTCTCGGCCGGCATCCCGCTGCTCGGAGTCTGCCTCGGGCACCAGGCCATCGCGGAGGCGTTCGGCGCAACGGTGACGAACGCCGAGGAGCTGATGCACGGAAAGACCAGCGTCGTGGAGCACGACGACAGCGGTCTCTTCGACGACGTCCCGCAGCCGTTCACGGCCACGCGCTACCACTCGCTCGCCGTGGTCGACGGCACGGTTCCCGACGACCTCGTCGTCACCGCCCGCACTCAGGGCGGTGTCATCATGGCCATCCGCCACGTCGACGCCCCGCTCTACGGCGTGCAGTTCCACCCGGAGTCTGTTCTCACCGAGGGCGGCTACACCCTGCTCGGCAACTGGCTCGAGGAGGCGGGGCTCGAGGGCGCCCGTTCGGCATCCGCGAAGCTCACGCCGCTGGTGCGGCTCTGAGCTCCTGCCGGATCCGATCGCGGCCGCACCCGGCCGGCGATGGGGATCAGCCCGCGCAGTAGGACAGGTCGACGGTCGAACCCTGCGGCACATCGCCGGGAGCGATGGACTGCTTGGTGATCGGCAGGTTCGGCTGCTGCTTGCAGCTCGGATCCGGAAGCGGATTCGGGGTGAGCTGCACGTTGGCGCCCTGCACGATGTCCGTGGCCGCGCTGAGCGACTGACCGGTGAGGTCTGGCAGCGTCACGAGGCCGCTGGAGGTGACGAAGTCGACGCTCGATCCGGCATCCACCGACGTCCCGGCGACGGGGTTGGTGCGCAGCACCACGTCCGCGGGGATCGTGGGGGAGTTCTCCTTCGTGATCGAGCCCGGGGTGAGCCCGATCGCCGTCATCGCCGCCTGGGCCTCGGCTATCGGTTTGTTCGTCATGTCGGGGATGGCGACCTGCTCCTTGCCCGTCGACACGTAGACCTTGATGAACGTGGCGGGCGGCACGGTCTCGCCGGCGGGCGGATCGGTGCGGATGACCAGCCCCTTCTCGACGGTGGCGCTGGATTCCGGCAGCTGGGTGGCCGACAGGTCGATGTCGGCCAGCTTCTCGGACGCCGCGTCGAAGGTGAGGCCGGAGAGCACCGGCACCTCCCGCGATGACGATGGCAGGTCGTTGGATGGCGTCAGGTTGAACACCCAGAAGATGACGGCCGCGATGATGACGATGACGCTGAGGATGCCGGCCCAGATCCAGGCGGCAGGCGGACGGCGCTGGGTGCGCACCATCCGTTCGTCATCGGCCAGCTGCTTGAACGCCATCTCGGTGCCGGTCTGCACGGGCGGCGGCGTTCCGAACAGGTTCGCCCCTGCGTCGTCTGCGGCCTTCTTGTGGATGGGCAGCTTGCCTGCAGCGGCGATGTCGAGATCGGCGCGGAACTCCGCGGCCGTCTGGTAGCGGTCGAAGCGGTCCTTCGCGAGGGCCTTGGCCACGACCATGTCGAGCGCCGGGGACACCTTGGGGTTGATGGCGCTGGGCTTCGCCGCGGTCTCGCTCACGTGCTGGTAGGCAACGGCCACCGGGGTGTCGCCACGGAACGGGGGACGACCGGTCAGCAGCTCGAAGAGAACGACTCCGGCCGAGTACAGGTCCGTGCGGGCGTCGACGAGCTCGCCCTTGGCCTGCTCCGGCGAGAAGTAGGAGGCGGTGCCCAGGATGGCCGTCGTCTGGGCCACCGTCGTCGACGAGTCGGAGATGGCCCTGGCGATGCCGAAGTCCATGACCTTGACCTGGCCGGTCGTGGTGATCATGACGTTGCCCGGCTTGATGTCGCGGTGCACGACTCCGGCACGGTGGGAGTACTCGAGGGCTGTCAGCACGCCGTCGAGGATGCGCACCGCCTCCTGCGAGTCGACCGCGCCGCCCTTGATGACGTCCTTCAGCAGCTTGCCGTCGACGTGCTCCATGATGATGTACGGCTGCTGGGTCTCGTGCCCGGCCGCATCGCGCACCGTCTCCTCGCCGGCGTCGAAGACGCGCACGATGGTGGGGTGCGCCATGCGGGCCGCGGCCTGGGCCTCCTGGCGGAACCGGGTGCGGAAGGCCGGGTCGAGGGCGAGCGACGCCTTCAGCAGCTTGATCGCCACGGTGCGGCCGAGGCGGGAATCCGTTCCGAGGTGCACCTCGGACATGCCGCCGCGTCCGATGAGCTCACCGACGCGGTAGCGACCTGCGAGCAGGCGGCCATCGTCAGTCAATGCGAACTCCTCTTACGTAGGGCGTGGACTCGAAAGTGTAGCGGCTGTCCGTGCCGGGGATTACTGGACGTTGACGGTGAGCGGGTCCGAGATGGGCGACGCGACCTGGCCGCAGAAGTACTGCAGCGTCACCTGGAAGCTGCCTGCAGCTCCCTGGTTCACGCTCGCCGTCCTGCTTCCGCCCGGAGTCTGGTCCTGCGAGATGATCGCCGCGCCGCTGCCGCCCGCGAGGGCGAGCTGGTACCCGCTCAGGGTCTGGCCGGCCGGGCAGGTCTGCGCATCCCACTTGATCGTGATCGGGGTCCCGGTGAACGGCGGCACCGGGTCCGTCGCTCCGTCGAGGACCGGCTTCGTGGCCTTGGTGGGCTCGACGACTGCTCCGTAGACGGTGAACGTGACGGTGCTGCCGGGGTCGAGGTTCCCCGTGGGGTTCACGGCGTAGACCGTGTCGACGGCTGCGGGATCCGTCGCGGCGTTGCCGGTCTCGACGGAGACGTTCAGTCCGAGGCCCTGTGCCTTGGCGCGGGCGTCGGCGCTGGAGAGTCCGACGAAGTCGGCCTCGTTCACGGGGATCTTGGTCGACGTGGGAGTCGGAGTCGGTGTCGGCGTCTTCGAGGGCGCAGCGGTGGTGGCCGGCGGCGTCGTCGTCTCGGGCGGCGTGTTCCCGCTGCCGTTGACCGCGAACGCGATGATGGTGCCGATGAGCACGATCGCCAGCAGGGCGATGAGCGTGATCAGCGGCCAGGTCCACGGGCTGCGCTTCTTCTTCCCGGCGTCCTCGGCCTCGAGGGCCTCGGAGCGGGTCGCCGTCGAGGTGGGGAGCACCGTGGTCGCGGCGCTCGTGTTCGACTGCGGCATGAGCATGGTGGCTGCCGCAGCCGCTCCGCCGAGCACGGCGGGGACGGAGGCGGCTGCTGCCTGCACGTCTCCACGACGGAGTGCGGTCGCGGCCCGGGCGAGGTGCGCCGCGGAGGCCGGGCGGTCGGCCGGGTTCTTGGCGATGCAGGCGAGCACGAGGTTGCGCACCGGCTCGGACACCGTCACCGGGAGGTCGGGAGGCGTCTCGTTGATCTGCGCCATGGCGATGGCGACCTGCGACTCGCCCGTGAACGGACGGCGGCCGGCGAGGGCCTCGTACGCCACGATGCCGAGCGAGTAGATGTCGGTGGTAGGGGAGGCGGGGTGACCGGACGCCTGCTCCGGCGAGAGGTACTGCACCGTACCCATGACCTGACCGGTCGCCGTGAGCGGAACCTGGTCGGCGATGCGGGCGATCCCGAAGTCGGTGATCTTCACCCGGCCGTCGGGCGTGATGAGCAGGTTGCCCGGCTTGATGTCGCGGTGCACGAGTCCGGCGGCGTGGGCGGCGTGCAGGGCTGCGGCCGTCTGGGCCACGATGTCGAGGACCTTGTCCGTCGACAGCACGTGCTCGCGCTCGAGGATGGTGGAGAGCGCCTCTCCCGGCACGAGCTCCATGACGAGGTAGGCGCTGCCGTCCTCCTCGCCGTAGTCGAAGACGTTGGCGATGCCCTCGTGGTTGACGAGTGCCGCGTGACGGGCTTCGGCGCGGAAGCGCTCCAGGAAACCGGGGTCGCCGAGGTACTCGTCCTTGAGGATCTTGATGGCGACCTGGCGGCCGATGACGAGGTCGGTGGCCTGCCACACCTCGCCCATTCCGCCGATGGCGACGCGGCTCGACAGCTGGTACCGACCCCCGAAGGTGAGGCCGCTTGTGGGTCTCATCTGCTCAGCACCGCCTCGATCACTTTCTTTGCCATTGGGGCTGCCACGGTATTTCCGAAGGCGCCTCGGGTCAGTCCACCGCTGTTCTCAACCACAACAGCGATCGCTACCTGTGGGTCGTCCGCCGGAGCGAATCCCGTGAACCACAGTGTGTACGGCTCCCCGTCGCCGTTCTCGGCGGTGCCGGTTTTGCCGGCAACATCGATACCGCTAATTGTTGCATTACTGGCAGCGCCGTTGGCGA
>JBEVEO010000051.1:0-4706 GCA_040512695.1 Leifsonia sp. | reverse complement strand
GCCTTTCGATAGCTCGACCGTCGAGGCTGCAGGCTCGCCGGCGATGAACGCGAGCGACGAGAGGTCGGCGGTGACCGACTCCCCCACCGTGTACGCGGCACCACTGGCAGGGGCCGTGAGCTTCACACCGACTGCGCGCTGGGCGAGGTCGGGCGAGACGGGCGAGTTGGCGGCCATGTAGTCGACCATCGACTCGAGGTCGACCTTGCCGGAGTCGGCCTTCTGCGTTCCCTCGGCCAGGGTGAAGAAGTTGTCTCCGCCCGAGGCCAGGAACGAGTTGACGACGACGCGGATGCTGTCATCGGCCGCGACCGGCTCACCGTTCAGCAGCACGTTCGTGATGTGCGATCCGACGGCGGCCGTCGGGTCCTCGGTGTAGGTGAGGCTCTTCGACACACCGAGCTTGAGGAACGGTCGCGCGGCCGTGGCGGGCTGCCACTGCTGCTCGAGCACCTCCTTGAGCTGCGCACCCGTGAGGGTGAGCGTCACCAGGGTGTTGGCGAAGGGCTGGACGACAGCGGCCTCCTTGTAGGTGAGGTTGCCGTCGGGGTCGGCCGGCCCTGTCGACGCGTACTTCATGTCGGCGCGCAGGCCACCCGGGTTCATGAGGGCGACCTGGATGTCGGCGGCGTCGCGCTGGGCGCTCCACAGCTGCACATCGGCGACGAAGTTGCCGAGGGTCGACTCCCCACCGCGGTTCTCCGCACCGGCCGTCTGCTTGGCCCGGTTGAAGTCTGCGGTGATGTCGCCCAGCTTCACGGCACCGAGCACGGCGGCCTTGGCCACGGCGTCGGCGACGATCGGCGCGACGGCGGGGTCATCGGCGTAGTTCGGCGTGTACGTGGTGACAGTGCCGTTGACGACCTTGGTCTTGACGTCGTAGGTGTTGTTCACCATCGACAGCAGTTCCTTGGTCTGCGGGTTCACCTCGATGTCCATGATGCTGAACTTCTCGCCGTACTGGCCCGAGGAGATGACGGGTCGACCGTCGATCACGTGGTTGTAGGCGAGGTGGGTGTGACCCGACACGATCGCGTCGACGTCGGAGTCGACGCCCGTCACGATCTTGCCGAACGCCGACGTCGGGTCGGTGGCGGAGGCGACATCGGGCGTGGCGGCACCCTCGTGAACGAGCAGCACGACGACGTCGGCCTCACCGTTCGCGGGGTCGCCGTCGCGCAGCTCGTCGGCGACGGCGTTGACGGATTCCGTCACGTCGCGCACGTCGATCTGGGCGATGCCGGCCGGGCTGACGAGCGAGGACAGCTCGTTGGTCACGGCTCCGACGAAGCCGATGGTCACGCCGTCGAACTCCTCGGTGTAGTACGCGGGGAGCGCGTGCTCGTCCGTGCCCTTCTTGTAGATGTTCGCTCCGAGGTACTCCCACTTCGCCCGCGGGATGATGCGGTCGGTGAGATCGGCGAAGCCCTTGTCGAACTCGTGGTTGCCCACAGCGCTCACGTCGAGACCGGCCGCGTTCAGCGCGTCGATCGTGGGGTTGTCCTGCTGGATGAACGAGGTGAAGGTCGAGGCACCGACCATGTCACCGGCGGCCGCGAAGACGGTGTTCGGGTTCTCGGCCCGCACCTGCTTCACTGCTGTCGACAGCGCGGCGATGCCGCCGGCGGCCGAACCCGACTCGTTCTCGATGCGACCGTGGAAGTCGTTGACCGTCACGAGGTCGATCGAGACCGGGGCGACCTCGCTCGAGACGCCGACGACGATGGGGTCGTGGTCGCTCGAGCGCCAGGGCGTTCCAGCCTCGGTGGCGGCGAACGCGTAGCCGCGGTCGCTCCACTCGGGCGAGTTGATGTTCCACACACCGACGCCGGTGACGGTCGAGGCCACCGAGGGGCTGGCGAGAACGTGGTCGAGGCTGCCGAGCTCGCCGTTGAACGAGTAGGTGTACTGGCCTGCGGCATCCGTCGGCACCAGGTCGGTCCAGCCGGCGTCGGTGAAGACGTCGATCGGGTCCTCCTGGGCGTAGGCGTTGAAGTCGCCGATGAGGAAGATGTCGCCGCTGCCCGAGCTCTGCTTCAGGGTGTCGGTGAAGGCGAGGGTGGCCTGCGCCTGCTTGACGCGATCCTCGTTGAACCAGCCCTGGCCGTCGGCCGGCTCTCCGGTCGAACCGGAGGGAGCCGACTTGGACTTCAGGTGGTTGGCGACGACGGTGATGGTCTTGCCTTCGAAGCTGAACGTCTGCGCGATCGGCTCGCGGGCGTTGCCCCAGACGCTCTCATCGATCGGAACGGTCTGGCTGGCACCCTCGGGGGTGACGGCAGCGGCCTTGTAGATGATCGCCGTCGTGATGAAGTCGGTGACATCGGCCGTGAGGGCGTCGGGGGTGGGAACGAAGCTCCACACCTCGCTGCCCGCCGCCTCGTTGAGGGCGTCGACCAGGTTGCCGAGGGCCTCGTCCTTCGGGTCCCCGAGCTTGATCGAGTTCTCGATCTCCTCGAGCGAGACGATGTCGGCGTCGAGGCCGTTGATGGCCGCCACGATCTTCGACTGCTGGATCGCGAACTGCTCGGCCGTGGCCGCGCCGCGTGCACTCGAGTTCTCGCTCGTGAGCGTCGTGAAGTAGTTGAAGACGTTGAACGACGCGAGGCGGACATCGCCGCCGACGGCGGGCGCAGCCTCGGGGCGCGGGTTCGTCGCCTCGAACGTGGGCTTGGCCTCGGCCGGGCTCGCGTCGGTGATCGGAACCGCGGGCTGCAGGCGCCAGTCGTCGAAGCCGTAGCTCAGCACGTAGGGCTGGGCCGGGAAGTCGACGACGTCGCCGTTCCGCACGACGGTGTCGGTCGTGTAGTACGGCTGCCCGCCGATGTGGGCGGCGTTGGACACCTGGATGCTGTAGCCGTCGTCGAGCAGGAGACGGTTGGCCTTGTTGGCCGCGGCGATGGCTGCGGCATCCGGACCCGACTGCTTCTGCTCGGTGGCCGCCACGAGGGGAGCTTCACCGGCGGACAGCCAGAGGGTGCCGAAGTTGTAGAGCTGGTGGCTCGAGCTGAGATACGCCGACTCGGGCGTGACCAGCATGCCCTCGTAGGCCTCGCGGGCCGCGCCGACGATGCTGTCGGGCAGCACGGTGGGCGCCGGGAGTCCGGCGGCGGCCGTGACGACCTCGTAGTTGGCGTTGTCGCTCGCGGTGATCTGGGTCTGTCCGTTGAACTCGCCCGCGGTGCCCGTCACGGTGACGAGGTCACCGATGCCGACGGCGGGGTCGGCGTTGGCCGAGAAGACGAAGACTCCGTCGGAGCGTCCGGGCGTGGCATCCGTAGCCCCGCCGCTGCCGGCGGTCTGCAGATAAAAACCGCGGTATCCGCTTGTGGTCGCCAGGCGGTAGTCGCCCGTGCTGACGCCCTCGACCGTGACGACGGTGCCGGCGAGCGGCGTGCTCGCGCCGTCGCCCTGCACGTCGGCGATGGTGGCCGTGGGGGTCGCGGCGGACGCCGGCGGAGCGACGAGGGCGGTCAGCCCCAGAGCGAGCGCGGCTGCGGTGGCGAGAGCGGCACCGCGCCTCGCGAGAGAGTGGATCGGGGCGGGCGGCGTCATCGTCATTGCGGCAGTCTCTCCTTGGCTGGCATGGCTTCTCTGCTGTGCCCCGAACGGGGGCCAGTTCGTAGCCTATTCACAGCCACCGTCACCTGTCGAGCTTTCTGACAGAACTTCACCGGCCGTCGAACTTTCGTTTACCGATACCGTGAATCCATGCTTTCCGTGATCATCGGCATCTCGAGCGCCCTGATCTACGGCGCGGCAGACTTTCTCGGCGGCACCGCTTCGCGCCGCATCAGCCCCGTGCGGGTCACCGCGATCGCCGCCGTTGTCGGCCTCGCCGCGCTGCTGATCGCGCTGCCGTTCGTCGGCGGAACCTGGTCGTCGCAGGCCGTTCTGCTCGGCGCCCTGAGCGGCGTGACTGGATCGGTCGCGATCGGCCTGCTCTACGCCTGCCTCGCGATCGGGCCGATGAGCATCCTCTCGCCGCTCACCGCGGTCGTCTCGGCGATCGTGCCGCTGAGCATCGGGCTGGTCGGCGGCGAACGACTGCAGCCGATCGGGTACGTCGCCCTCGGGCTCGCGCTCGTCGCGGTGGTGCTCGTGGGCTTCGTGCCCGAGAAGGGCGCCGTGCGCCCGAGGCTCGCGGGCGTTCTGATGGCGGTCGGCTCCGGCGTCGCCATCGGCCTCTTTCTCGTCATCATCGATCAGACTCCGGATGACTCGGGGCTGGTGCCACTCGTACTGAACCGCGGCGTGAGCGGCGCCATCCTGTTCGCGGCCGTAGGAATTCTGGCGCTGCGCACATACCGCCGGTCGAGTAGGTCGCGCAGCGACCATATCGACACTCTGCCCACCCGCGACCCCCGCGGCTGGCTCCCGGGCCTGCGCCTGGCGATCCTCTGCGGCATCGTCGACGCCGTCGCGAACACCGGCCTGCTGGTCGGCCTGCGACTGGGCGAGCTCTCGGTGATGGCCGTTCTGACAGCGCTGTACCCGGCCGGCACGATCATCCTCGCCGCCGTCGTGCTCAAGGAACGCATCGCGCCCGTGCAGATCGTCGGACTCGTGCTGGCCGTGGCCGCGGGCGCAATGCTTGCACTGGCGTAGCCGTTGCGCGTCATGCGGTCGCCTCGCGCTGTAGGTCGCGCAGTGCCGCGCTCTTCGAGGGCATCGGGCGGGGCGTGCGGGTGGCGTCTTCGGACGCG
>JBEVEO010000014.1:0-19945 GCA_040512695.1 Leifsonia sp. | reverse complement strand
TCCACGAGGCTGTGACAGCGAGTGGCGAAGCGGCCGTCGCCAAGCAGCACGCCAAGGGCAAGATGACCGCGCGCGAGCGCATCGCCGAGCTGCTCGACCCGGGTTCCTTCGTCGAGCTCGACGAGTACGTCCGTCACCGCACGCACGCCTTCGGCATGGACGCCAAGCGGCCGTACGGGGATTCGGTCGTCACGGGGGTCGGAACGATCCACGGCCGCCAGGTGGCCGTGTACTCGCAGGACTTCACGATCTTCGGCGGATCGCTCGGCGAGGTGGCCGGCGAGAAGATCATCAAGGTCATGGAGCTGGCCCTCAAGACCGGTGTCCCGATCATCGGCATCCTCGACTCCGGCGGAGCACGCATCCAGGAGGGTGTCGTCGCCCTCGGCAAGTACGGCGAGATCTTCCGCCTGAACACCCGCGCATCCGGTGTCATCCCGCAGATCTCGATCATCTGCGGTCCGGCTGCCGGCGGCGCCGTGTACTCCCCCGCGCTCACCGACTTCGTCATCATGGTCGACAAGTCGAGCCAGATGTTCGTCACCGGCCCCGACGTCATCAAGACGGTCACCGGCGAGGACGTCGGCATGGAGGAACTCGGCGGCGCGCTGACGCACAACAAGATCTCCGGCGTCGCACACTACCTCGCGAGCGACGAGTCGGACGCCCTCGACTACGCCCGCACCCTGCTCGGGTTCCTGCCGGACAACAACCTCGCCGAACTGCCGACCTACGACAGCGAATCGGAGCTCGAGATCACGGACGGCGACCGCCGCCTCAACACGGTCATCCCCGACTCCCCGAACCAGCCGTACGACGTGCAGACGGTCATCGAGGGGATCCTCGACCACGGGGACTTCCTCGAGGTGCAGCCGCTTTTCGCTCCGAACATCGTCATCGGATTCGGACGGGTGGAGGGCCGATCGGTCGGCATCATCGCGAATCAGCCGAACGCCATGGCCGGAACCCTCAACATCGATGCCGGCGAGAAGGCCAGCCGGTTCGTCCGGTTCTGCGACGCGTTCTCGATCCCGATCGTGACACTCGTGGATGTGCCCGGCTACCTTCCCGGAACCGATCAGGAGTGGACCGGCGTCATCCGTCGCGGCGCGAAGCTGCTGTACGCCTACGCCGAGGCGACGGTGCCTCTGGTCACCGTCATCCTGCGCAAGGCCTACGGCGGTGCGTACATCGTCATGGGATCCAAGCAGCTGGGTGCCGACATCAACCTGGCATGGCCCACGGCGGAGATCGCCGTGATGGGCGGGCAGGGTGCTGTCAACATCCTCTACCGCGGCGAGATCAAGCGGGCGGAGGAAGCCGGTGAGGACGTGGCCGCCGTGCGCACGAAGCTCGCCAACGAGTACACCTACAACGTCGCCAGCCCGTTCCTCGCGGCGGAGCGCGGAGAACTCGACGGCATCATCGAGCCTGCCGCGACCCGCGTCTCGATCACGAAGGCGCTTCGGGCCCTCCGCACCAAGCGGGCGAGCCTGCCGGCGAAGAAGCACGGGAACATCCCCCTCTGATGGGCAGGCACTCGGCGACGGAGACGGAGACGGACGAGGCGGGCGAGCGCGCCGGCGCTGTCGACATCGTCTTCGTGACCAGGAACGTGACGGCGGAGGAGTCGGCGGCCGTCACGGCCGTCGTCAGCGGGCTCCTGCAGGAGGAATCGGCTCAGGCGCGCCTTGCCCCGGAGGCTGGCCAGAGCGCATGGCAGAGAAGCCAGCGTTCCGTGCGCGGCCAGATCGACCAGGGCCCCGGTCGCTGGCGCTCATTCTCGGGCTGAAACGAGCTGTACCCCTCGAGCCGGTGAGACCCGAACGGGGGTCAGAGTCCGTGCTGCGAGCTGCTGCGCTGGTCAGGTGTTCTTCTGTCCTCACCTTGTCCCCCGAAATGATGACTACCGGGGATGGGATCTGTCCTGCACTATATGTATTGCCGGTGTTCTCGTGAGAGGCACCGCCCTCCGTTCACCGCTTGGCGGTGAATTCGTTGGGGCGAGTCAGAGTGATATTCGGGTTATCACTTCGACTCGGATTCCGAAAGGGAGCCGGTCTCGGATCGGCTCCCTTTCGTCATTCCCGGCGGGCTCGGCGTCCGGTCCACGGGTCGGCCCAGCAGGCCGTCATCCGTCGGCCGTGATGGTCCGCGGGATCTCGAGCCACAGGTCGACCTCGTCCTCCGCGTCGCCGAGGGCTGCCGCGTGCGCGTCGGCCGCGCGCAGTCCGACGACCGTGACGGCGACGTCGGACCCCTCGGACACCGTCCGCACGATGATCCGCCCCGCGTCGGTGGAGTCGATGGCGTCGCGCAGCGCCGTGAGCACCCGGATGCGGTCGGTCTCCGCCAGTTCGTCGATGCCGCCCTCGTCGAGCAGGCTCACCGTCGCGCCGCGGAGCCGCGCCGCCCGCACGACGTCGCGGACGCCGTCGTCGAGCAGCATCCTGCCGCGGATCTCGTCGCGGATGGCGGCCTCGAGCTGCCGGCACTCCGTGCGTTCGGCGTCGGTCAGCTCGCCGCCGGACTCGGCGATGCGCCGGAGCATGGGGGCGGCGATGCGATCCGTCTGCTCGAGCCGGATCTGGCGCTCGTGGAGGTGCGCGTCCTGGGCGGCCTGCCAGTCGGCGGCCTCGCGCTCCGCGATGCTGAAGGCGCGTGCCTCCCTGGTCGCACGTGCGAGGGCGCTCGTGCTGATGTGCGCGACCCCCACCCAGACGACGCTGCCGATCACGCCGATGAAGCCGAGGGCTGCGGGCCCGGCCCAGACCAGGGTCTGCACGACGAGGAAGCCCACCCCGAGCCAGGCGACGAGGAGCCGGCCGCGGACGGCCGTGATGGTCATGAGCGTTCCGATGGCCGCGACGTACCAGGTGGCGTAGCCGTTGTCGGATGTCGCGTCGAGGGCGGAGCACACGAGGAGCGGGATGGCGATGCTCGCGGCCAGGTTGAAGGCGGCGACCCAGGGCGGCATCGGCCCCCGACTCGTCGGCCACAGGCTGAAGACCGTGGCGAGCAGGTAGAGGATGACCGCGAAGATCGGGGCGACCGGCGAGGAGGGGATGTCGAGGGAGGACATCGCGAGGAGGACGTGGTAGAGCGAGAAGACGAGGGCGAGACCGACGATGATGCCGCGCTGGATGGCGATCATGCCGCATCATCCTCCGTCGTCTGCGCCGGAAGCGGCGGTGCGGCCGGCCACTCCAGCGTGATGGTCGTCCCGACGCCGGGCGCCGATTCGATGCTCGCAGACCCGCCGACGCTCTGCATCCGCTCGATGATCGAGACCCTGATGCCGAGGCGCTCGTGCGGGATGCCGTCGGCATCGAAGCCGCGCCCGGTGTCGCTCACGACGATGCGGCATCCGCCGGCCGGTGCGGTGACCGTGAGCCGGCGGCGTACCGGCGAACCGGGACGATCGGCGTGCTGCATGCTGTTCACCATGGCCTGCACGGCAGCGGAGTAGAGCGCCTCTGCCGCGTGCACCGGGATGCCGTGATCGCCGATCCGCGACGCGCGGATCACGAACGGCGCCGAGAACGCGGACGCCGACGAGCGGATGCGGCGGGTGAGCCGGTCGAGGGAGACGTCGCCGACGTCCTCCGGCACGGGGTCGGCGGCGGAGTCGAGGTGCTCGAGAGCGGTCTGCGCCATCCGCGCGGCGAGCCTGCGCTGGTCGACGGTGTCGGCACCGGCCGCGGAGAGCAGGGTGGTCAGGACGCTGTCGTGCACGATGGCGTCGACCTGCACGCGCTCGACGTCGGTGGCGTGCTGCCGCACGGCGCCGGCGTACTTCGCCAGGGCACCGGCCTGCGCGGCGTCGACGGCCTCGGCCGCCGCCCGCAGCGTGGTGTAGATGATGAGGGCGGCGAAGCTCAGCAGGATCGCGTAGACGGTGTCGAGGCTCGCTCGCATCAGGCCGACGTCGCCTCCGGCCGGGGTCACCCGGATGATCCCGTAGCAGAGTGGCGTCACGACGGTGTAGATGACGGCGACGGGAAGGGGGAATGCGATCGCCGCGTTCGTGGTGGCGACCGTGACGAGGTACCAGATCCACGGGGTGTCCGCCGCGAAGTCGTCGGGATTGCCGACCACGAACGGCCACAGCAGGACGGCCACGAGATAGACGATCGCGAAGATGCCGAACACGACCCGACGGCCGGGATCGATGATGGCCGAGACGACGACCACGGCGATGCAGCCGAGGATCGTCACCCCGAGCAGGTACGACCACGGCGAGATCAGCTCGGGGATCTGCCGCAGCATCACGGGGATGGTCTGCACCACGAACAGGAGGCCGAAGAACGCCGTCGCGCGGGCCAGGACGATCCTGATGCGCCGCTCGCTCAGGGGGATGGTGGCTTCGCCGTTCGGCAGGGCGGTGCGCAGGCGTTCCTGGCTCGACGTCGACGGGGCAGACGCGCCCGTGGTCATCCGGCGGAGTCCTGGTCCAGACCGGGCAGGATGCCGTCCTCGACTGCGCGCCGCAGCAGGTCGACCTTGGTCGGAGCCGGGCGGCCGACCTCGACGTACTTCACCCGCACGCGGTCGAGGTACTCGCGCGCCGTCGAGTGCGCGATGCCGAGCTGCTGGGCCACGGTCTTGAGCGGCAGTCCGGAGGCGTACAGGTGCAGGACGTCGCGCTCCCGCCGACCGAGCTGCGCCTTCGCGAAGTCGGCATCGGCATCGATGGCCGACGCCCACTCGAGGTTGTTGAGCACCTCGCCGCGCGCGACGGTCGCGATGGCCGCGAGCACGGATGCCATGGGGGCCGACTTCGGGATCACCCCGGCCGCGCCGGCCGCGAGCGCCTCCCGCACGCCGGTCACCCGGTCGGCGATGGAGTGCACCAGCACGGCGGCCCCCGTGGCCTGGGCTGCCTTGACGTTGTCGGTGATGATCGATCCGTCGCCGAGCGAGAGGTCGAGCACGACGACGTCGCACGGGGTCCCGAGCACGAAGTCGATGAGGTCCTGGGCCCGCGCCGTGGTGCGGACGACGTCGTAGCCCGCAGCCTCGCAGGCGGCCTTCAGACCGAGTCGGACCGATTCGTGGTCATCGACGATGGCCACGTGGATCACTGAGGTGGTCATTCCACCAGATGCTGTCTCCGTCACGACGGTGTTCCTTCCGATCAGGACGCATCCAGACTATGGCGTCCCGGCCGTCTCCGTCATGAGGCGCGGACGAACCGCGCGACTGCTTCGACGTGATGGGTGTTCGGGAACAGGTCGAATGCGCGCACGAACCGCATTTCGTACCCGCGCTCGCGCAGCAGCCCGGTGTCCCTGGCGAGGGCGACGGGATCGCACGCGACGTAGACGAGCTGCCGCGGACGCAGATCGACGATGGAGTCCACGACCTCGCGTCCCGCCCCTGACCGCGGAGGATCGAGGATGACGGTCGCCCCTTCGAGGCGACGGCGCTCGGCGGGGGCGGCCTCCCCGAGCTCCCGCAGGAACCGGTCGACGCGGGAGGTGACGGCGGCGGCACCGAGCCATTCCGCCAGGTTCTCGGCGGCATGGTCGGTCGCGCGCTGATCGGCCTCGACGGTCGTGATGCGCACGGTCGAGCCGAACCGGTCGCCGACGGCCGCCGCGAGCAGGCCGACACCGCCGTAGAGGTCGAGGTTGGCCGCGCGCGGATCGAACTCGTCCCCGTCGATCGCCTCCTGCACGGCGGCCGTCAGGGTCTCGGCGGCGCGCGCATGCACCTGCCAGAACCCGCCGGCCTCCACGCGGAAGACCCGGTCGCCGACCCGCTCGTGCACGATTCCGCGCGGCGCGGGGCGCGGCTTCCCCCGCGCGTCGCGCTCCGGCACGATCAGCCGCGCTGCATCGTCGCTCGGCGCGATGACGTCCACGTGCGCCGCGCCGGGGAAGCGCTGGTCGAGGGGGGCGATCTCCGCGACGCTGCCGACGGCGAGGGGCAGGGAGTCCACGGGGATGACGCGGTGCGAGCGGGCGGCGAACGGTCCGACGGAGCCGTCGGCCGCCACCTGGAGGCGCACCCGCGTGCGCCACCCCGTGCCCGTCGATGCCGCGTCGGGGGCGGCGTCCGCAGCAGCGGGGATGGCCTCGACCGCGACATCCGCCTCGACCTTGGCCATCCGGGTGAAGGCGTCGGTGAGGACGCGACGCTTCAGCTCGCGCTGGAAGTCCTGGTCGATGTGGCCGAACTCCGCCCCGCCGGCGCGCTCATCGGGATCCCGGTCGACGGATGCCTCGCGCCAGACATGCCGACGCCGCTCCGGGGCCGCCGAGATGACGCCGACGGTCTCGGCACGCCAGAAGCTCCGGTGGGCGTCGTCGGTGATGCGGGCCAGGACGCGCTCGCCGGGGATCGTGTCGCTGACGAACACCACCCGGCCCTCATGCCTCGCGACGAACACTCCGCCGTGGGCTACGTTGGTGACATCGAGCTCGACCTCGGTGCGCGGCCTCGCCGTCTTGTCCGGGCGCGGGGTCGAGCGTCTGTTCGTGGCCATCATCCGAGCATTCCACACGAGACCCCGCGGAGCATCATGCGCCTGTACCTCGCCTCCACGTCGCCGGCTCGACTCGCCACCCTGCGGGCGGCCGGCATCGAGCCGCTGACGATCTCCCCCGATGTCGACGAGGAGGCGCTGGTCGCCGCGACCGAGGCCGTCGACGGCCCGCTCGCACCCGCCGCCATGGTCGAGCTCCTCGCCAAGGCCAAGGCCGAGGCCGTCGTCGGCGCGACGGTCGACGGCGCGCCCATCGACGGGCTCATCCTCGGAGGCGATTCCGCCTTCCTGTTCGACGGCCGGATCTACGGCAAGCCGCACGTCCCCGGGGTCGCCCGTGAACGCTGGCTCCGCCAGAGCGGGGGAACGGGAGAACTGTTCTCCGGCCACTGGCTCATCGACCACAGGGGCGGACGGGTGCACGGCGCCGTCGGAGCCGTGGCATCGGCGTCCGTGACCTTCGCCGACCTCGACGAGGGCGAGATCGACGCCTACATCGCCAGCGGCGAGCCGTTGAAGGTCGCAGGCGCATTCACGATCGACAGCCTCGGCGGTCCGTTCATCCGTTCGGTGGACGGCGATCCGAGCACCGTCATCGGCCTGTCGCTGTCGACGCTGCGTGATCTCGTCCGCGAACTGGACGTCGCCTGGCCCACGCTCTGGAACCGCTGACTGCCGCGCCCGCTTGTACCTTCCCAAAGGTGATGAGTCGTTTTTTTGGAGGAGGACACTAAAAGCGACATCGAACGGGCCAATAGGCTGGTGAATCATGCCGCGTATCTCCAAGGTCCTCATCGCCAACCGGGGCGAAATCGCCGTCCGAGTCATCCGTGCCGCCCGTGACAGCGGGATCCTCTCGGTCGCCGTCTACGCCGACCAGGACCGCGACGCCGTGCACGCCCGCCTCGCCGACGAGGCGTACGGCCTCGACGGGACTACGAGCGCCGAGACCTACCTCGTGATCGACAAGCTCCTCTCGGTGGCCCGACGATCGGGAGCAGACGCCGTGCACCCCGGCTACGGGTTCCTCGCCGAGAACGCCGACTTCGCCCGCGCCGTGATCGCGGCCGGCCTGATCTGGATCGGCCCCAGCCCCGAGGCCATCGAGCGGCTCGGCGACAAGGTGTCCGCGCGCCACGTGGCGGAGAAGGTCGGCGCCCCGCTCGCCCCCGGAACCCTCAACCCCGTCGCCGACGCGTCGGAGGTGCTCGACTTCGTCGACGTGCACGGCCTTCCCGTCGCCATCAAGGCGGCGTACGGCGGAGGAGGGCGCGGCCTCAAGGTGGCGCGCACCCGCGAGGAGGTCCCCGAGCTGTTCGAGTCGGCGACCCGCGAGGCCATCGCGGCCTTCGGTCGTGGAGAGTGCTTCGTCGAGAAGTACCTCGACGAACCGAGGCACGTCGAGACCCAGTGCCTAGCGGATGCCGACGGGAACGTCGTCGTCGTGTCCACCCGCGACTGCTCGCTCCAGCGCCGGCACCAGAAGCTCGTCGAGGAGGCACCGGCGCCCTTCCTCACCGACGAGCAGAACGCCGAGCTGTACCGGGCGTCGAAGGCCATCCTCCGCGAGGTGGGCTACCTCGGCGCGGGCACCTGCGAGTTCCTCATCGGCAAGGACGGCACCGTCTCCTTCCTGGAGGTCAACACGCGTCTCCAGGTCGAGCACCCCGTGTCGGAGGAGATCACGGGCATCGACCTGGTTCGCGAGCAGTTCCGCATCGCAGAGGGCGGCACCCTCGACTACGAGGACCCGACTCCGCGCGGGCACTCGTTCGAGTTCCGCATCAACGGCGAGGACGCGGGACGCGGCTTCATGCCGGCGCCCGGCCCTGTGCACGTGTTCCGTCCGGCCAGCGGCCCCGGCATCCGGGTCGACAGCGGCGTGCAGGCCGGCGACGTGATCTCCGGATCCTTCGACTCCCTGCTGGCGAAGCTCATCGTCACCGGTGCCGACCGCGAGGAGGCGCTCGAGCGCTCCCGCCGGGCCCTGGACGAGTTCGAGGTGGCCGGACTGCCGACCGTCCTCCCGTTCCACCGCTCCATCGTGCGCGATCCCGCGTTCGCGCCCCAGGACGGCGAGCCGTTCTCGATCTACACCCGCTGGATCGAGACCGACTACGACAACACCATCGAGCCGTGGAGCGGTGAGGCCGAGACTCCGGCCGGTGCCGCCCAGCGCAACACCGTCACGGTCGAGGTCGACGGCCGCCGCATCGAGGTCAGCCTCCCCCACCGCCTGCTCCCCGGTGCGTCGTCGGCGGATCGGACCGGCGGTCCCGCGCCGCGCCGCCGCGCGACCCACCACGCCGTGAGCACGTCGACGGGCGACGCCGTGAAGGCGCCGATGCAGGCGACGATCGTCAAGCTCGCCGTGGCCGACGGCGACCAGGTCGTCAAGGGCGATCTCATCGTCGTGCTGGAGGCCATGAAGATGGAGCAGCCCATGACGGCGCACAAGGACGGCCGGATCGGCAACGTCAACGCCGCCGTGGGTTCCACGGTGGCGTCCGGCCACCTGCTGCTCACCATCGCGGACTGAGCGTTCGTCGGCCGGGCGGCGACCGGCGACGTCGGACGCGTCGGGAGGTCGCCCGCGGGCGACGATCTCGATACGCGTCGCGCTGCGCGCGGCGCCACTCGATCGGCGGGTGCGTCGGCGTCAGGTGTTGACGATGTGCATGGCGCGCGCCGCATCCGAGATCGAGCCGGACAGCGACGGGTAGACGGGGAACGCCTCGGAGACCTGGTCGACCGTGAGGCGGTGCACGACCGCGAGCGCGATCGGCAGGATGAGCTCGCTCGCCTTCGGGGCGACGATCACTCCGCCGATCACGGTGCCGGAGCCCGTGCGCGCGAAGATCTTGACGAAGCCCTCCTTGATGCCCATCATCTTCGCCCGCGGATTCGAGGCCAGCGGGAGCTTGTAGATCTCGCCCTGCGCGATGCCGTCCTCGATCTGCTTCTGCGTCCAGCCGACCGTGGCGATCTCAGGCTGGGTGAAGATGTTCGAGGTGATGTTGCGCTCCTCCGGCGGGTTCACGATGTCGCCCATCGCGTGGAACACGGCGGTGCGCCCCTGCATCGAGGCGACGGAGGCGAGCGGCATGAAGTTGGTGCAGTCGCCGGCCGCGTAGATGTTCGGCACGGAGGTGCGGGCGACCCGATTGACCCGGATGTGCCCGCTCGGGGTGAGCTGCACGCCGGCGGCCTCGAGTCCGATGTCGGCCGTGTTGGGGATCGACCCGACGGCCATGAGGGCGTGGGAGCCCTCGACGACGCGGCCGTCGGAGAGTGTGGCGCGCACGCCGGTCGCGGTGCGTTCGATCGAGTCGGCCCTCGACTTGGAGAGCACGGTCATGCCGTTGCGGCGGAAGGCGTTCTCGAGCACTCGTGCGGCATCGGCGTCCTCGCCGGGGAGCACCTGGTCACGGCTCGAGATGAGCGTCACTTCGGAGCCGAGTGCCCGGTAGGCGGAGGCGAACTCCGCTCCCGTGACACCGGATCCCACCACGATGAGGTGCTCGGGGACGCTCGAGAGGTTGTACAGCTGGGTCCAGGTGAAGATGCGCTCGCCGTCGGGAACGGCCGACGGGAGGATGCGCGGCGACGCGCCGACCGAGACGACGATGGTGTCTGCCTCGATACGGTCGAAGTCGGTCCCCTCCTCGCCTGCCGCGGTCGAGACGATGATGGCTCCCGCTCCGTCGAGGCGGCCCTCGCCCTGCACGAGCCGTACGCCGGCCTTCTCGAGGTTGGCCGTCATGTCCTCCGACTGCTGCCGCGCGAGCCGCAGGAGTCGCTTGTTGACGGCGGCCAGGTTGATTGCGAACTCCGGCCGCAAAGGCTTGCCGGTGTAACCCCGGGCGTAGAAATGCACGCCGAGGTAGGCTGCCTCCTTGATGGCGTTGGAGGCCTCCGCGGTCGCGATCAGCGACTTCGACGGCACCACGTCGGTGAGCACCGCCGAACCACCGACGCCCATCCGCTCGACGAGGGTGACCTCGGCCCCGAGCTGGGCGGCGGCGAGCGCCGCGTCATAGCCACCTGGGCCACCTCCGAGAATCGCGATCCGTTGTGTGCGCTCGAACTCGTGGGCCATGCCCTCATTCTCGCAGATCGACGCCAACCTCCGAATCACCTGAGTGCTCGAACGAGCATCGGATGCGCGACCACGGCACCATCGAGCATCCGGTGCGGCATCCCCCGCCCGGGCTGCGTCCGGGACCGACGTCGGCTCTAGAGTGGACGGATGACGAATTCGACGACGAATCCCCTCGACGCACCCGGGTCGGACCCGTTCGAGGTCGCCCGTGATGCGGCGGCCCAGATCGCCGAGAAGACCGGCGTCGAGCGCCACGACATCGCACTCACCCTGGGCAGCGGCTGGGCCAAGGCCGCCGACCTCATCGGGGAGACCACCGCCGTCATCCCCGCAGAGGAGATCAGCGGCTTCAGCAAGCCCGCCCTCGAGGGCCACGGCGGCACGCTCCGCTCGATCCTGCTGCCCAACGGCAAGCGCGCTCTCGTCATCGGCGCCCGCACGCACTACTACGAGGGGCACGGCGTCCGCCGGGTCGTCCACAGCGTGCGGACGGCAGCGGCCACCGGCGCGACCACCATGATCCTCACCAACGGCGCCGGGGGCATCCGCGAGACCTGGAAGCCGGGGACGCCCGTGCTCATCAGCGATCACATCAACCTGACGGCCGATTCACCGCTCGAGGGCGCGACCTTCATCGATCTCACCGACCTGTACTCGCATCGGCTGCGCGATCTCGCCCGCACGATCGATCCCGGACTCGACGAGGGCGTGTACTGCCAGTTCCGCGGCCCGCACTACGAGACGCCGGCCGAGGTGCAGATGGCCAAGGCCATCGGCGGTCACATCGTCGGCATGTCGACGGCGCTCGAGGCCATCGCGGCCCGCCAGGCCGGGATGGAGGTGCTCGGCATGAGCCTCATCACCAACCTCGCCGCCGGCATCCAGAAGACCCCGCTGAGCCACGCCGAGGTCATCGAGGCCGGGCAGAACGCCGAGGCGGTCATCAGCGCACTCCTCGCCCGCATCGCGAACGCCCTGTGAGCACCGTGAACGACTCGGACGCCACCGCCCACGTCCTCGGCCAGGCCAGGGCCTGGCTCGCCCAGGATCCGGACACCGAGACGCAGGCGGAGCTGCGGCTGCTCATCGACGAGGCCGAAGCCGGCTCGGCGAGCGCCGTCCAGGAGCTGCACGCCCGCTTCGACGTGCGCCTCGCATTCGGAACGGCCGGTCTCCGCGGGGAGATCGCCGCAGGGTCCAACCGCATGAACCGGGTCCTCGTCAGCCAGGCCGCTGCCGGACTCGCGCGCTACCTGCTCGACCACGCGGTGACCGGCGAGACGCCGTCCGTCGTCATCGGTTACGACGGACGCAAGAACTCCCGGGTCTTCGCCACCGACACGGCCGAGATCCTCTCCGGCGCCGGCATCCGCGCCATCCTGCTGCCTCGCCTCCTGCCGACCCCCGTCCTCGCCTTCGCGGTGCGGCACCTCGACACGAGCGCCGGCGTCATGGTCACCGCGTCGCACAACCCGCCCAACGACAACGGCTACAAGGTGTACCTCGGCGGTCGCGACCGCGGCTCGCAGATCGTCTCCCCCGCCGACGTCGAGATCGCCGAGGAGATCCTGCTCGTGGCGTCTGGCACGAGCGTGCTCGACCTTCCGCGCGGTCGCTTCGAGACCGCCGACGAGTCGGTGGTCGACGGTTACGTCGCCGCAGCGGCGAGTGTCGCCGGTCCGGTCCGTGCCCAGGTCGAGACGGTCTACACGGCCATGCACGGGGTCGGATGGGAGACGTTCTCCCGCGCGGTCGATGCGGCCGGATTCGACCGTCCGCACGTCGTCGACGCCCAGATCGAGCCCGACCCCGCCTTCCCGACCGTCTCGTTCCCCAATCCCGAGGAACCGGGCGCGATGGACCTGTCCTTCGCCGAGGCCCGCGCCAGGAACGCCGAGCTGATCATCGCGAACGACCCGGACGCCGACCGCCTCGCTGTGGCGATCCCGGATGCCTCGGCCTCCGACGGCTACCGGCGCCTGTCCGGCAACGAGGTCGGGCTGCTGCTCGGCTGGTGGGCGGCCGAGCGCACCTCGAACGGCCGCACGCCGTCCGAGGGCACGCTGGCCTGCTCCATCGTCTCCTCCCCCGGCCTCGCCGCGATCGCGAGGCACTACGGCCTGGACTTCTCCAACACCCTGACGGGATTCAAGTGGATCTCGCGCGCCCCCGGCCTCGTGTTCGGATTCGAGGAGGCCCTCGGCTACCTCGTCAATCCCACGGCGATCCGCGACAAGGACGGCATCTCGGCCGCCATCGCGTTCCTGTCGATCGCGAGCGAGCTCAAGGCAGACGGCAGCACCGTCGCCGAGCACCTCGAGCGCTTCACGGAGACCTTCGGCGCGTTCGCGTCGTCGCAGATCTCCATCCGGGTGACCGATCTCGCCCAGATCGGCCGCACGATGCAGCGGCTGCGCGACGATCCGCCGACCATGATCGGCGGCATCCGCGTCGACCGGATCGAGGACCTCGCCGACGGCTACGGCGGACTCCCCCCGAGCGATGTGCTGCGGATCCGGCTCGCCGACGGGTCGCGGGTCATGGTGCGTCCGAGCGGCACGGAACCCAAGCTCAAGGTCTACATCGACGGGCAGTCGGATGTGGGAACGGCGGCCGAGCGCACGGCGGCGGCTGCTGCATCCGTCGCGTCCCTCGACCAGGGCATGCGGGAGCTGGTGGGCTGAGCCGGCCCTCAGCGGCGGCAGCCGGCTAGCCGACCGCGATCTCGAGCTTGGCCGTGATCTCGTCGAGGTCGAAGTAGTTGTCGATGACGACGATGTCGGCGTTGGTGGCGCCGATGTGCGACACGAGCTCCGGCGAGGTCAGGATGACCTGGGCGTCGGCTGCGGCGACGGCGACGCTCGCCACGTCGGACGCCGACACCTGCGCGTCGACGCCGATGCGCTCGAGGGCGCGTTCCGCGTTGAGCTTGAGGATGGCTGATGTGCCGATGCCGGCACCGCAGATGGCCACGATCTTCATTCCGGTCCTCCGAGCAGGCTCCGCACCGTCGCCGCGTCCGTCGCGGCGGCCAGAGCGGGAATGACCGTCTCGTCGTTGAAGACGTTGGCGAGTTCCGCGACGGCGCCCACGTGCTCGTCGGAACTGGTCACGGCGAGCCCGACGATGACGCGGACCGGGTCGTTGTGCGGATGCCCGAACCGAACGGGTTCGGCGAGCGTGACGACAGCGAGACCGCCGGAGATCACGTCCCGCCCGGGACGGGCGTGCGCCAGCGCGAAGCCGGGGGCGATGACGACGTACGCGCCGAACTCCTCGATCACGCCGATCATGCGATCCGTGTAGCCGGCGGTCGTCGCCCCGGAGTCGACGAGCGCGGCACCGCAGGCCCGCACGGCGCTCTGCCAGTCGGCAGCGGTCACACCGACGCGGATGGCCTCATCGGGCAGTGGAGGAAGCACGGTGACTCTCTGTGATGGTGGGGCGGCCTCAGACGGCGTCGAAGCCCGCGCTGATCGTCTCGATCAGCTCGTCGCGCTCCTCGAGGGAGAGGAACGCCGCCGACGCCGCGTTGAGCTGGAAGACCTCGAAGTCGTCGAGGTCGTACGCGAACGCATCCGCGAGGAGCGCGAGCTCCCTGCTGATGGTCGTGCGGCTCATGAGGCGATTGTCGGTGTTGACCGTGACGCGGAAGTCCAGCTGGTAGAGCAGGTCGAACGGGTGGTCGACGAGCTCGGAACCCCACGCCGCGATGGCACCGGTCTGCAGGTTCGACGACGGCGAGAGCTCGAGGGCGATCTCCCGGTCGCGCACCCACTGCGCCACCGGACCGAGGGTGACGTAGGTGTTGTCGTCGTCCTCGCGCTCGACCGAGATGTCCTCGGCCAGCCGGACGCCGTGGCCCAGCCGGAGCGCGCGGCCATCGAAGAGGGCTCCCCTGATGCTGTCGACGCCGTCGGCCTCACCGGCGTGCACGGTCACGGGGAGGAACTCCTTCGCGAGGTAGTCGAAGGCCGTCAGGTGGTTGCGGGCCGGGAATCCCAGCTCGGCACCGGCGATGTCGAAGCCGACCACGCCGCGGTCGCGGTGGCGTACGGCGAGCTCGGCGATCTCCATGCCGCGGTTGGCGTGGCGCATCGCCGTGACGAGCTGGCCGATGCGGATCTTCGCACCGCTCGACGCGACATCGTCGATGCCGGCCTCGATGCCTGCCTGCACGGCCTCGACGGTCTGGTCGAGGGTGAGGCCTCTGCTGAGGTGCTGCTCCGGGGCCCAGCGGATCTCACCGTAGATCACGCCGTCGGCCGCGAGGTCGAGGACGAACTCCCTGGCGACGCGCTCGAGACCCTCGGTCGTCTGCATGACGGCCGTCGTGATGTCGAAGGTCTTGAGGTACTCGACGAGCGAACCGGAATCCGCGTGCTCGGCGAACCAGGTCGCGAGGGCCGAGGCATCCGTCTCCGGCAGGTCGAGGTCGATCGCGTCGGCCAGCTCGATGATGGTCTGCGGGCGCAGGCCCCCGTCGAGGTGGTCGTGGAGCGAGATCTTCGGCAGCGCGTTGATGCTCGTGCCACCACCGGGCAGCAGGTAGTCCGTCGGAATCGTGTTCACGTCTCAAATCTACCGGTGCGGCCGGTGCGCTGTGGGCGCCGATTTCTTGCGCCGCGCGAAAGCGGCCGGTCAGCGGCCGATGCGCTCGGCGATGAGCGGGCCGCCGGTGAGCACCTCGTCGGTGGCGTCGCCGATGCGCCAGGCGCCGTCCACGGCCTCGAGGGCGCGGGCGAAGCGCTCCGGCTCGTCGGCCGACAGCGTGAACAGCGGCTGGCCGGCGCGCACGGTGTCGCCGGGCTTCGCGTGCAGGTCGATGCCCGCCGCGTGCTGCACCGGGTCCTGCTTGCGGGCGCGACCGGCGCCGAGGCGCCAGGCGCCGATGCCGAACGGCAGCGCCTGCTGCTCCACGAGCACGCCGTCACGGTCGGCGACGACCGTGTGGGTCTCCTTCGCGACGGGAAGGGCCGCATCGGGATCGCCGCCCTGCGCGCGGATGACGTCGCGCCACTTGTCCATGGCCCTGCCGTCCCGCAGCGCGGCCTCGACGTCGACGTCGGGCCGGCCGGCCAGCGCCAGCATCTCCCGGGCGAGTGCGACCGTGAGCTCGACGACGTCGGCCGGACCGCCGCCCTGGAGCACCTCGACGGATTCGCGCACCTCGTTGGCGTTGCCGATGGCGAGCCCGAGCGGCACGTTCATGTTCGTGAGCAGCGCGGAGGTCGCGACGCCGGCGTCCTCGCCGAGCGCGACCATCGTCCGCGCGAGCTCCCGTGACCGCTCGATGTCCTTGAGGAACGCCCCGGAGCCGAACTTCACGTCGAGCACGAGCGCACCGGTGCCCTCCGCGATCTTCTTCGACATGATCGACGAGGCGATGAGCGGGATGGCCTCGACCGTTCCCGTGATGTCGCGGAGGGCGTACAGCTTGCCGTCAGCCGGGGCGAGCCCGCTGCCCGCTGCGCAGATCACGCCGCCGTGGTCGCGGAGCTGGGCGAACATCTCCTCGTTCGACAGGTTGGCGCGCCAGCCGGGGATCGACTCGAGCTTGTCCAGCGTGCCTCCGGTGTGCCCGAGGCCGCGACCGGAGAGCTGCGGGACGGCGACGCCGAACACGGCGACGAGGGGCATGAGGGGCAGGGTGATCTTGTCGCCGACGCCTCCGGTCGAGTGCTTGTCGGTGGTCGGCTTGCCGAGGCCGTCGAAGCTCATCCGCTCGCCGCTGGCGATCATCGCCATCGTGAGGTCGCGGATCTCGCGGCGCTCCATGCCGTTGAGGAAGATCGCCATCGTCATGGCCGACATCTGCTCGTCCGCGACGTAGCCGCGCGTGTATGCGTCGATCAGCCAGTCGATCTCGGCGGTCGAGAGCGTGCCATGGTCGCGCTTGGTGTGGATGAGATCGACGACGTCGAATGCTTCAACGGCCATGCTGGTCCTTCTTTCGGTTCACGCGGATCGCCGACCCGCGGGTGGGAGTTCCGGTCGCGGCGCCGCGGAACGCGCGTCGCGCCGACCGGTCAGCCCCGGTACTCGTCGAGCTGGCGAGGGCCGAACGCATCCGGCAGCACCTCGTCGATGGTGCGGATGCCCGAGACCGTCTCGAGGAGCATCCCGGGGGCCGAGTGCTCGTACAGCAGCTGTCGGCAGCGGCCGCACGGCATGAGGATGTTGCCGTGCCCGTCGACGCAGGTGAACGCCACGAGCTGCCCGCCTCCCGACATGAACAGCCCGGACACCAGCGCGCACTCCGCGCACAGGGTGACGCCGTACGAGGCGTTCTCGACGTTGCAGCCGGCGATCACACGACCGTCGGAGACGATCGCGGCGCAGCCGACGGGGAAGTTCGAGTACGGGACGTAGGCCTTGCCCATGGCAGCGGTCGCCGCGACGCGCAGCGCCGCCCAGTCGATCCCGGTCGCATCCATCTCGGCACTCATGATTTGATGTACGGCTTCCCGGATGCCGCCGGTGGTCTCACCTTGCCGACGAGGCCGGCGACGGCGAAGATCGTCACGACGTACGGCAGCATGAGCATGAACTCGCTGGGCACCGGGGAGCCGATCACGCTGAGCGTGTTCTGCAGGTTCGATGCGAAGCCGAACAGCAGGGCCGCGAAGGTGGCCTTGATCGGGTCCCACTGGCCGAAGATCACGGCGGCGAGGGCGATGTAGCCGGCGCCGGCCGTCATCTCCTTGTTGAAGGCGATGCCCGTTCCGATGGTGAAGAACGTTCCGCCGAGGCCGGCGATGGCGCCGGCGAGGGCGACGTTCCAGAACCGGGTGCGGTTGACCTTGATGCCGACGGTGTCGGCAGCCTGGGGGTGCTCGCCCACGGCACGGAGCCTCAGGCCCCACTTGGTGTGGAACAGCCCGAAGTACACGGCCGCGACGGCCACGTACATGATGTACACGATGATGGTCTGGCGGAACAGCACCGGACCGATGATCGGGATGTCGCTGAGCAGCGGGATCGCGATGCGCTCGAACCGCGGCGGCGTGTTGAGCACGGCGGCGTTCGGCACGAGGACCTGCGAGTAGAAGAAGCTCGTGAGGCCGACGACGAGCACGTTGAGCACGACACCGACGATGACCTGGTCGACGAAGTACTTGATCGCGAACACCGCGAGCACCATGCCGACGAGCAGGCCGGCGACCATGGCCGCGATGACGCCGAGCCAGAGCTGCCCCGTGACAGAGGCCACGACAGCGGCCGTGAACGCACCGGCGAGCAGCTGCGACTCGATCGCGATGTTGACCACGCCGACGCGCTCGCCGATGACGCCGGCGAGCGAACCGTAGATCAGCGGGACGGCGAGGCTCAGCGAGCCGAACAGCAGCCCGATCACGGGGATCGACGCACCGGCGGCCGCCCAGGCGAGGAACCCGAACATGAAGAACAGGGCGAAGACGACGATCATCCAGAGCGGGACGCGGCGCTTGCCGCGCACCAGGACGATGCTCGCCACCGTGATGGCGAGGAGCACGATCGCGCTCACCCAGACCGCCGTCTGCGACGACACGACGACCTCGGGGAGCTGGATGGCGTCGCCGGGGCTCGAGAGGCGGAAGCCGGTGTCGCCTGGGCGGGCACCGACCGTGGCGAGTGCGAGCATCGCGATCGTGAAGATCCCGAACGCGACCGGCGCCTTCCAGCTCGTGATGACGGTCTTCGCCAGCACCACGGGTGCCGACGGCGATGCGGGGACGGTGGGCTTGTCGGTCACGGTGCTCACTTCGCCGCCACCTCCTTCGAGACGTTGGGGACGGCTCGTCTGGGAGTCGACCCGGGAGCGGGGAGGCGGAAGATCGCGCGGACCAGCGGCGGGGCCGCGATGAAGAGGACGATGAGCGACTGCACGACGGTGACGATGTCGATGGGGATGCCTTCGGCCGCCTGCATCGAGAAGCCGCCGGCCTTGAACGCGCCGAACAGGATGCCGGCCGCGAAGATGCCCCACGGGGTGGAGCGGCCGAGGAGCGCGACGGTGATGGCGTCGAACCCGATGCCGGCGTCGATGCCGGAGCTGAACCCGGTGGTGACCGTTCCCAGCACCTGGGCGACCCCGGCGAGACCGATGAGCGCTCCGGAGATCAGCATCGCGTAGAGGTACATCGACTTCACGTTGATGCCGGCGACCCTGGCGGCGTTCGGGTTCTCTCCGACGGCGCGGAACTGGAAGCCGAGGTTCGACCGCTTGAGGATCCACCAGACCACCACGGTGGCGACGATGGCGAGGAGGAACCCGAAGTGCAGGTTGTACTGCGGCCCCAGGATCTTGAAGAAGACCACGGTGTCGGCCATCGGCGCCGTCTTCGGGTTGCTCGATCCCGGTGCCTGCAGCAGGCCGGGGGTGCGGAGCATCCAGGACACCAGGTAGTAGGCGATGTAGTTGAGCATGATCGTCACGATCACCTCGTGCGCGCCGGTCCGTGCCTTCAGCAGGCCGGCGATGCCCGCCCACAGCGCTCCGCCGAGCATGCCGGCGAGGACGGCGACGATCATGTGGATGCCCCACGGCAGGTCCCAGCCGAAGCCGACCCAGCCGGCGGCCGAGGCGGCGATGAGCATCTGGCCGCGGCCACCGATGTTGAACATCCCCACCCGGAACGCGAGTCCGACACCGAGTCCGGCCGCGATGAGCGGCGTCGCGAAGGTGAGGGTCTCGGTGAGGGGCTTGATGCCGGCCTCGAAGCCGGGCCGGCGGAAGTTGTACACCGATCCCTGGAACAGGGCGGAGTATGCGCCGGAGACCGAGTCCCAGATCGCGATGAACGTGTCGCCGGGGCGTGCGAAGAAGTACACCGAGGCCTTCTGCACGTTCTCGTCGGTGAAGGCGATCATGATCGCGCCGACGAGGAGGGCGAGGAGCACGGCGAGCACCGAGATGATGGCGTTGCCCGTCGCGATCTCCCGCAGGGCGACGGTCCAGCGCGACGGCGGTTCGACGGGCGGGGTGGGGGCGACGACGACCGGCTCGGCGAGCGACTGCGCGTCGAGGGCGTCGTCCGGCGCCTCGATGGCGATGTCGGGATCCGGCGACGCCGCGGCGCCCGTCGGTGGCTTCACAGTGTCATCGCTCATGCCGCGACTCCCTCCCCGGCCGGGGCTTCGCCCGCCATCATGAGGCCGAGGACCTCGCGCGGGGTGTCGCCGGGAACGATCCCGACGATGCGGCCGCGATACATGACCATGATGCGATCGGCGAGGGCTGCGACCTCGTCGAGCTCGGTGGAGACCACGACCACCGTCACTCCCGCGTCGCGCGTCTCGACGATGCGCTTGAGGATGAACTCGATCGAGCCGACGACGACGCCGCGCGTCGGCTGGGCGGCGACGAGGAG
>JBEVEO010000013.1:0-7161 GCA_040512695.1 Leifsonia sp. | reverse complement strand
GGTGCATGCGCCTGCTCTCGGCGAGGAAATAGCCGAACTCCCTCGGCAGCACGTCGTGGCCGGCGGCCACCCAGCCGAGAGCAGACCGGTCGATCGGTTCGGGATGCGTGCCCTGGCTCACCTGCGGCAGCTGTTGCGGGTCGCCGAGGAGCAGCAGGTTGCGGGCGGCGACGCTCGTGGCGAGGGTGGACGCGAGGGAGAACTGCCCGGCCTCGTCGACCACGAGCAGGTCGAGGGCCCGGCGAGGGAAGCGCGCGGGATTGGCGAAGTCCCAAGCAGTGCCACCGACGACGAAGCCCGTTGCATCGTGCTGCTGCGCGAACGACAGCGCCGCGTTCTTGTCGCCGAACACCGTGTACCCGTGCGGTGTCTCATCGCCGGACTTGGGCGCCTTGCCCACCAGGTCGGGGGCGAGCCCCGCGTCGGCGAGACGGTCGAGCAGGTTCTCGACGACCGAATGGGACTGGGCGACCACCCCGACCTTCCAGTGATGATCGTTCACCAGGCGGGCGATCACGTGCGAGGCGAGGTGGGTCTTGCCGGTCCCTGGTGGGCCCTGCACGGCGAGGTAGGAGGAGTCGAGGTCGACGAGGCTGGCGACGACGGCACCCTCGACGTCGTCGGCCGTCACCGGCACGAGCTCGCCGCGTCCGGTGCGAGGCGGCAGCCGACGCAGGATGTCGACCATGGGGTCGCGCAGCCAGGCGGGGTGGGAGCGCACGATGCCCGCGCCCCATTCGGCGATGGCGTTCTCGAGCGCGGTGGTGCGGAGCGGCCAGCCGGGGGTGACGGCCACGGGCGGCTCGCGGTGGCGTGCAGCTCCGACGGGCAGGGCCTCCTCCACGATGAGGCCGTCGTCGAGCACCTCGAGCACCGTCACGTCGCGACGGATGCGCTGGCCGGGGTCCGACTCCTCATCGACCACGGCGCCGTCCGGCTCGTACAGTGCGAACAGGCCGGCGCCGGCGGAGACGCGGGTGCCGGGCCCGAACCGGCCGCGCAGCAGCACCGTGCGCCGCTCCTTGAGACTCCGTCCCTCCGGCAGGTGCCAGTCGACCAGGAGACGGGAACGCTCCGCGTCGACCACGAGCACGTCACGGCTGTCCTCCCACTCGCGGATCGGCTGCTCGAGGCGGAAGAAGTGCGCCCACCAGTGGCTCTTGCGCTCACGCGGGTAGTAGTCGATGGCGGCGGATGCCAGCGCCAGCGCCGTCTGGTCGGCCGTGCGGTGATCGATGGACGCGTCTCCGGAGCCCGCCAGGTGCGAGAGTGCGATGGCGAGCTCCGACTGCACGTACTGCTCGCCCTCGCGGGGCAGACGCGGTGCCGGGCGGATGCCCACCGCACTCGCCTGTTCGAGCAGCCACTCGCTCAGGCGCAGCGTCGAGAGCACGTCGTAGCGGTTGTAGCGCGCGATGTCGTCGAGCACCGCCTGGGACTCGGCGAGCTCGCCGGCGGCGGCCAGGTCCATCGCCCGCTGGTACTCCACGATCGAGTCCGCCGCGTTGGTGACGCCCTCGCGCTCCTCGTCGCCCATGTACAGCGGCTCGAGCTTCTTGATCGAGTAGGACCGGCTGCCGACGAGCATCCCGCGTCGCACGATCGGGTAGAGATCGATGAGCACGCCGTCGTTGAGCAGTTGGTCGACCCGGGCCTCGCAGGTGCCGTGGCGCGCTGCGATGGAGAGCAGGTGCGTGCGCTCGTAGCTGGCGTAGTGGTAGATGTGCAGGCCGGGATGACGCGCCCGCCGCTCGTCGACGAAGTCGAGGAACCGCTCGATGGCGACCTTCTCCTCGGCGAAGCTGTGCGCCCAGAAGGTGGTGAACTCGTCGTCGCGGTCGAGCACGCCGAAGAGGTAGTCGAGCCCCCAGCTGACGCCGGCGCCCTCGGTGTAGAGCGGGTCGCCCTCGAAGTCGAAGAACAGGTCTCCGTCGTCGGGCTCGGGAACGGCGGCCAGCGCCTGCGCATCCCGCACGGCGACAGGGGGCGGGAGGTGCACGGCGTCGGGATCCGCTCCGGTCGCCACCGCCTCGGCGCGCGCCGCATCCGTCGCGCGTTCGGCCTGCACCTGCAGGGCGGCCTGCGTGCGGAAGGCATCGACCGTGCTGCGCGCCATGCCGTCGATCGGCGATTCGCCGTCGGCGCGAGCTGGGACGGTCGCGAGCTGGTCGATCGTGTGGACGCCCGAGCGAGCGAGCGCGTCGCGCTGCGAGATCCGCATGCCGGCGACGAGCAGCACATCACGCGCCGCCTCGACCTCCGCGGCGCATGCGGCGCACCGCCCGCACACGGTGTAGCGCGGATCCCCCCAGGCGACCGGCTCCTGGTCGACGACCCGCTCGTCGACGATCTGGAGCAGCCGTGCCCTGCGCTTGCGGTAGACCGGCAGGATGTCGTCGACCCGGTGCGCGCTCACGCTGCCGTCGCCGAGCAGCAGTTCGACGGTGTCGGCGCGCGGAACTCCCATGGCGTCGAGCTGGTCGGCGTAGGCGGCGAGCTGCAGGAGCGCCGTGACGCGTGCCCGCCGCGCGAGCTTGGTGTCCTGCACCAGGTACAGACCGCCGGGGCGCCGCACGATGAAGTCGGCGAAGCCGACGAAGGAGCCGTCGAAGAAGGTGGCCTGGAACACCACGTCGGCCCCGGATGCGAACGCGCTCAGGGTCGCCTGCGTCGCGTACTCCAGCGTCTCGGCGGTGAGCTCCGGGGGCCGGGCGACGTCGACGACCCCGTCGCCGAAGCGCTCGCGGTAGGCGTGGTGGACGCGGTCCTCGTGCTTGTCGCCCAGGCGTGCCGTGCGTTCGAGCATCGCATCGGGGTCGTCGCGCACCGCTTCGACACGGCCGAGCTTCGCGTCGAGGGCGCGGAGGAAGGCGAACTCGCATTTCGACGCGTTGGTGAGGTCGCTCGCGCTCGTGACGACGCGGCCGTCGAGCAGGAACACGCCGACTCCCCTCACGGCGCGTGCATCGCGCCTGCCTGCACGATAGCGTCCCGCGCCGACATCCGGCGGTCCTGATCGGCACCGGTCGCCCCGGCTCCCGGCCCGAGATCGGGCACGCCCCGTTCACCGCGCGCCGGTACGCTCGGAAGTGGTGTCGAACGAGCGGCACGGGGCGGGAGCGAGATGTGGTTCAGTCGGCGGCGTAGGAGGAAGGCGCCGCCGTTCGACTACTCCACCCTGCCGTGGGCAGAGCCGCCCGAGGAGGAGGACGCCCGCGAGGAGGGCGTCATGCTCGCCGAGTACTCGAGCCGGATGACCCTCAAGAACCGCATCCTCGTGAGCGTGCTGGGGGACGACGTCGACTTCGACGTCGACTCCTTCCTGCCCGATGCCCGGCAGGCCATGCGCTCGCTCGCGTCCGAGATGCGGATCGCGGCCGGGCGCGTCGCCGAGGAGAGTGCTGCGGCGGCCCGCCTGTACGGCCATCCGCAGGACATGCACGACTACCGCTCCGGCGACCTCGTGAACCTCGGTCTGCGCGAACGCGTGAACCTGGCCGTCGCCGCGGAACTCGAGCGGCGGGCCGGCGATGACGACTACCTGCGCGCCTTCATCCTCGCCGCCCGGGACGACGCCTGGGACGACGTCGCCGGCGCCATCGGCGTTCGCCTCGATCTCGAACGGCCGCAGAGCGCCGTCGATGCGAACTACAAGCGCACACGCAAGGAGCGGATGCGGATGGTGCGCAACATCGACCTCGCCAGGCTCGCGATCGACCGCCTCGACTACTGAGCCCTCAGCGCACGACGGGCTCGGCCGCGGCATCGGCGACAGCGGCGTCCGAGAAGGCGAGCTTCGGCACGAAGACCAGCAGCACCGCCGCGGCGACGGCCGTGAGGCCGCAGACGATCCACACCGTCATGTACCCGCTGAGCGACCCGGCCGTCCCCTCCACGGCCGCGCCGCCGACGTGGCTCAGCAGGGCGATGCCGAACACGCACGAGGCGATCGCGCCGCCCACGGTCTTCACCGAGTTCGTCAGCCCGGTCGCGACCCCGGTCTGGCCGGTCGGAGCGGCGGCCGCAGCCGCGGCGGGAAGCGCCGCGACGAGCGCGCCCGATCCGATACCCGCGATCACCATGTTCACCAGCACGTTCACGTAGCCGTCGTGGAACGGCACGAACAGCAGGTAGCCGACGGCCACGAGCGAACTCGCCCCGATGAGGGCGATCCGCGGCGTGACGAAACGGGTGACGAGCGGGAACAGCATCGCGCCGACGACGAGCGAGAGCACGTACGCGCCGATGAGGATGGAGGTCTGTCCGCTCGACGCCGAGAGGCCGTAGCCGTAGGTGTCCGCATCCGTCCTGGCGAAGGTCGACAGCGGTGCCTGCGCGCCCAGCACGCTCACGCCGAAGAGACCGGCGGTGAGGAAGATCGGGCCGAGCGCCGGAGAGCGGAACATGCGCACGTCGATGAGCGGGTCGGCCTGGCGCAGCTCGAACCGGGCGAAGGGGATGAACAGCGCCACGCCGACAGCCACGACGCCCCACGACAGCAGGTCGCCGGGGCCGGCCAGGCGCAACAGGCTGAGGCCGCCGGTGAGCGCGAGGAGCGCGAGCGACACGAGGATGAGGCCGCCCGTGTCGAACCTCCCGCCGGTGAGGTTCGGCGACTCCTTCACCCCGAACAGCACGACGACGAAGCAGACGGCGACGGCGAACGCCGGCAGCAGCAGCGTGAGCTGCAGCGGCAGCACGTCGGCGAGCTGACCGGCCGTGAGCGCACCCGCGATCGCGCCGAGTTCGAGGGCGGCCACGAGGAGTCCGGCCGCGCGTCGGGTCACGGCGGCCGGCGAGCCGACGGTGCGGCTGCGCGACCAGATGAGGGCGATCTCGAGCGGCAGCCAGACCACGTAGAACCCCTGCAGCGCCCACGCCACGAGGAACACCCAGAACACGTCGGTGAACGGCAGGGCGAGCGAGGCGACGGCGGTCACGGCCGTGGAGACCAGCAGCATCCTCCGGTGGCCGACCATGTCGCCGAGCTTGGCCATGGCGGGGACGACGAGGGCCGAGAGCATGAGCTGCGTGCCCTCGAGCCAGTTGACGTCGGCGTCGTGCACGCCGAGGTGCCTGGCGATGTCGGTGAGGAGGGGCGTGTAGTACCCCTGCAGGATGCCGCTCGTGAACTCCACGAAGGCGAGGAAGCCGACGACGCCGGCCACCGATCCGAGTTTCACCGCACGCGACATCGCGTCTCCCTGTTTTCCGAGCTGGAATCGACCGGCTTCCGCCGATCGCATCACACCTTAACCCGACGAATGCCTCAGGCAGGCAACGAACGCAGGAGAGCGGCGTAGAAGCGCTCCCCCCGTTCGAGGCTGTCGATGGTGACGTGTTCGTCGATGCCGTGGATCGACCCGCGCTGGCGGGTCGTCATGAGCAGGGGAGCGAAGCGGTAGGTGGCGGGCGAGAACCGGTGGAAGTGACGCGCGTCGGTGGCCGACATCTGCACGTAGGGTGCCGTGACGGCCTCCGGGTACGCGACGGAGACGGCATCGCGGATCAGGGCGAACTGGGCGTTGTCCGTTGCCGACTCCGGTGACGGGTCGTCGCCTTCGAGCACCGTCACCGACACGTCGAGGCCGCGCACGATGCGCCGGATGCGGGCGACGGACCCCGCGACGGTCTCGCCGACGGCGATGCGGATGTTGAGCGTCGCCGATGCCTGCGACGGCAGCACGTTGGCTGCCGTGCCGCCGTCGAGCATGGTCACGGCGACGGTGGTGCGCACCAGCGCCCCGGCATCGCCGCCCATCCCGGCGAACAGACGGGCGGTGAGCGGGGGCACGGCGAGCAGGGCCGACACGATGGCGCGGGGACGCCCGGTCGTGTTCTCGCGGAACACCCGGAACATCGTGCCGGCTGCGCGGGGGAAGTGCGGTCGGAAGCCGCGACGGTTGATGCGCCGGACCGCCAGGGCCAACCGCGTCGTCGCCGTCTCGCGCGGGGGAGCCGATGCATGCCCCGGTTCGCCGCGGGCGTCCAGGCGGAGGGTCATCGCGCCCTTCTCGGCCACACCGACGACGGCGGTGACGAGGGGGATGAACGGCAGCGGGGCATCCGTCACGGCACCGCCCTCGTCGAGCACCAGCCAGGGACGGATGCCGCGCTCGTGCAGCGTGGCCGCGATGGACCTGGCGGCATCGCCGAAGGTCTCCTCGTTGCCGCCGAACGACAGGTAGACGTCGCGGGCCGGTCGGAAGCCCGCCTGGAGCAGGTTCTCGACGGCCTCGAGGACGAGGCAGAGCTCGCCCTTGTCGTCGAGCGTTCCGCGGCCCCAGACGATGCCGTCGGCGATCGTCCCGTCGAAGGGCGGGTAGGTCCACGGATCGCCGAGGTCGACGGGCACGACGTCGTAGTGCGCCATGAGCACGACGGGCTCGTCCGAGCTCGCGGCTCCCCGGCTCGTCGCGGGGCCGGCCCAGCGGTAGAGCAGGCCGAAGTCGGTGATCTTCTCCAGCGTCAGGTGCTCGTGCACGAGTGGGTACAGCTCCCGGATGAGCGCCTCGAACGCCTCGAACGGCTCCCGACCGCGGACGTCCAGTTCCGCGGACACCGTCGGCAGCTGCACCATCCGCGACAGCCGTTCGGCGATGCCGGGCCGCACCGGGTTCTGTTCCGTCACGTCCACCACCCTAGGCGAGCGCCGAGGGGCCCTTCGATCCGTCAGCCGAGCAGCTCCACGACCTCGCCGGACGCGCCCGTAGCGATGAGTGCGAGTGCCGTCGCCACGACATCGGACGGCGGGATGAGAGGCGGTATCGCCGCCCGTTCCGCCTCGGGGAGGGCGGCGTACTCGCGGTGGGCGCGCTCGAGGCCGATCCAGCCGGGCACGATGCACGTCATCCGAACGCCATGGCCGGATCGCGGACGTCGGCCCGGACCGGCCACGCCGTGCCGCTGTGGCGGCCGCCCGTGGCGCCGCCGGCCGCGACGAGCTCCGCGGTCTCCGCGGTCTCCGCGGCCGCGTCGAGGTCGACATCCGCCACCACGACGTGGGCACCAGCGCTCGTGAGGCCGACCGCGAGCTCACGACCGAGACCGGCGCCCCCTCCGGTGACGATGGCGACCTTCCCAGACGGATCCATCTCGACCTCCGCGCCCACCTTACGGCGGCGGGGTCAGCGGGTGAGGAAGAAGGCGAGGCCTCCGACG
>JBEVEO010000279.1:0-4117 GCA_040512695.1 Leifsonia sp. | reverse complement strand
TGTGGGCAAGCCAGCCAAGCTCTATGTTCCCGATCAGGCTGCTCCCGAGTCCGGTCGCGCGACTTCGCCCGATCTCGTCGCCGACGAGAGCGGGCGGTGGCACCTATTCTTGGAGGTGGGTCAGAGGAGTACCACGACCATCGCCGAGGCTCTCAGCCGCTGAACTGACCGACCATCACGATGCGGTGAGGGTCCCCTCGATCCGCACCTCGATGACCTGCCCTGTGGCTCCGGCCGCCAGCACATGGGCTGCAGCTGTCGCCACGACGTCGGGCTCGAGGAGGGTATCTGCGGGTTCCTCGCCGAATGCCGCCTCTCGAAGCGGCGTGCGCGTCCTCTGGGGATTGATGCAGTTGACCCGCACACCCTCGGCGTCCCATTCCTCCGCCAGGCCCTGCGTCAGGTTGACGACGCCGGCCTTCGTCGCTGAGTACACGCTGTAGCCGGCGCGTCCTCGTGTGTACGAACTCGAGGTGAAGAGGAGGAGCTGACCCGACGACGCGGTCAAGTGCCGGTACGACTCCTGTGCCACGACGATCGGACCGAGGAGATTCGTGTCGAGCGTGGTGGTGATGTCTTCGTCGACGGCCTGCGCGAGCGTCGTCATCCGCAGCGTCCCGGCTGTGACCACGACGGCGTCGATGCCCCCGAGGTCTGCGGCGGTCGCATCGAGGGCCGACCTGATGTCGTCTCGGGAGCGGATATCGGTCCCCGTCGTCGACCGGCTGAACGATCGCACCACGGCTCCGGCCTTCTCGCACAGAGTCACGACGCTGCGCCCGATTCCGTAGCTGCCGCCGAAGACGACGATGCGGTGACCTGTCAGGTTCGGCAGTTCGCCCTGACTGATCTCGAGCGAGAGGCTCGACGACTGCAACTGGAAGAGCTTGTCGGCAATGTGCACGTCGATCGGTTCGGTGATCTTCATGTTCTCAGCCGTGCCCTCGACGACGTGGATCTTCACGTCGGGGAGATAGCGGAACACGACGCTGCAGTCGTCGGTGGCTTCGAAATCCTCATCCTCTGCCGCGATCTCGTAGGCGCGCCTGATGGTGCTCAGCCTGAAGCCCTGAGGGGTCTGACCCCGCCTGAGGCGCGATCTGGACGGGATGGCCACGATCTCAGCCTGGTCGTCGACCTCGATGATCGTGTCGGCTGACGGGATGGCGGTGTCCACGGCTTCGAACGAGTCCAGTGCGTCGAGGCACTCCGTGATGATGCGGTCGTCGACGAACGGGCGCACGGCGTCGTGGAACAGCACCTTGCAGTCCGCGTCGCCCAGCGATGCGATCGCCAACCTCGTGGAGTCGTTGCGGGTCGACCCTCCGGGGAGGATGCGCGAGAGCTTGTGGAATCTCTGGGTCCCGGCGAGGTGGCGCAGTTCGTCGATGGCTGCGCCGTTCATCATGATGATGATCTCGTCGATGAGCGGATTCTGGTTGAAGACTTCGAGGGTGTGCTCGACGATCGCCTTTCCGGCGATCTTGATCAGCTGCTTGGGGACTCCGAGGCCGACGCGCGACCCTACTCCACCGGCCAGGATGACCGCGACGTTCTTCGGACGTGAGCTGTCGGGCGACGGTTGAGAGGCGAGCGTTGCAGCAGTCATGTCGATTGAGATAGTACCTTCTCCCGCCCCCGGCGGTTGTTTGCCGCCTCCCGGTCCACGAGCGGTCCGCCGATACTGTACGCTCAGGCCTGCCGTGTGCCGTTTCACAGAAAGTGTTCCATGAAGATCTTCGTTCAGATTCCCTGCCTCAACGAAGAAGAGACGCTTCCCGCCGTGCTCGAATCGATCCCGACCGCCATCGACGGAGTCGACGAGATCCACATCCTCGTCATCGACGACGGTTCGAGCGACCGCACGGTGGAGGTCGCGAAGGAGCTCGGTGTCGTGCACTTCGTGAGGCACACACGGAACATGGGCTTGGCCAGGGCCTTCGCCGATGGTGTGAACTATGCGCTCGGTCAGGGCGCCGACATCGTCGTGAACACCGATGGCGACAACCAGTACCCGTCCGAACTCATCGGCGACCTGATCGCCCCGATCCAGCGCGGAGAGGCCGACATCGTTGTCGGCGACCGCCAGACGGCCACCATTGCTCACTTCTCCCCGCTCAAGCGCGTGCTGCAGCGTGTCGGCAGCTGGGTGGTCAACAAGGCGGCCGGCACGGATATCCCCGACGCGGCCAGCGGTTTTCGGGCGTACTCGCGCGAATCACTGATGCGCCTGAACGTCGTCACCAGCTTCAGCTACTGCATGGAGACGATCATCCAGGCCGGTCACAAGCGCCTGCGCCTGGCGACAGTACCGATCACGACGAACGCGAAGACCCGCGAGTCGCGACTGTTCAGTTCGATGTGGCAGCACATCGCCGAGTCATCTCGGGCCATCATCCGCAGTTACCTGATGTTCCGGCCGCTCGCGTTCTTCATCACCCTGGGAGCGGCTCTCACCGTCGTCTCGCTCATTCCGTTCGTGCGCTACCTCGTGCTGTGGGCCACCGGCGTCGCGGGCGACCACATCCAGTCGCTCATCCTGGGGGCTGCCCTTCTCGTCGGAGGCCTGCTGAGCTTCGCGCTCGGCCTGCTCGCCGACCTGATGCGGATCAACCGCATCCTTCTCGAAGACACCATCGAGCGCACCAAGCGGCTGCAGTACGGCCAGTCGGCAGCGGAGATCCGCGCCCAGCTTTCGTCGAACGGAAACTGACGCGGACCAGCCGCTAGGCGCTCCGCACGAGCTCCGCGATGAGGTCTGCCTGCTGGAGTGAGCGTGCCTTGACCTCGCCGAGGTGCGCCCCGAGCTTGGCACGAACGTCGGGCTCGGCCGCGACGAGAGCTTCGAAGCGCTCCCACACGTAGGCGTCGGTCGCCTTGTCGCTGCCGAACGCCCACTCCTGGAGTTCGAACATCTCCAGCACCTCCTCGTACTTGTGGCTCCAGCCGATCACGAGCGTGGGCACGCCCATCGAGAGGCTCGAGATCATCGCGTGGAACCGGCTGGTGACGAAGAAGGCGCACAGGCCGATCAGGTAACGCAGCTCCTGAGAGGTGAGCTCGTCCGCGATGAAATGCAGGTGCGTGTCATCGCCGACCCGTTCGGCGATACTGCGGCAGAGCGGGAGATCGTTGTTGTGGGTCTTCTCCGTGTTGGCACGCGCGCTGTGGGGGAGGAGGAGCACGTCGTACCCGGCAGCGATGAGGTGCTGTGCGAAGTCGACCATCATGCCGACGTAGTCTCCGCCCTTCGCGGCGATCTTCTTCTCCATCACGACGCTCGGAGACAACCCGACCAGTCGGCGCTCGCTGTCGAGAGCCTGCAGGTCGACGCGAGGCTCCAGGGCAGCCCGCTCGCCGCCCGTCAGCTCGAGCGAGAAGGCGTAGTCGGCTCCGGCGAAGGTGTTCGTGAGGCCCAGCTCGTCGGCGAAGCGCTGGGTGATCGCGCCCCGGGTGACGACTGTGTGCGCCTTCGGCAGGAAGGTCTTGGCCGCCCACTTGTTGATCGGGTTCTTGAACGGGCCGACGGCCTGCGCGCACTTGAAGACCGGCGTCTTCGTGTTCAGCGCCGGGAGGATCGATGCGACGTTGTACAGCAGGAACTTCTCACGACCGTCGGTGAACGTGATGCCGCCCTGGTCGAGCAGGACGTCGGCGTTCACGAGGGCCTCCACTGCTCGCGATCGCTTGCGGATGGTGCGACGCAGGGGAGGCAGGATGCGGTGGAGCAGCGCCAGCGAGTTGATGGCCACGCCGAGCTGCACCGGGTCCGCCGGGATGATCTCGAGGTTGGGATAGGTGTTCAGGGCGGCATCACGCTCCGGGTACATGCTGAGGAGGGTGAACCTCGCGTCGGGTAGTCGTGACCCGAGGGTCTCGATCGCACTCTCGAGCATGGCGGCGGCGCCCTTGTTGCCCGAGAGGGCGGAGCCGATGATGACGATGGAGGTCATGGGGCGGTGGAGCCTTTCTTGCGGTCGATGAGTCTGAGGAGTCCGTAGAGCGCGGCGACGAGGACGTCGGCGGCCGTGGCGAGCAGTCGGCTGAGCACGGCCAGCACGATCGCGTCGGAGGTGGGCATGTACTGGGAGGCGATCAGCACGATCACGGCCTCGCG
>JBEVEO010000254.1:0-3701 GCA_040512695.1 Leifsonia sp. | reverse complement strand
GGCTCCGACGGCGATGACGGCCGCCATCCCCACCATGACACGGCCGATCACGCTGCGCTTCCCATCCCGCCAACCTGTCACGGTCGGCATGGCAGCACACGTCGCACCTTCGGCGGACACGAAAGGCCCGATGTAACCCGAAAACACCCCCCGAATGGGGAAGAAGGGAGCGGGGCTGGCGGCGGGAGGGAGGGGGAAGGGCGAGTCAGATCAGGAAGATGGGCAGCGCACCCGGGTTGCGCGCGTGCACGATCACGAGGAACACGACGAGATCGAACAACAGGTGCACCGTGATCACATAGCCGAGCGACCGCGTGAGCGAGAACGTGTAGCCCTGCAGCAGGGCGAACGGGAACGTCAGCAGCGGACCCCAGCTCTGGTAGCCCAGCTCCCAGAGGAACGACACGAAGATCACGGCCTGCAGCAGGTTGGCGAGCCAGTTCGGGAAATGGCGCAGCAGAAGCACGTAGACCACGCAGATGAAGAACAACTCATCCCAGATGCCGACGGCGTTCACCCCGACGAGGAGTCGCGCGATCTCATCGGGGGTCGTGACGACGGGCCAGTTCGTGTACACCCCGGAGGTGATGAAGTAGAACGGCAGGATGGTCCAGCCCAGGCACAGCACCAGGGCCAGGTAGAACCACTGCACCCGCTTCCAGCGCCCACCGCCGCGCCAGGGGAATCGGATGGCCCGCTCGCGATAGACGTAGCGGGACACCACGTAGGGCACGGCGACGGCGAGCGCCAGCACCGTTCCCATGACCAGCATGTTGAGGTAGCTGATGTCGGCGGCCACCGAGATCGTGGAGATGATCACGATCCCGGCGGCGATCAGGGACAGGTCGCGCAGCAGGCTCCGATCGAGAACGGCGGCCAGGACCAGTGCGATGGCGAGCACGGCGTACCCTGCGGCGGGGATCTGGACGCCGAAGAGCAGGACGGCGGATGCCGACACCAGTACGGCAGGCACCAGCTTCCACGTCAGTGCCGGGAGCCGCACGTCGGCGGCCGTCGCTCCCAGAGTGCTCGGCATGCTGAGAGTCTACGGACCGGCTCACGTGCCCTGTCCGAGGGCCGGGATAGGCTCGGCCCCATGAACCGGGGGAACGAGAACCACCTGCCCGATGAGCACGCCGGAGCCGGCCGCGATCGGCACGCAGCGGACGATCGGTGCCGCAGCATCGTGCCGCCGTACCTGCTCGCGAGGATCGCCGAAGCAGACGACCCGCGGTTCCAGCAGGCCTCGGAGGCCGCCAGGCACTCGCTCGCTCGCGACGGTGTGCGCTACGGCGAGCCGGCCCCCGTCACCCGCACGCCGTCCCGGCGCCGGTCACGCAGTGCCGCGACGGCAGGCAAGCCGGATCGGACGATCTCCGACGCGGGCGGGCTGGAGAAGCTCCCGGGCGCCGTGGTGCGGAAGGAGGGCGAGCCCGCCGTCGAGGACGTCACCGTGAACGAGGCGTACGACGGCCTGGGCGACACCTTCGACCTGTTCTGGGAGGCGTACGGTCGGGACTCGATCGACGGGAAGGGACTCCCCCTCGATGCCACGGTGCACTACGGGGACAAGTACGACAACGCCTTCTGGGACGGCGAGCGCATGGTCTTCGGCGACGGGGACGGTGAGGTCTTCACCCGGTTCACGATCGCGAACGACATCATCGGGCACGAGCTCACCCACGGCGTCACGCAGTCCACGGCGAACCTGGTCTACGAGGGCCAGTCCGGTGCACTGAACGAATCGATCAGCGACGTCTTCGGCTCACTCGTCGCGCAGTACTCGAAGCGCCAGACCGTCGACCAGGCGAGCTGGCTCATCGGGGAGGGACTGTTCACCGACGAGGTGCAGGGAGTGGCGCTCCGATCGCTGAAGGCGCCGGGCACCGCATACGACGACGACGTGCTCGGCAAGGATCCGCAGCCTGCGCACATGCGCGACTACGACCACACCACGGACGACAGCGGCGGCGTGCACATCAACTCCGGCATCCCCAATCACGCCTTCTACCTCGCCGCGACCGCGATCGGTGGCAACGCGTGGGAGAAGGCGGGCCAGATCTGGTACGACGCCCTCACCGGCGACTCCCTCACGGCGCGCGCGGACTTCGCCGCATTCGCCAAGATCACGGCGGATGCCGCTGCCGCCCGCTACGGCGCCGACGGACCGGAGGCCGAAGCGGTGAAGGCCGCCTGGCGGGCCGTCGGCGTCATCGCCGACCGCTGAGCAGACCCCGCTCGGCCATCCGTGCCGGGGACGGCGGCGCGCGACGGGAGTAGCATCGCGTGCATGCGAGTCATCGTGTCCCGATCCGGCGGCATCGCCGGCATCCGCATGTCATGGCAGGTGCGCATCGAGGACCAGCCGGACGCCTCCGACTGGTTCGTGCTCATCCGCGCCCTGCCGTGGGACGAGGTGCGCCCGGCGCCGGTGTCGCCGGACCGCTTCCTCTATCGAATCCGTCTCGAACAGCCGGATGCCGCCGCGCAGAAGGTCGGAGAGCCCGCGCCTGCGCTGGAGGAGCCCGACTTCCCCGCCGAGCGCGAGGCGACTCTCGCCGAGCAGCAGCTCGACGGCCCGTGGCGGGAGCTCGTCGACCGGGTACGCGCCGCCGACCGCCCGACCTCGTCGAGGAAGGCGGGCGGCGCGTTCTGAGCCGGTGCCGTCCTAGGCGCTCGCTGACACGGATGCCACCCGCGCGGAACGCGCCCGCGCGGCGAGCACGATCCGGGCCACGCCGAGCACGATGAGGCCCTGGGCCGTGATGTAGCCGGCCATCACGATGGAGTCCTTGAGCGGGAGGCCGAAGCCGGGCAGGAACCGTGCGAGCGCCAGGACCGTGTCCGAGGCCACGAACAGTGCGCCGCCGACGGCCAGCAGGGCTCCGCCGCGCGCCGCGGTCGCCGCCATCGATCCCAGGACGAGGCCGTAGACCGCGACCGGCACGAGGAGCGCACCGAGGTATGGTGCGAGCACGACGAGGAAGGCGACGAACCAGACGGCGTAGACGATCGACCACCAGGCCGTGCGCCGGAGTCGCAGCACGCGCACGAACAGCACGATGTAGACGACATGGGCCAGCAGGAACGCTGTCAGGCCGAGCACGAAGGTCAGGTCACCGGGGATGTCGACGATCACGTCGCCGGCCCAGGACAGGCCGATCGCAGCGAGCGTCGTGAGCACCGCGACGTTCCGGGTCGGCCGGACGGCCCAGAGGAGTGCGAAACCGAGCGCCGGCATCAAGAGCCACTTGGAGGGGTGCGCAACGGCATCCGCTCCGACGGCGAGGGCCAGCACGTGTACGAGCCCGACGACGATGAACGGGGTGAAGGCGGGCATCATGACGCGTCGGGGCGTGGCGGCGATGTCGGTCACGTGGTCACTCCTCGCGTCGGTGTCCGGCGGCTGCGCGAACGAGCATGTCGGACGAGCTTACGCGTCGGCAGGATGTTCGCCATCCGGACTAGCCCCGAGATGGTCCGAGGCGGGAAGATCGCTGTACGCCCACCGACGAGAGGACCGCACGATGCGAACGCGGCGATCCCGCCTCCCCCTGTGCCGCGGATGGTGAACCCGCTCCGGCTGCTCACCGAGCTCACCCACGACTACGCCTACGTGCTGCGTCGCCAGTTCGACGTGCTCCGAGCCGACCCCGATCCCGGGGAGTTCACGCACGCCGGCACGCGACGGCCCGTCCTCG